>JAEYNZ010000128.1 GCA_023412195.1 Bacteroidota bacterium
CTTAAAAGAGTGGGTAATACCATCCAAATTATACCATTTCATAGTCCCTGGCAAAATATGATAGAAGGAGTTGATTTATTCACCCCTGATTTTATGGAAAACAGAAACCAGACCTCACAACAAAAAATGGAATTGTTCGATTGATGGAATACTTGCTGGATACCAATATTTGCATCTACATTATAAAAAAGAAGCCGGTTAATGTATTTGAAAAATTCAAAACGCTTGAAATTGGTTCAATCGGAATTTCAAGCATAACATTAGCCGAGTTAAGATATGGAATAATGAAAAGTTCTGATATTGAAAAAAATAGTGTAGCTCTTGAAAGATTTATAACACCGTTGGATATTATCGACTTCGATACAAATGCTGCTATAGAATATGGTAAAATAAGGGCTGATTTAGAAAAAAAAGGAACTCCCATTGGCCCACTTGATATGTTAATTGCATCTCATGCAAAAAGCCTGGATTTGACTCTTGTCACTAATAATGAAAGGGAATTTAACAGGATATCTGAATTAAAAATTGAAAATTGGACCCTATAACTTCCGGCGATACCCTGCCAATTTTTATCGGGTGCTGGTACATGTAGTCTGAACTCCCGACAGATAGGGACAAGCTATAATTTATAGGATTAAGGATTACCGTGTTGGAGGAAATCATTGGCCTGTTTGCTAAGCTGGTGACTATAGCCTACCTGCTCAATCGATAATGTTGCTCCTGCTGATTCACCAATTGAATTTAACTGCTTTGGAATATAATTTGACGCCGCAGGCAGGAAGGGAAATTAAAAAGATTATTTACGAGCATTTTGATTATATTTTTAATGAGTGGAATATATATTTTAAAAGGTAATAATGGAAAAAGCATATAATAATATTGATTTAAAATTTGAAAAAGATCTTTTGATTTTGTTAGTGGATGATCAAACAATCCGTTTGAAAATATCTGAAGTTTCAGAATAAACTTGCATGTGCCTCTGAAGCCGAACGTAAAGAATATAAGATTTCTCCTTCTGGCTATGGGATTAACTGGCGGCTCATTGATGAAGATTTATCAATAAATGGGTTGTTACAGTTAAACAAACAATAAAGTTTGAAGAAATGAAGGATGAGAAAGATCTTGATTCAGTTAAAATGATGCGTGATTAAAAGCGTCATTTATAAATATATTTTAACACAATTATCTGAAAACTACACCCACACACCATTGGAGATGCTTATTTAGTTCCTGCACAGGTAATTTTAATTTTTGTAACTTTGAAATCATGAAGATCATTAAAAAGCATATTAATAAAATTATCAGCCTCTGTGAAAAGTATCATGTGGCAGAATTGTATGTATTCGGATCAGTAGTTTCAGGAAATTTTACAAAAGAAAGCGATATTGACTTCACTGTTAGATTTTCAGGTGTTGAACCATTGGATTACTTTGATAACTATATGGAATTAAAAGGAAAGCTTGAAGATTTATTCGCCCGGAAAGTTGATCTTCTGGAAATACAAACCATAAAAAATCCTGTATTAAAAAAATCAGTCGACAGGGATAAAATTAAAGTATATGGACGAGAAGATTCTAAAGTGGCTGTATGATATAAAGATGGCTTTGATGAGATAGAGACGTACTTTTCAGATGTCCCAAAAGATTTTAAAATCTATAGCTCAAACACCATCCTCAAAAGAGCAGTAGAACGTGATCTGGAAATTATTGGTGAAGCTGTAAACAGAATAATCAGGCAGGACGAAAATTTTCCTTTAATAAATGCCTTTAAGATTATTGGCTTAAGAAATCAAATAATTCATTCTTATGATAATATCTCTGATGAAAATATTTGGGCGATCCTTCACAAACATCTTCCTGTGCTGAAACAGGAAGTAGAAAAGCTTATCCACGACGAAATAAGATAATAAAAATATGGACCTCTGCCCCATTTTCCGCAGCGCCTTCGACGAAGTCAGCATTTTCACCTTCTTTTATTTGCCAGCCTCCAATATTTTGCTACTTTTGTGCATGCATCATTGAGCTTGGTAATTCAAGCACCAACCGGGTATACACACCACGGTGGTTCAGAATGCGGGTAGGTCTACCAAAAAAGTGTAATCCTAAAAGCTATTTGTACAGTGATGCACAAAGTTTAATGATTTAATTTTTAAAATTTTGTGCAATGACAACATCAGAAAAAATCAAACAACTTCAAAGTGAAGTGAGACTGCTTCGTAAACTGGTATTAAGTAATGCCGACAATTTTGCAATTCAAAGAGAATTCATTGGCGAACTGAGCCGGCATATCGACCAGTTGCAATCCTTTATTGCCGGCAACAAAAGATTTTGAAAAAGTTCATTTTGTTCCGCCTTTGCGATTGATCAAATTTTACAACAATGCCATTTACTGAGCTATGACCGAAAATGAATTAAAAAAGGTAATCAGCCTGATGGGGCTGTTTGAAGATTATCCAACCTGGACCAAAACCAAAAGGGGAATCCTGAAACGCGTGCTGCATTACATGGAATCGGGCACGCATGAATATTTTTCTTCCAACAGGGGGATTCACGGGGACTATGTGGGCGATTGCTACATCGAACCAAAAAACCACAACCGGAAAGGTACTTTAAAAAAATACCGGGGCAAGAAATTGATGGTGATGTGCGTCCGGCATGGAAGCTATAATGTCAGGTATTATATTGTTGCCGTAATAGAGGGTAGGAAAAAATGACACAGGAAGAAAAACTGAAGGCTTTACATAAGAAAATGAGGATGCTCCGGTTAACAGCCCGTACCTCAAAAAGAAAAATTGCCAGGAATAAGCGTATCGTACATAAAATGTTAAGGATGACTGACCTTCTTCATTCCTATATACCTGACAGCAGATGGGTAAATATAGTAGTGGCATCATATAATTAAGGTGTAGAGAAAAAACATGCCTTGCAGAAAAATACCATCCGGGGCGTGGAGGTTCAAGTTACTAAAAGAGGTTTGAATGCCTGCATGCTTACCTACCGGCAGGGAGACCATCAAGCAGTCGGGCTTCACGTGAATTAAGTAAAGAATTATATCTTTACCTGCAATGAAACAATATAAGTAAGTGAGGCTATGGATTTACACGAATTGCAGCAGCACCTGGACCGGTTCATGAATGAGGAAAATAACCGCGGAAGAATAGAGTTTGAAGGTTATTCCTCTACAGAAATGCATTTTATTCTGAATTTTACCTTTGATCCCGGCAGCCCGATTATAGTGCAGAATCTGCGGGATGAGGAATATCGTGAAATTCCAATCTTTAACCAGGTCAATTACCTTATTCAGAAAATTGCACAAAAGGGGGAATTGAAACTTACCTCAAAAGGTTTTCTGCCTACACAGATTGTTGCAGACCTTTACGACCAGGGTTTTTTAAAAGATTACTGGATTGAAAAGAAAAGGGCAAGGTTGTATAAGGAGACCGATTCAATGACAGTCAACCTGACCCGCATACTCGTGGAACTGTCAGGTCTCATAAAAAAACGTAATGGCAGGTTAAGCCTTACACGGAATGGAGAAATAATCGCTGCCAGTAAGGCAAAATTATTTAATACAATCTTGAACACCTTTGCAACTAAATTTAACTGGGCTTATTATGACGGCTATGGCGATAACAAAATAGGCCAGCTGGGATTTGGATTTACCCTCATCCTGCTGGCGAAGTATGGCAGTGAGAAAAAACCGGATTCTTATTATGCAGAAAAATATTTGAAAGCTTTTCCCCGACTGGAGGAATTGGTAGAATCAGGATATGATGCGGAGAAAAACTATGCAGCCCGATGTTATTCAACAAGAACATTCGAAAGATTTCTGGATTATTTTGGTGTGATAGTGATTGAAGAAGAAGGGAAAGGCCTTGACTCAATCAGGTATATCACAAAAACAGATTTGTTTGACCGTCTGTTTAAAATTATGCCTCACAAGGCCTAAATCTTTCATCTCCGCAACTTGCCCTGCTGAAAATGAAAAACAACAGCGGCTATGACATGAACACGCCCCCGCAGGTCTGTTTTATCGGAACCTATAAAATCCTGCTGAATGAAAAGTTCAATGTGCAGACGGGCATCCTTCTGACCTTTATGAAGAGGAGTTAAGATACCTGCCATATTACCGCCTCAGGTTTGACACGAACCTGGCGTGCGAAACGTTGCCGCAGGAGTTTTGGCCATCACTTAAAAGCCTCCTGGTCCATCGGAAGCAGTTTTTACCCTGGCCAGAACCTCCCTGTTATATACTAGTTGATTTTATTGAGAAATTGTGGTGATATTTTCCACTGTCGGTATGGAGGATCCTTTTCAGTAACATGAATTGTTTTTTGGTTTACTTTAACGACACTGCCAAAGTATTTTTCCCCGTCTCGTTCCCAGGTTACTTTATTTCCTCTTCTGAAGGCATTGGCTGCCTGTAAATCCTTGACTTTTTCAAGATAATTTATCCGGTTTACGACTATACCATTTATTTCATACAGTTGTTCCAGGGTAAGCTTTTCAATTAAAAGCATTAATTGTTCCTCTGCTTTGCCGGGAGTTGGTTGTATTTCGTTTTTTATTTCCTGCATTTTATGAGCTTAGAATTGTCAAAGGTAATATTTATAATGGAAGAGTTTGAGGGTTTGAAAATGTTTGAAATTGTTTGAGGGGTTTATGTGGTTCATGTGGTTCATTTTGTCTATGTTGTGGAGCTGCTGAGTTGGGACCTGGGGTTCAAAGAATGGAAGAGGCTGAGGGTTTGAGGGTTTGGATGTTGCACCAAAACTTACTTCTGCATAATAATCCGACTGAGGAGAGGAAAAGTTTTAACAGTTTTAAGTTTTGTAATTGATTGAGGATTTATGTGGTTCATGTTGTTCATGTTGTTCATGTTGTTCATGTTGTGCAGTTGCTGATTTGGGACCGGGGGCTCAAAGAATGGAAGAGTTTGAGGGTTTGAGGGTTTGAGGGTTTGAATGTTTCGCCAGAACAGGCATTCTGTAGTTATTCCGACGATACCCTGCCAGTCATTCCGGTGATACCCTGCCAATTTTTACCGGGTGCTGGTACATGT
>JAEYNZ010000165.1 GCA_023412195.1 Bacteroidota bacterium
ATAAGGTAATAAGGTTCCCAAAATCGTGGTAGTTTGCATTGTTACTAAGGTTGGCGCAGAAAAATAAGGTTTTACATCACTTCCATTTGCAGAAGGAGGTTTTGGAGAAAGAAAAGATAATTCAGGTTTGCAGTAAAATCTTATTGATTTTTACATTTTACTTTAGATTTTGCTTAGTCACAGATCCTTTTGTGAAGTTGCTTATTTTGAAGTTCGGTTAAATACCGAGGGGGACTTAGTAAAAAATGCACCAAAGACAAAAATCGAACAATCTTTTTTAACTTCACAGGTTTAGATTATAATGTCTTTTGTCCTGTATTTATAAGAATACCTGATGATAGAGAAAATAAGCACCTATTTAAACCTGAAGGATACTTGCAGGAAAGGTCTGCTTCCTTATATGGAGACAGCTTTTTCCATCCTTCCTGATATCAGCAATCCGGAAATTTTAGATATTGGTTGCGGCACAGGAGTTCCAACATTATGGATTGCCAATCACTATATTGGATCTGTCACAGCCATTGACATTCAGCAGGAACAGATTCAGTTTCTGAAACAAAAAGTAAATACAGAAAATCTTCTATGCACCGTAAAAACCATCTGCGCTTCTTTCCCTGACTATCCTTTCAAGCCTGAATCTTTTGATATCATCCTCGCAGAAGGCTATCTGAACATCGTTGGATTCGAAACCGGGTTTGTCAGCATCGCCAGCAAACTAAAGATAGGCGGATATTTTATTATTCATGATGAATTCAGGGACCATGATGTGAAATGTGAGTTCATAAGGAACAACAGGTTCAGGATTGCAGGTACAATTCATCTTGATGAAAAGGTTTGGTGGGACAGTTATTACCACCGGCTTGAAACCGAAATAGCCAAAATAACAGATAATAATTTCCGGAAATTATTTTCAGACGACCTGAAGGAGATTGAACTTTACAGAAAATCACCCGGACTCTTTCAATCCATTTATTATATTGCCCAAAAAAAATGATACTTAAACCCAGGCTTAATCTATGTTAGCGAAGGGCTTATCATAACTATTTCACCAACCTTTATTATTTAAAAATAATATCTGAATAAAAGGTGCTTTCCCTGACTTCAATTTTCAATTCAGCAAATGAATTATTTGTAATCAATCAGGGGTCATCTATATACCAACTATAGACCAACTATAGATTAAATTCGATGTTTCACGTACCAAACCTGTATTTGTTCTATACCAGAAACGGAGATAAAACTATTACTTACATTTATCATTCATCCGGTATCTGGTATACGAACAACAGATAAGGAATCAACGCGTTTCGTAATATATAAACCCGCTTAAGAAAAACCATTATTATTATTGCAGGTAAACGCATCTTTTTTGGGTACTAGAGCATCTAAAGTAAAAAGATCATGAAAAACTTTGCGTTTGTTGTATTGATTATAGCAGTTCTTGCCTCATGTAAAAAAGAAAATGGTACCGGGCTGCAGGGCATGTACAGTCAGCTGATTGGAAGCTGGAAGCCATTGACTTTGAGTTTCGACAGTGCAGGAGTAATGATCACAAGAACAATTCCGCTCGACAGGCTGGTCATAAAAAGTAACCTGTCATACCAGGTTTTTCCCGAATCCAGCTCACCATCGATTGAAAATGGCACAATAAAAATCATTACTCAGAATAAGGACAGGCTGGTCCTGTTTTTCGATGCTGTATACCCTTCTTTCAGTTCATATGCCGGATCACACATTTTTGGATTTGCTCATGTTGAACTGGATTCTTTGGGAACCAGCCTGCTTCAGTTTAAGGCAGTGAGCAATGCCTATTATCCAAATACTGTATTCAGGCTGGAGAGATACGATTAAATGAAAGATGAACATTCATACCTGTAGTTCTCCTGTTCTGAATTTCTCTATCATCTCACCTGCAATGCTCAGCTTTGAGGGATGATCAGGAAGATTATCGCGGGTAAACCACGCTGCCTCCGTGATTTCCTTGTTATCAATAACAACAGGCTGCGCATCATCAGCTTCTGCAACGAATCCAATCATCATTGAACCCGAAAGTGGCCATGGCTGGCTTTTATAATAGCGAATATTCCATACATCCAGTCCTACCTCCTCCTTTACCTCCCTTACCACGGCATCCTCCAGCGATTCTCCTATATCGGCATACCCTGCAACCAGTGAATACCATTTTCCGGGAAAATTTACATTCCGGGCCAGGAGAATCTTGTCTTTGCCTATGATGGCAACAATGATTGCAGGCGAAATTTTAGGGTAAACGGTTGCCTTACAACTGGGGCACACCAAGGCACGTTCAGTGGGATTATGTCTGTTTTCTGCCCCGCAAACTCCGCAATACTTATTCTGCAGATACCAGTTCATCAGGTGGAAGCCGGCCAGCATTGCCCACGCAAGTTCCTTCTTTCCTGTTGACCGGAAAAAATGAATATCCTTCATTATGCATTCCGAATGAAGTTCCTGGAGATTATCCCTGACAAGAAAGCATGGAACATCATCCAGTGTAAACAGGAAATAAAATTCTGCAAACTCCGATACATCAGGGAAGTCTCTTTTGCGGGGCAGTTCAAAATCACCGTCACATTCTTTCAACAGCAATGAATTTCCGCTGAAATGAAAGATATAATCATCATTACCTGTCTTTGGATATGAGACATAACGGTTATTAAATTGATGGGGCGATATTTCGTGAATCATGACTGTAATCTGTTATTCCTGAAATACAATATTTTCATTTTTTTTCATTAGTGACCGGTTAATATTTGAGATTTCTCCCTACAATACCAATGACGGATTTACTTAACATGCACATAATCTGACAATTAAGACTGAAGCAAAAAACCGCATCGGGAACTTTGTGAAACTTCGTGGTCTTGGTGGCTTTGTGGCATATATTACTTTTACCACCAAGGCTCCAAGGCACCAGGAAATCACAAAGAAGATACATTTATAATCACTAGTGTCCGACTAAAGTAAATTAAAAGAAGGTACTCCCTTTCGGTTTCCCTTCAGATGTTGTAAAATTGTTCTTGGCAAAACTTTTATACAACATGAGTAAAAATACAGAAATAAAATTTG
>JAEYNZ010000005.1 GCA_023412195.1 Bacteroidota bacterium
CCCTCTGACCCAACGGGGCGGCTTGTCATTCCGACCGGAGGGAGGAACCTCATCATACACCACAAATCTGTCTGTATACTAAAGGGAGGAACCTCATCATACACCACAAATCTGTCTGTATACCGAAGGGAGGTACCTCATGTTAAAAACCCTGTCTGTTTTTACATGGAAGGGAGGAACCTCATGTTACAACCTGGTTTTCCATCATGAACGATTCCTAAACAGAAATTTTCATCATTTTATATTTAGCATCCATCCTCCTGCACTTCAGGTTAGATTTTTTATTGATTATTCCTATCTTTATCATGAATCCAAATCAATGTAATGATGCGAAACATTTACCTTGCCATCTATAGCCTGGTCATCCTTCTTGTTTCCTGCAACAACAACCGTCAGGAACCGGCTGACAACCCGTTCAATACCTCCCTCTTCGAATTTCAAAACCTTGAGCCCCGATGGAACAGCTTCGAGAACCCTACCTCGGGTAAAGGAACGGGCGGACAGGAAAACCGGGGCGCAAAAGGCCATCCGTATGATTTCCTGAAAGCCGGGGAAACAAAGGTTCTGATGGATGTTTCCGGCCCCGGAATCATTAACCGTATGTGGTTCACCATCCAGGACCGCTCCCCGCAGATGCTGCGTTCGCTCAGGATCGACATGTACTGGGACGGGGAAGAGGTTCCTGCCGTGTCTGCCCCTTTCGGCGATTTCTTCGGGAATGGCCTTGGCAGAATGGTTGCCCATGAAAGTAAACTGTTCTCAAGCGCCGAAGGAAGGTCGTTTAACTGCTTTATCCCAATGCCTTTCCGTTCGGGAGCTAAGGTTACCGTTACAAATGAAGGCGCTGCCGACCTCGATATGCTCTTCTACGACATCAACTTTGTTCAGATCAGTAACTGGAACAATGACTACCTGTATTTTCACTGTTTCTGGAACCGTGACACTGCCACTACACCAGGTGAGGATTATGTAATCCTGCCCCGCGTGGAAGGCAAAGGCCGGTTCCTGGGTGTCAACTTTGGAGTGATGGCCAATCCTGTCTATCAGAAATCGTGGTGGGGTGAAGGGGAGGTGAAAATGTACCTCGATGGTGACGGTGAATTCCCAACACTTATCGGCACCGGAACTGAAGATTACATCGGCACTGCATGGGGACAGGGTGCCTTTATAAACCGCCATACCGGCTGTCCGGTTGCTGATACTGAAAACGACCACTGGACGTTCTATCGTTACCACATACCCGATCCCATCTACTTTAACAGAGAATTCAGGGCTGATATCCAGGCGATGGGCGGAAACATGAAAAACAAAGTTATAGAGTTTCTTGATAATGGTGCACCCTTAATACCCGTTACCATTCAGGAAGGACAGGAATTCATGCGACTGATGGATTCCGTGCCCTCTGTCGATTTGAAAAGAGGTGATTTAATGGACGGATGGACGAATTTCTACCGCTCCGACGACTGGTCATCAACGGCTTATTTCTATCTCGATATGCCGGCAAATAAACTTCCACAGCTGGCAGGCCTGGAACTTAGAACTTATAAAATGTAATTTATAATATAAAAAAACAAACTATGAAGTATTCGTGGCTGACAAAAGGGATCCTCGTGATCATGATTTTATTTGGAGTAATCCATTCCAATGCGCAGGATCCCAAAAGATTTCAGAAAGAAATAGAAACACTGACAGAAAAGGACTACTGCTTCAGTCCTGATAAAGAGCTGCTGTTATTTACAGGAAGTTCCAGCATCAGGATGTGGAAAGATGTGCAGTCGGCTTTTCCTGAACACCATGTCATCAATAATGGATTCGGGGGCTCGCACTTCAGCGACCTGATTTATTATTACGATGAACTTATCGGCCGTCACGACCCTGATTACCTCTTTATCTATGAGGGCGACAATGATATTGCTTCGGGAAAAGACCCAAAGAAGGTGAGGGATGAGGCCAGGATGCTTGTTGAAAGGATAAAAAAGGATAAACCTCAGGCTAAGATCGTGCTGATTGCAGCCAAGCCGAGCGTTGCCCGGTGGGAGCTGAAGAAAGAGTATGAAAAGCTGAACCGGTATCTTGAACAGATTGCCAAAAGGACAAAAGGGGTTGAGTTTGCTGATGTGTGGAAAGCCATGCTCGATGAAAAGGGTGAAGTTTACCGTGATGTTTTTGTGGATGACAATCTTCACATGAATGATAAGGGATACAGAATCTGGGAGCAGGTGATAGGCCGGCACCTGGAACAGTGAAATTAGAATTTTTTGTGTGACTAAACCAGTTGTAAAATGAAACTAAAACCTTTGCTTTTTGTGGCACTTGCTGTCGTTTTTTTATCGTGCCGCAACAACAACAAATCAGAAGGTGAAAGATCCTTCAATTCAGTGTACGAAGGCGAATACCTGAACCGGCTTGCATTTCCAGTTGGAGGCATTGGTGCAGGCATGATCTGCATGGAAGGCAACGGCGCCTTTTCGCATGTATCGGTGCGGAACCATCCCGATGTGTACAACGAACCTTTCATGATGGCTGCTTTGTCGCTTAAGGGAGTTGAAAACGGAGCAAAAGTGCTTGAAGGTCCTGTGCCGGCGTGGAAGGTATTTGGAAATCCGCAAACAGGCAACGGTGCAGGAAGCACTTCGTATGGCTTTCCACGGTTTGAACATGCTTCCTTTGAAAGCCGGTTCCCGTTCGGAAAGCTGAACCTGCACGATAATGACCTGCCGGTTGAAGTGTCTGTCACGGGCTGGAGCCCGTTTATTCCGGCTGATGAGGACAATTCAAGCCTCCCGGTTGGCAGCTTTGAATATATTTTCAGAAATACAGGGAGCAAGGAAATTGATGCCTTGTTTTCTTACCATGCCGAAAACCTGATGCGGATTGAAATCCCCAGTGAGTGGGGCGGCAACTATGAGCGCGGGCATTCCATTGGCGGTATGCCCGGTGGTTTCCTGCTGAAGCAGGAATGCCATCCTGATAAGCCGCACTACAAAGGTGACTTTGCAATATTTACGGATGACCCTGCTGCCGTTACTGATCTCTGCTGGTTCAGGGGAGGCTGGTTTGATTCACGCACACTTTTTTGGAAAGATCTTTCTGAATTTACCTACCAGGCCGATACAACCACCATGAATTCACCCGGCGCATCCCTGTATGTTCCTTTTAAGCTCAAACCCGGTGAGGAGAAAACAATCAGGCTGATGATGGCCTGGCATGCCCCTCATTCGATGCTAAGGGCAGGCCTGGGGCCTGTGTCGCAGGAACAGCTTGCTGCCGACCTGGCAGCCTGTCCGCCTGAAAAAGGTTGCTGTGCCGACCTGAGCCATATCTACTATGAACCCTGGTATTCCGGGAAATTTAAGGATGTAGTCGAGGTTGCAGGCTACTGGAAAGCGAACTACAGCGATCTGAAAACTAAAACTGCTTTGTTTACCGATGCGTTTTACAGTTCCACTTTACAATCTGAAGTGATAGAAGCAGTGGCAGCCAATCTTACAATCCTGAAGTCGCCTACCGTTTTAAGGCAGAAAGACGGGAAGTTGTGGGCCTGGGAAGGATGCCACGACGACAGTGGGTGCTGTTATGGCTCGTGCACCCATGTTTGGAATTACGCACAGGCCATCCCGCACCTGTTCCCGGCGCTGGAACGGACCCTGAGAGAAACCGAATTTAACGTGAGCCAGAATGAGGAAGGGCACCAGAATTTCCGTACAAGTATGCCCATTGTGCCAGTAGATAATCATGATTTTCATGCTGCAGCCGACGGTCAGCTGGGGGGCATCATGAAGATCTACCGCGACTGGCGCATATCAGGAAATACTGACTGGATGAAATTGCTCTACCCCGAAGTGAAAAGAAGCCTCGATTTCTGCATTGCCGCATGGGATCCAAAGGGAAAAGGGATCACTGAAGAGCCACATCACAATACCTACGACATCGAATTCTGGGGGCCTGATGGCATGTGCACAAGCTTCTATCTGGGTGCTTTAACCGCTATCATTGAAATGGGGGAGGTCGCTGGTGACGATGTTTCAAAATACAGGGATTTACTGGCGAAAGGAAAACAGTTTCTCGAAAATGACTTGTATAACGGTGAGTATTTCATTCAGAAGATCATGGTGGAGGGACTGGAGGCTGCCGACCCTGTGGCTGCTTCAAAAGTGGGCATCAACATGAACTACTCGCCCGAAGCCATTGAATTGTTGCAAAAAGAAGGGCCAAAATACCAGTATGGCAGCGGCTGCCTTTCAGATGGTGTTCTGGGTGCCTGGATCGGTAAAATGGCAGGGATGGACGATTTTATAGACCAGTCAAAGGTGAAAAGCCATCTTACTGCAGTGCACCGGCACAATCTTAAAAGCGATCTGTCGAAACATGTAAATCCGCAAAGGCCATCTTATGGAATGGGGAAAGAGGGTGGTTTATTGCTCTGCACCTGGCCTGACGGGGGAGAGTTGACGCTGCCTTTCGTGTACAGCAATGAAGTATGGACTGGGATCGAGTACCAGGTTGCCTCCCACCTGATGACAATGGGGGAGGTTGAAAAGGGGCTTGAGATTGTAAGGGCGGTGCGTAAAAGGTACGACGGCCGGGTGCGCAACCCTTTCAATGAATACGAATGCGGCCACTGGTACGCCCGTGCCATGGCTAGCTACGGACTGCTGCAGGGACTGACAGGCACACGCTACGATGCAGTTGACCAGGTGCTATATGTCGATTCAAAAGTGGGTAATTTCACAAGCTTCCTGTCAACGGATAAGGGCTTTGGTACAGTGGAGATGAAAAACGGAAAAGTTTCAGTTGATGTGGTTTATGGGGATATACCTGTGAAGGAGGTTGTTCAGAGCGGTGACCGATAATGATTATATTATATCGAAAATACGGAACAGCAATCTTTTATTAAACATTCGACCCCTTCAGGCTCGGGTTCCAGGGAGTAATTTTCCTTCTATATACATGTGAACCCTTCAGGTTCATTTTGGTCTTCTTAATCCTGAAGGGATTACATGTTTATAGAAGATGCAGGCGGAGGAGTGGTCCTGACCCTGAAGGGGTCACATGTATACAAACCTTGGAAAGATGAGGAAGAGCGTGAATCAGAAGGCTAAGCCATCTGCTTCTCTCTCCTTCTGTAATATTCACTGATCCGTCATTGTTACTGCGAGGCACGAGCGGGAAGCCCGCCTGGCTGGTCATGCAACCCCCAGGTACTACCTCTTCACGACATTGAGGCTGGAAATCGTTACCATCTTCAGGCAACTTAATGTTATTTTCCAAAACTTCCCTTCACTGATTCTGTTTATAATCCCAAACATGTATGAAGAACGGTTCATTTTAAGTATGATACACTTTTTAAAATACTTATTCCCGGCAGTGTGGCTGGTATTCGTGATACCTGGTAACATCCGTGCAGCAGAACCCGATACCCTTAAATCTCCCCTAGACCTGAATATAAGGGTAGGGGTAACCAACAATGGTTTTTCATTTGTTCCGGCCTTTACCCTGGGCGAGCCTGCCACTTCGCTCGATATCATCCTGAAGTGGAAAAGGTTCAGCATAGAGCCACAGTTCCAGTACTCCCTTTCAGGCAAACCCTGGTCATTCATATTCCTGTACAGGTATAAAGTCATCACTGAAGGCAGGTACCAGCTTTCAGCCGGGACCCATTTTCCAGCTCTGGCTTTTATATATGATGATTCAGCCTTTGAAGGCAGCGGAGGTAACCGCCCCATTGTCGACAGGGTCCTGGCTGCTGAACTTATAAATACCTTTACAGTCAATCCCCGTTTAAGTTTTATGCTGCTTTACCTCCGCACAAGGGGCGTGCAGACAGAAAGCTTCAGGAACGGACATTTCCTTTCCCTAAGCCCGGTATTCTCACCAATCCAGGTAGCACGGGATTATCAGCTCGGCCTTTACCCACAGGTTTTTTACCTCAGGCTCGATGATCGCGATGGCTTTTATATTTCAGGTAACATTCTGCTTGAAAAACGAAACTTCCCCCTTTCGCTGGGTTCAACCTTCTACAAAACCTTCGATGATGAAATCGGTGGTGAGGATTTCAACTGGAACCTGAGCCTGTTTTATACCTTCCGGAAGACATATCATCCTAAGTAAATCAGTATTTTTTTCTAATTCCTTAAACCTGGAAAAGTTGTGCCGGAACCCCGCAGCTCTTCTTCTTCAATTATCTTCACAGCCGGTCGGGAAGAAACATCAGGAGTACAATGATCCTTCACGCAAAGCTCAATCTGTTATCAGCTACCTGTTAACTTCACAACAACTTCGGGATAACTTCGCTACATCGCGAATATATCGCGAACTTGTCGCGAAGGGATCGCGAAGGGATCGCGAACTTATAAAGAAGATTATGCTGCGTTGGACCCCCGTGGAAAAAAGAAGAAGATGAAACTCTAAAACAAAAGCAAGAAAAATTGTTGATACCCGAAACAGAATCATTCATGGTTATGATACTGTTTCAGAAGATATCATCTGGACGATTGTATCTCATGATCTTATATTATTAAAAAAGGAAATAGTTAAATTACTGGACGAAGAGTAAAAATTCAATTGGTAAATGAGTTTAACAGGGTATCAAGTTTTTATTGAGCAACCTGTTTAAAGGAAGAATTGATTAAGATTTTGCCACAAAGGCACTAAGGCACAAAGAAGAATCACAAAGAGGTCATAGGGAATTCTGATGGTCCCCTGCTGCTTTATTTATCAGAATAATGTCCGGATGCAGCAACTATCAGTACAGTAATTTTTTCATCATTGATGCAATAAACAAGCCTGTGTTTTTTAGTAATTCTTCGGGAAAATAAACCTTTATAACCATAGCCAAGCGGTTTAGGTTTACCTGTTCCGGTTCTGGGATGCTGCTGCAGTTCTGTTAAAAGTGCTTTTGCTTTTTTAAATGCTGCAGGTTCGTTTTGCTTTAGCCGGGCAAGGTCATTTATAGCTTCATCTGTAAAGATTAGGGTATAGATCATAGATTATCGAGAAACAGGTTCAGTTCATCAGTTGTTTTTATAGTTGTTACTTTTCCTTCTTTCGCCTGTTGGATTGACTTTTTTATTTTTTCAAGCATTGCAGGGGTAAAGTATAAATCATCATCATCGATGGGTGTTAGTACATATGCCTGTTTTTTGCCCCTTCTGATAATTATTTTTTCACCTTTATCTGCCAGTTCAAAATAATCTTTCTGGTTATCCCTGAATTGCCTGCTTGTAGTATGAATTATTGCCATATTTTATTCTAGGTGTACCTATTATGGTACAAATATAGTCAGAATATTATAATATACCATAGGATTTCAACAGGTTAACCCGGATTACATAATGTTGAGCTGCCTGGGGTAAGTCCTGGGGAATCCTTAGTGACTCATCTTCCCTTATACCCCTCGTTTTGAAAACGAGAGGCAGTCAGGAATGGTTAACTGGATAAATCCACCTGCCCGAAATTTAGATCATCAACCGTCGGGTTTTATACTCTTGTTTTAAATTTTCATACTCTTCTTCGGAAATTAAGCACCTGTTTTTGAGCCAGTACAAGTTACTCATTTGTATTTCTTCAGGTAAATCAGGATCTATTTTACCGTATTTTTCAAGTAAAAGTGAGTGATTTCTTTTTATAATCTCTTCAATAAAATTTTCCTTTTCTACTTTTGAAGGGCTGTTTAGAAAAAACATCACTTGTGCAGACCCTCCAACAAGGTGTAATTCATTTCTCATTGGCGAAAGGAATGCTAATAGACCCACTCCTCCTCCAAATATAACACCTATGATGAGACCAACTACATTGCCGCTTTCGCTTGTGTTTTCCTCTGAAAAGAAACCATATACAGCAATGAGCATTATAGCAAAAAAGATTACGCCGATAATTCCCTGCAACGGGATCCTTGTTTTTGCTTTAGTTTCATAATTCCAAATTTAGGTCTTTTTCTGATAAAAAAATCTTAAATTATGATGCAGAAAAGCCGGCTCCTCTCAGAACTAAGTCTGCTGTGCACATTTGAAATGGCAGATTCTTTTAATATATTCGTATCAAAAGAATGAAATAATATCATTTTTATTACGGAATAACAAACATTTGCGTGAACAGTTTCATTTGTCAAAGATAGGATTCTTTGGGAGTTATGCCAGGGGAGAGCAGCGTTTAGACAGTGATCTGGATTTGATCGTTGAATTTGAGGATAACACTCAAAACCTCTATAAATTAAAGGCGGCACTTAAAGAGTTTTTCATAAAAAACCTGGTTCTGGAGGTAGATATTGCCGCGAAAAATATATAAAGCAAAGGATTAAAGAATCGATAATGAATGAAGCCGTCTTTATCAACTAAGGATTTAAATTCTCTTGCAGTGTAATAATAAAAAAGCCGGTCGTTTGACGGCCGGCTTTTATTACCCATTATTCCCAGATATAATCTACTTCTTATTCTTCCTTATATGCTTCTATAAGTATTTCGAGGATTTTCTTTCCTGCTGCAGCAACACTGGTGCCGGGACCAAAGATGGCTACTGCCCCTGCATCGTACAGGTACTGGTAATCCTGGGCAGGGATAACGCCTCCCACGATGACCATGATGTCGTCGCGGCCCAGCTTTTTCAGCTCTTCAATCACTGCAGGCACCAGGGTTTTATGGCCTGCTGCCAGTGAGGAGACGCCCAGTACATGCACGTCGTTTTCAACGGCCTGCTTGGCTGCCTCTTCCGGTGTCTGGAACAGTGGCCCCATGTCAACATCAAAGCCAAGATCGGCGTAGCCTGTGGCTACTACCTTGGCACCACGGTCGTGACCGTCCTGCCCCATTTTTGCTACCATGATACGCGGCTGGCGGCCCTGCATTTCAGCAAATTTCTGTGCCAGTTCCTGTGCTTCACGAAATTCCGATTTGTCTTTTGCTTCCGATTTATACACGCCTTCAATTGTTCTGATTACTGCCTTATACCTTCCTGCCACTTTTTCGCAGGCATCTGATATCTCACCCAAAGATGCACGTTTTTTTGCTGCATCGATAGCCAGTTCAAGTAAATTTCCCTTACCTGTTTCGGCAGCTTTTGTTATGGCTGCCAACGCTGCCTGTACATCGGCTTCATTGCGTTCTGCACGCAGTTTTTTCAGCCGGTCGATCTGTGACAGGCGGACTGCCGTGTTGTCGATATCGAGGATGTCGATAGGGTCTTCTTTTTCGAGGCGGTATTTATTCAATCCCACGATGGTTTGTGTGCCGCTGTCGATTTTACCCTGAGCACGCGCTGCTGCTTCTTCAATACGCATTTTCGGCACCCCGGTTTCAATGGCTTTTGCCATGCCACCCAGTTTTTCAACTTCCTGGATGAGCTCCCAGCCTTTGGTTGCCAGTTCATGGGTTAATGACTCCACATAATACGAGCCGGCCCATGGGTCGAGTGAACGGGTGATTTCGGTTTCCATCTGCAGGTGCAGCTGGGTATTGCGGGCAATACGGGCAGAAAAGTCGGTAGGCAGTGCAATGGCTTCATCGAGGGCATTGGTATGCAGGCTCTGGGTGTGGCCCAGTGCTGCAGCCATGGCTTCGATGGCCGTACGTCCAACGTTATTAAAGGGGTCCTGCTCGGTAAGCGACCAGCCCGAGGTTTGTGAGTGCGTACGCAGCGCCATCGACTTCGGGTTTTTCGGATGGAACTCCTTCACGATTTTTGCCCACAGCATACGTGCTGCACGCATCTTGGCGATTTCCATGAAGTGGTTCATGCCGATGGCCCAGAAGAATGAAAGCCTTGGGGCAAATGCATCGATATCAAGCCCGGCACGGATACCTGTGCGCAGGTAGTCAAGCCCGTCGGCCAGGGTGTAGGCCATTTCAATGTCGGCTGTGGCACCTGCTTCCTGCATGTGGTAGCCCGATATGGAGATGGAGTTGAACTTCGGCATATGCCTCGAAGTGAACTCGAAGATGTCGGCTATGATTTTCATGGAGAACTCCGGCGGATAAATGTAAGTGTTGCGCACCATGAATTCCTTCAGGATGTCGTTCTGGATGGTTCCTGAAAGCTGTTCAAGGGTAGCGCCCTGTTCCAGTCCGGTAACTATGTAGAAGGCCATTACAGGCAGAACCGCACCGTTCATTGTCATCGAAACCGACATCTTGTCGAGCGGTATCTGGTCGAACAGGATCTTCATGTCGAGGATGGAGTCGATGGCCACACCGGCTTTACCTACATCACCCACTACGCGCGGGTGATCGGAGTCGTAACCACGGTGTGTTGCCAGGTCGAATGCAACCGACAGTCCTTTTTGTCCGGCGGCCAGGTTGCGGCGGTAGAATGCGTTTGATTCTTCTGCTGTTGAGAACCCTGCATACTGGCGGATGGTCCAAGGCTGCATCACATACATGGTGGAGTAGGGACCTCTCAGGAATGGCGGCAACCCGGCTGCATAGTTCAGATGCTCCATACCCTCAAGATCTTCTTTCGTGTAAACCGGTTTCACGGGAATCTGCTCCGGTGTAAGCCAGTTCTTTTTGATGTTGTTCTTTTCTGCCCACTCAGCTGTATGTTGCTTTGCTGAGGGTGTTTTGATGTTTATACTTTTAAAATCTGGTTTCATATTTTTAACTTTTTGGTATCAAGACTAATAGACACAAGTATCAAGACCAGGAGACACAAGCATCAAGATTATTATCATGGATTTAAATGATTTTTTAAATGAAAAAGCATTTTTTGTATTTCCTGAATTTTTTCAAGACATAAATTCTGTTCTTCTTCTGAAAAATATTCCAAATCACATCCTACATATATCAAAGATTCAAGTTCGTAAGATGAACCTGCAGCAATATCTATAAAACGTGAGAAATCCTTATCAGAACCTCTTCCGGCTCCTTCTGCAATGTTTGAAGGGATGGAAATGGCAGCCCTTCTCATTTGAGAAGTCATTACGAATAATTCTTCCTTTGGAAACTTCTTTGTTAGGATATAAATGTCCTTTACAAATTTTCTTCCTTTTTGCCAGACTTTGAGTTCTTTAAAGTTATGCATGATAATTAAGTATTAGTATCAGGATTATTAGACACAAGTATCAAGACTGGTAGACACATACCTCATTTCTTTGTCTTGTGTCTTGTGTCTCATTTCTTTGTCTTGTGTCTTGTGTCTTCTTCTCTTGTGTCTATCTTAAATTCAACTTCTCCTGATACATTTTCAACTCCTCAAGAATATTACTTTTCATATGAATGAAATTTGTTATTCCCTTTGTTTCCAGTTCAGGTTTGCATTCTGGATGTCCGGCTATTACAAGGATCTCGTTTTTCAGTTGCTCTGCAACCTGAGGCGCAAGCGTGGCATATTCTTCATCAGAGCTGCATACAACAACAATATCGGCATTTTTAGCCCTGGCGGCCTGCAGTCCTTCTTCAACAGTATTGAATCCATTATTGTCGATGACTTCAAAGCCTGCCACTGCAAAGAAGTTGGTGCTGAACTGTGCCCGTGCCTTACGCATGGTCAGGTTTCCCATTGGAAGCATAAAGGCCACCGGGCGCCTGTTGCTGCGTGCATACATGTCGGTTTTATAACGCAATGCTTCAAAAGGTTGCGCTGCACGGTATGGTTTCAATGTTTCTGCTTCTGCACCTTCTTTGGTTAGGTTGTTTGATTTGAATACCCATTCAGGGTACTCCTCCTTGACATTTTCTGTGAAATTGGGAAACTGATTCACGCCAAGAAGGTTTTCGCGGCGAAGGGCCACATTGGCATCGCGTTTGGCAGCCATGGCTTTAATTTCGCCCTGGATGAAGCCATCTCGGAAAGCCTGAATGAAGCCTCCCTTATCCTGCACCTGCAGGAAGAGGTTCCATGCATGTTCTGCAAGCGAAGCTGTGAGGCTTTCGATATAGTATGAACCAGCAGCAGGGTCTGCGATCTTGTCGAGGTGTGCTTCTTCCTTGAGCAGGATTTGCTGGTTGCGTGCAATGCGCTCAGAGAAATCAGTGGGATCTCCAAAAATGGCATTAAACGGCAGCACGGTTATTGAGTCAGCTCCACCCAGAACAGCCGACATGGCTTCAGTTTGGGTGCGGAGCATATTGACATACGGGTCGTATAAAGTCTTGTTGTAAGAATTTGTTTCGCTGTGAGCTATAAGTTTAGCCGAATCATCGTTATGCGGATTATATGCTTTTACGATGTGTGCCCAAAGTAGTCGTGCTGCCCTCAGCTTGGCAATTTCCATGAAATAGTTGTTGCCGATACCGAAGTTGAACTTTATGTTTTGAGCCACTTCATCAATGCTTAATCCTGCATCGGTAAGGCGGTTCAGGTATTCAACCCCCTGAGCCAGGCTGAAAGCCAGTTCCTGTACATTGGAGGCGCCGCTGTTGGCAAAATATTTCCCGTTAACGGCTATGACCCTGAAGTTGGGAAGTTCAGCTGTTTGTTCTATTGTGGTTTTTAAATGATCAAAGGCTTCTGCATTCATTTTCCCTTTCAGGACAAAGGACCCGATTGGATCGATGGCAGAAGAGCCGTAGATTTGTGAGCCAACTTTATATTTTGCCAGTGCCAGTTCTTTAAAATTTTGTGCACAGTTGCAATTGTTGCATGAACATTCAAAATTGGTTTCTATGGCTTCCAGACAAATGTCTTTTAGCAAAACAGCAAGGTTCTCTTTGTTAATGGTCGTATTGCAATCAAAGCAGAACCCCAGGGAAGTTACTCCTTTTCCTAAAACAGAAAGTGCTTTCCTGTTGGCTTCAGCAAAATCCTTTACATAAATGTTCTGGCGTATAAACCAGTCGTTGCCGGTTTTTTTGTTTCCACGCACAAAGGGAAATTCGCCTGGAAGAGAGTCAAGGAAGTCTAGTCCTTCAAGGTTCTCACTGTTGTAATAGGGGCGGACACTCAGTCCTTCGTATGTTTTCCAAACCAGCGCCCTTTCGTAATCCTTGCCTTTTAAATCGGCTTGTATTTTTGATTCCCACTCTTGTGTGGTTACTGGCGGGAATTCATTGAATAGCTTTTGATCTTTATCTGTCATGTTGAAAACTTATTTAAAAAATCAGAGCGCAAAATTAGATGTTTTAAAAGATTGGGACAGATAAATCATTCTGATTTTCAGTAAACCAAAGAAAAATCATGTTTTCGGGATGGTATGTAAAATTTATATTATCTGGATTTTTTCCAGTGCAGGTTCAGTTATCCATAAAAATAACCATCCTTATTTATTAATTAACAACTATTAACAATTATATTAAATAATTTATTTATAACTAGTTAATATTAGTTTTAGTTAAATTGTGTAATATAAATCATATATCTTATAAACAATTTGTGTGTTTAATCTATTTATATAAACGTTATACAAAATTTAGAAATGGATTATCAAATTAAAATTACTTATTATGAAAACAAAAATTAGAATTATTCCCGCCTTATTAATTCTACTTTAACACATTCTTTAGTTTTGAATAACAGTAATCTATATCAGCTTCGCGTTTTCTATGACGCTCTTTTAAACTAGCGAGCATTCGTTCTTCTGTCATCATCTCTTTGTAAAATTTA
>JAEYNZ010000012.1 GCA_023412195.1 Bacteroidota bacterium
TAAATTTTACAAAGAGATGATGACAGAAGAACGAATGCTCGCTAGTTTAAAAGAGCGTCATAGAAAACGCGAAGCTGATATAGATTACTGTTATTCAAAACTAAAGAATGTGTTAAAGTAGAATTAAGAACTTTTTCTTTTTCGATGCTTATTAATTCTTCAAGTTCATTTGCGTTGCTAATTTCCTGTTCTTTGATTTTCACTTTATGCTTAGCTGAAAAGAAGTTGTTGTCTTTAAGTGATTTCGTAACAATATCAGCATTGTAATGGTTAAATGTACCTTTCATAAAAAGAGTGTCATTCTCATTAACAAGAGTGTCGTAAACCTTAATATATTCATTTATTTTTGATTTAAAATCTTTACTTTCGAGAAACTTTATTGCCTTTTCATTAAATATTGCAGAATATTGAATATTTGTATAGACTGGTTCCTTTATGTCGTTAATTTGCGATTCATAAGTTTCAAATATTTTGAATAAGTCTTGTTTAAATACCGTTTGCAATTCGGTTTCTATTTGATTGTTTTTTAATCCGAGTGAAGGTTGGATCTGCTTTATAAAGTCTCCTTTAGATTCGTTAAGCTTTGCATTTAACGAGTCATATTCGTTTTTAAGTTTTTCATTGGCTAGAATGGTAGATGCTTCCTTAAATTCAGCCGTTTTCATTCTTTGAATGACAAATATTTCGTCTTTTTCAATATCTACACCATCTACTTTTACTTCTCTGTGGTTTACTCTATGAGAAAAAATTCTGTCCTTAGAAACTCTTCCTTCTGCAATATCTTCTAATGTCAATGCAAGAGAAGATTTCATAACTCCATTTGGGGCATAAACAAGTTGAGTTTTTGATTCCCCAAAAATGAATTTGTGTTTAAATCGTCTTATCCCGTAACAATTTTCTAAATGAATTTCTAATTCTGTCATATTTTCTAATTTATCATTGGTTCTGGGCGTGAATACTATCTTGACAACGTAATTATCACAAAAAAACGTGAGGTAATTCCTTGGATATTGAGATTAATCCCGTAATTCTTTCTGCATTTAAAATGTAAGCCCAGCATTTTCATGATCTCTAGTGCCCCTGAAAATGTGGTTAATCCATGCATGGATTCAAGGTATATCTGGCAGGAACATTCCAGAATCTTTAATCTGGCTATCATCCCTGATGCAAGAATATTCAATTCCGGGAAGTTCTTCTCCAAAAGCTTTTCAAATGCATTTTTCATGATTTGATGGTTTAGTTCCAGTTACGGTTTAATATTTAATTCGTCTTTTGCTCACCATAAAGATAAAATTAAGTTCATTATCTCCTCCATTTGGAATCCTCTATTTTTCCCAACCCACTGAAAACGCGAAATGATATGCAACATTTCGGGGCTGAACATGCGGATTTGCAAATTTTGCTTCTCGCAAGGGACATTAACATTAAGAACATATTTCGGAAAAAATATTTATATTTATTTCTTCGACCTATGAATTACTAATGTACTAATTATCATTATGAAAATCATTCCTGCTGCACCTCAGCCTTTCTGCTTTGATCCCACCAAAATCAAAGCCTTTGTATTAGGCTGTGATCCGACCAACTTTTCTAACAACGGACAATCTGTGCAATTAAAATATGTTTTTGGAATCGGTCAGGACCACCGGTACTTTTCAGATATTTTAAAGAACATACAGTTGTTGGGATTGCATTTGGAGGATCTTTACATCCAAAACCTGGTAACGGAATACCAGGAAGAAGAAACCGGTAGAAACAAAAACTGGGAAATTAAGGCAGAATCTTATATAGCTGCCCGAAAAGAGGAATTTGATAAAATTGACCCTATGGGTATTATTCCGGTCTTCCTGACTGCCGGGAGGCTTTATAATGTGCTCTTGAACAATGGAGAGAAAAAATGGAAAGCTTCTGAAATCTATGCCTTAAAAACAGAAATTCCGGTTCCCCCTGATGCAAATAAACTAGGAAGGTCATTGATACCGCTTTACAGGCATTATCAGTACAATCTGCTGAAGTGGCAAGATTATTTGAACAAATTAAAAAGCTAAGATGCTATTTTCAGCTTTTGATTATATGGCAAAATAAAAAAATTATTAACTACATGGATAAAGAAGTCCTTCGTAAATATCTGAGTAAAGCTAAAGATAGCTTTAGGACCAAAAAGAATTTATTTGTATTCTCGCTTGTGTTAAGATCACAAAATACATTCACGTTAAAGGAGTTCCAGGAATTCATTATTACTGAAGATCTGGTGGAATTGTATACCGCAGAATATTGGCAAAAACTTGAAACTGAAGAAATCTTAAACATTGCTGTTAAAGACATTTATAAACAAATCCAGCAACTGGAACTGAATAATAAATCATTGTTGGTTCAATGTGAACTTGATTATATTGAAAACTTTGAACAGTTATTTAGTAAGGATGATTTCCAGGAATTGCTGAACCAAAATCAGTGTTATTATTGTGGCTTGACTATAAAAGAGGCAGAAGATTTAGCTGATAACAAAAAACTGTTCAAAAAGAACCTTCGAGGCTGGACCCTTGAAATAGACAGAAGAAATTCAAATTATGAATATTCCAGATTAAATTGTGTGATGGCCTGTTACTGGTGCAACAATGCCAAAACAGATGAATTTACAGCAGAAGAATTTGAGCCCATTGGAAAACTGATAGGACATACCTTAAAAAATCGGTTATTAAAATGATTACCGACAACCAAACCAACACCGTCTATTTCTCCAACCTTCTGCCGGAAGAACATCCCAAAGAGTTTAAGGAACTTTCGGATATCATAGATTCTGCCGGTCATAAGGTAAAACTGCTGGTAGAAACGTACGACATCTACTGCCGCGATTACATGCCGGTGCAGGTGGCTGATGATGATTATGTGCAGTTCGTTTTCAGACCAAAAGCATATTTCAAACCAGAGGAATATACAGATATTACAAACCCGGTGCTGGTGGAACTGATAAATAACCTTACCCAGCCGCGCTATAGCCCGATCATTCTGGATGGCGGAAATGTTATAAAAGCAACCGACAAAGTCATTATAACCGACCGTGTATTCAAGGACAACAGCTATCAATTCACAGAAACTGAAATTTTAGCCCACCTGGAAAAGGAGCTGAAGTGCCGGGTCATCATCATTCCGGAATACCCTGATGAAATCACCGGTCATGCCGATGGCCTTATTCGCTTTATTGATGACACCACTGTCTTCATTAACGAAACAAAAGGTGACCCTCAGAAGAAATGGCTAAAGAAATTTCTGTCTGTGCTACAAGATAACAACCTTCAACCAGTTGAACTCCCCTGCCCCATGGAACCCGATCAACCCACTGCCGAAGGTTTGTACATCAACTACCTGCACGTAGGGAACCTTGTAATTGTACCACAATTCAACTTCAAAAAAGAAGACGCCAGGGCTCTTTCAAAATGTAAAGAAATATTTGGCAGCAAGTATGCTGTAGTTCCCTGTGATGCCCGATGGATTGCACAAGGCGGTGGGGTGCTGAACTGTGCGAGTTGGACAGTGAAAACATAATAAAATACTGAAAATGGACCATTAAAAAAACCGATAGCAAAGCAAAGATCAAAAACTTAAACCATATGAAATTACCTAACATCCCTGCAGATTTATTATATGCTACTTTTAAGAATTATGACTCTCCTAAAGATATATTGTACTATTACATCAGGCAATTGGTGCTAAAAAGCCAGAGAACACGGGTCAATCTTTGTAATGAATTCTACTTATATGTTCAGGCTGCCAGTTTAATTTTTGGAAACGGCAAATTTCAGGACCGCATAACACTCATGCTGAATCAGTATGGTGACTTTTTTATTTTTGAAGGAAATGGAAGATGGAGGAAGTTTAAACCTGATATTGAAAAATTGATTGAACACCATCCTCAAATCTTTGGTATTAGTAAAACTTCCACCCTTCCCGTAAAGGAGGAAATACTTAAATCGCTAAAAGATGAAGTAGCAGCAGTATTAACAAATAGCCAAAAGGAATATCTGCAACTCGACCAGGTTGTTTTAATAGGTAAGGTTAACTCTCTGAATGTTTACCAGGCAGAAGTAATTATCGAAAGTGATGACCAGGTGGTCCAACTTCCGGAAGGTATAAATGTAAAATACAAAAACAAGGATTTTAAGGCTTATGTGACCATTCTTGAATATAATCCGCTCAATAATGTTGTCACGTTTCAAACCAGCATGCAGTTATATTCCGTAGGCTATCCAAAATTGGAATCAAGTACTGTATTTTTGCTTTATAACCTCATCGAAAGAGTGGAAAAAATGAGTTTTGAAAGTTTATATTTCAGAGGCTTGTTTGAATCAAAAATAAAATTGCAAAAACACGATATTCCTTCCAACATAGATTATGGAGAATTATTCGACAGTCAGAAGCAGGCACTTTTAGCCTCACTTAAAAACTCAGTGACCTTCATATGGGGCCCTCCTGGTACAGGGAAATCTTATACAATTTCCAAACTGCTGCAAAATCTATATTTGCTAAATGAAAAAACGCTTGTCTGTTCTATCGCAAACGTTGCGGTTGATGGATTAACCAAAAAATTGGTTGACCGTCTTAGGGAGAATAACCGCAACCTGTTGCAAGCCGGCAGGATCTTAAGAATTGGATATATCAATGATGCTGAGCTAAAGAAAATTAATGAATTATTCCCAAAAAATCCTCTTATTGATGCTCACAGGGAGAGGATTCAGATTTTAGAAGAGAGACTTGCAAATACAGAAAAAACATCAGAGAAATATGCCTTACTCTTGTCGGAACTGGATCAGGCGAAAAAGGCTTTGGCATCTTTAATGAAAGAACGAATTCAGAATGCCAGTATTATTTTATGCACTTCATCAAAAGCCATCATTGAAAGTGCTATCGCTGACAATGATTTTGATAATCTGGTCATTGATGAAGGAAGTATGATGGCTGCTCCACAACTTTTAGGATTATTGAAAAATATAAGAAAAAGAGTCATCGTTGCAGGTGACTTCAGACAATTAGGCCCCATAGCTTTATCGGCAACCCAAATGTCAGATAAATGGTTAAAAACAAGCTTGTTTGATTTATTAGGTAAAGAAGATACAATCCTAAATCATCCCTGTTTAAAAATGCTTACCTCCCAAAGAAGATGTGCAGATCCCATCATACAATTAATCAACAAAGATTTTTATGACAGGAGATTAAATACCATTCCTTCACCGGAACATAACCTGTTCATTGATTTAAAACCCAATAAGAACAAGCACATTGGTTTTCTAGATTTAGAAAATGATCCGGATAATATTTGTCAGTATTCTAGCTCCCATTCGCGTTTCAATCTATACTCCCAGAGTAAAGTAATGAAAATTGTCGGTTCATTTTTAGAAAATAACAAATTGAGAAGTGTAGGAATCATTACTCCTTATCGTGCTCAGGCAAATAATTATAAAAAAGCTATAAGTAACTTCAATTTAATAAATCATCCATCCTTCATCATCAAAGCAGGAACCATCCATAGTTTCCAGGGATCAGAAAGTGATGTGATCATATTCGATATGGTAGATTCCCCCTACAGTTATGATGGCAACCAGATGCCCATCGGCAACCTGTTTTATCAAACAACTGGCGAAAGATTGATAAACGTAGCAATCAGCAGAGCAATTGGAAAATTGATTATTGTGGGCTGCTCCACCCATCTCCTGAATGGTCCAAAATACGCACAGGTTTCCATCAAAGTAAGAAGGATTATTGATAATGCAAGGGTTTATTCATTAACTGGGGTAAAGCAGTATTGAAAACCAAAAAATTAAAACCAAAAATTACTGAAATGAAATTTTGAAACAGCAAATCCCGCTCCAAAATATCAAAAAAGAGCTTTGAAACATTCCTAGATACATTCTTTGTAGGTATCTCCATGCTAGGTATGCTACACGGCACATTCTTCCAAATACATAAAAGACTGAGGGGGTGTTGCATTAAAATCATCTTTAAGTGATAAAGATTTCTGATATCTTCTTGTTTGTTTTATTTTTATTGCATACCCCTTTTCCTTATTATTAAAATACTCAAAGAAAAAATCTTCTGAGATTCCTGAAAATTCTTTTGTTTTATTCCACAGTTTATGAAGGTCATCAACTATAATTTTTTCAATATCAAATTCACCAATAACTCGTTTAACAGGCGATGATGCATAAACAACAATGGTTTTAATACTATGGTTTTTGAAAACTGAACGTCTAAATTCATATTTCTTTGTACCGTCAAAAATCTTCTCAGCATATTCTGGTTTAATCGACAATAAGACTCTCATTCGTGCCTGTTTCCTTTAAAATTAACTCAAATTGTTCTTTACTGATTCTTTTTAAACCCCTAAGTTCATCTTTTGTTCCAGCAATAACCCCTAATTCCAGAAGTCTTTGCCTATTTATTCTTTTACCTGTCGGAAAAGAATGTGTATATAAAAAATTAATAATAAATGGCCTATATTTAGGATTATAATTCCAATATTTTTTTAATTCTTCATCACTAAAAACGCTTCTTTTCCGGCATTTTAAAATAAAATCATTTTCATCAAAAATATCAATAATTTTTCCTTCTGCAATAGCAATCGTTGTGATGACACTACTATAATATGCAGATCTATTTTGTGCTGCTGTTCTATAAAATACGATTATATCACCTTTATTAATATCTCGTTCAAATGATCGTGAAATATAAACTTTGCTAATTGCATTTCGGTGGGGTTGATTCTCTACAAAATCGTATGAAGACTCTGTTGTTAGGATAGAGTCTGGCAAAAGTTCGGTATGATAATCGGGATAAATTGGAATCATATAGATATTAGTATTTCGGGATAAAAAAGGAAATGTCAACTTTGGGTTTGTTCGATCAAAACTTGGTGTAAAATCCCGAACATATACCAACTCCGTTCCGTTCCCAGAAGTCTTGGTTCCATGATAAATGAAACCCCAATCCTCTAATAAACCAATTAGCCTTTTTTGCTCATCTCTCTTATCAAATATTGTTACATAAATCTCTTCAACTTTATATCTAATAGCGTTATCAAAAATAATCTTTATAAATCGTTCACCTAATCGGACGCCATTGCTTATTACCTTAAAAGTTCCAATTTTAAGTCGTTTTTTGGGTTGAAATATTGGAGTAACATCAGAATAATTTTCATCTTTACCTTCAACTTTTAAAAACAAAAAAGATAAAATATTGCCTTTATTAGTTGTAACATAAGCTATTTCATCCGATTTTTTTACAAACCACTTCTCAAAACCTTTATAATCTTCCTTAAAGCTATCAAAAAACGTATCTGCTATGTTGATTTCACCAAAAAGTTTTTTATTTATAGAAAGAACCTTGTAATCTACTAATTCAGGATTTTCAGAAACAACTTTTTCAAGAAAAGAGTCAATTTTAAATACTCGATCAGCAATTCCAAGTAATTCCGCTTTTTTATGAATCTTTTTGTCTTCAGTAATCAGAAATTCTATTCTTTCGCAAAAAATTTCATTTAACAGAATGGTATCATTTTTATCATTTTGGGTTACATCAAATGTATCAGAAACAGAAATAACTTCAGGTAATAAAGATGAAGTTGTTTTTAATACCTCATAACTTTCTAATTTTACACCAAGAGTTTTTGCAGTTTCTTTATTGCTATTTTTTTCAATCTCCTGAATTGTGACAGGATGTACACACTTAATATACTTGCCTTTATCCAGCCATCTAAATAGAATACCAATGTCAACATTAAGAATTCGGCTGGCTTCTCTATGAATAACAATATTTGTATCTAGTAGTACCCTCATCATTCAGTTGGATGTTAATCTGTTAATCTTATTAGTTAACTTTTTTATCTGAAGAAAATGCTTACTTCAAATTGCATTGGGTTAACCTTCTTTTCGTCTTTTTAAATGATAGACATAAATGCGGCAAGTTGATCTCTTGTTATTGCCCCACCTATGTAATATTTAGTTTTCCCATATCTGGTTTTCTCCTTTATTTCATTTCCTTCCACATAATATCTTGTTGATCCAAACTTATTGTTATCTTTTACTTCCTTACCATCAAAATAGTAACGAACTTTTCCATATTTGTTTTTTTCTTTTATCTCATTCCCATCCAAATAAAACTTAGTGGTTCCGTGCTTAGTTTTCTCTTTTACCTCATTTCCATCTATATAAAAAAGTGTAGTACCATATTTGTTTTTTTCTTTTATTTCATTTCCATCAATATAAAAGATAGTATTACCATATCTATTTTTTTCTTTGATTTCAGCCATGATACAGTTTATTATTTAGTTAAAAATTATAGTTGCTAATTAATTTTAAAAAATTGTGGTATTTCCATTTGCTATGTTACCATATCTCCAATGTAAAACTTATGCAAAAAATGCTTTATTGGAGGCTAAAAGTTGCGAGTTCCGTCTTGGCACTATATGTTTACAGGAAAATCTTGTGATGTGGCCATGGCTCAGTTCTTTTATCATTTTAGCTTCAGGTTTAAAGGCATAAAGCTAACGGATGTTTAATAAAATACCAAAATAATTCACAGAATTGTGTAACTGATTATCACAATAATTACTTTTATGGTCAGACTAAAAACCGTTCATAATGAAAACACCATTTATTTTATTGCTCTGCCTGCTGTGTGTGAATGTCGTTGCTCAGGAAAATGCAGAAATCCCCATATTCTCTCTTCTCAAAATGGCATAAGACTATTTGCAAGGGCAGGATCGATAGCAGCAATGTTGATTGTTTCATCCTGGTCAGTAGCATATTCAATGACACCACTGGCGGCATGTCATCACTGCTCCATGCATTCGGACTATAGAGCCTGCAAGGTGCGCCACACCGGGCATATATTTACCTTAATAAAATTGCCACGAAAACTTACCTGTTTAAGACTGATTCAAGTCTATACCATGCCTATACCAGGTCTATGCTAAATTTAATTAAACACGGAGCAGGTATAGACAAGGTATAACCCGGGAGTAAGGGTAAAATACCGGATATTTCTTTTGGGGAATATGTGGCAATTATGTCGTCCTGCGTATTTCACGGTGAAGCGTTATACTGAAAAATTCATTCCGTTCAATTTTAAATCCTGAGGTTCATGAACCTGAACATTTTTCAGATACAAACGCTTCATGCATCAAAGATTCTTCACCATGAGAGCTGGTCCGGGAAACAAACCGGAATGCATGGAAGCATTACAAAACTTTGACTCCTGATTCAGAAAAAGGCATAAAACACGGCATGAGGCGGGTAAAATCCTTTTATCTTTCTACAAAACTTTATTTCCATTCCGGCTTTAATTTTAAAAAACGATGAACCTGGACCCCAGGTTACCCTGCTCCTGCCGGATCCATATATACATTTCTGCTGCTGCTGCCATTAGTTTCGTTTATACATAAAAATGGCGCTTTGCTGTAACCGCCTCTATTATTATATTTACACGCATCACCTTTAAGCCATTTTAGGAATCTGATAAAAAACCGTTCATCATGAAAACACCATTTATTTTATTGCTCTGCCTGCTGTGTGTGAATGTCTTTGCACAGGAGAATCTGGAGAAGGAAATTGCCACTGAAGTTTCGGAAGTGACTGTTTTTATATCGGGGGCGGAGATTACCCGGAGGAAGAATGCGGAGATCCCCCGCGGGACAACTATCCTGAAGTTCAGCAACCTCTCCCCTTTCATCGATGCCAAGAGCGTGCAGGTGAAAGCTACCGGAGAGGTCATGGTCCTGTCGGTCAACCACCAGCAGAATTTCCTGGGTGAACCTGAAAAGCCGGCTGAAGTGAAAGCCATTGAAGCCAAAATAAAGGAAACGGATGAACTTGTAAACCTGGAGCGGACACACCTGGCCATCCTCGAGGAAGAAATCGCTTTCCTGAAGTAGAACCGGGTCATCGAAAAACAGGGAACTGAGCCTGTCGAAGTTCAGCAACCGCCTCACCAGCCTGATGCTGAAAAAAATTGAGCGGAACAAGACTCTGGTCGATGCAAAACGCTCGTCGATGTCCGCTATGCCTCAGACACCCTGAAGGTTTCACTGGGTAAGGATAAAAACATAGGCATCAGCCGTGAAAACGTGAAGGACTTTACAACCCGGCAGTTCATCGGTACAACAGGATGTAGTGGCCACGTGATGAAAATCGAGCGGCAGCGAAGGGAATCTGTGGCATATCTTTTTGTGGCGCAGGAACTGAAAGCACTAACATGGACTTCCTGTTAGGTACTCCATGCCGCAAGAACTCATATTTATTATGCTTGGATTTTAATCAATCCAGGTCATCCTATGTCAGTTATCACCCATTTGTCATTTTCTTTTGCCAGCTCAACTTCGCCACCTTGATAACCAAATTTATTCAATCTCGCAATATTTCTTGTATTTATTCAAAATGTAATCCCAGCCTTGTTCCGAGTCCATCATTTTTCTGTAATCGTCTGAACCATCTCCATGATTTTCAAAATTAAGATGCTCAAACTTTATTGTCGTTGATCTGCCATCCTGTATAAAATCCACACTTATGTCACTTGCTTTGTCAGGATTCGGAATTGGTTCCCGATTTGGACTTATCTGCCATTTTAATCTTAATTTTTTGTGTTCTGTAAATTCTGTAACTGTTCCCCAATCGCAGCGAAACCCATTAGGACCAATTTCTGTACAAAGCCCGTCCTTTCTGCCGTCAATTTTGATTACTTCCAGTTTATCTTGCGACCAGGTATATTCCTTTGGCCACCATTCATTCAATTCCTTTACGAACTTGTGAAAAGCTGTTTCAGATGGAATTTTAACCGTAAGCCTTTTTGTTATACTTTTCATCCTAAGGTCATTATTTGATTTATATTAAGCACATCTGTTCCAAAACCAGGATTTACATGCCAAATTTCACCTTGCCTCATAAAAATCTTCAAAATCAAGTTTGTTAAATTCCGTCAGTTCTTTATTGTTCTTGTTTTCTCAGAATCATGCGTGTCTGGTAACCAATTTAACCAACTAAACCTGATTGACCAGTTACGGGCACCTGTTAAAGTTAAGAAACAAGATTAGTGAACTCTCCAGTGTTCTGTATCATAACCGGTTTCAACAAAATGATAACCTGGGTTGCACTTCTTCCTTTACAGACTGCAACCGCCGGATGGTATCCAAAAAACCTTCAGAAACGGAAAAGGTTCATTTGGGTTCAAACGGGACCTGCTGTCGTATGAATATATGACAGAGAACCTGACAACCGGCCTGAATGAACCTATTTAAAGGAAAAGACGAAATCGAAGTGGATGTAAGGGGCCTTTCGGGCGGCAAACTCAGCAAACTGACAGGTGAAGTAAAGTGGGAATTTGTGCTGAAACCTTCGGAAAGGAAGGAACTCAGCCTGAAGTATGCCGTGAAGTACCCGAAGAACAGGAGCCTGGTGGTGGAGTAAAGAGGAACGACAGAGCGACAGGGCGACCGGGCGAGGCCTGCCTGCCGGCAGGCAGGGGGCGACTGAAAGAACGACTGGACGACGAAGGGAAATCTGTGCTCATCTGTGTAATCCACATCGGGTGCGGCCGACCTGCCTGCAAAGGCAGACAGGCAGACTTTGGGTGCCCCCCTTCACAAGAGCTAGGCTACAGTGCCAAAGAAGGTAGGGGGACTGGAGCACGGATCAGAGGTCACAGGGTAGAGAACTAAGAGCGAAGAGCAGGAGGATTCTGGTTTTAAGGCATGTCCATGAAGTTCCCTGTTTGCATTATTTTTTAATAAACATAAACCTAAAGTGGTTGTTATCTTTTGTCATTAGTACCAGCAAAGAAATTAAACTGACATGTTTTAGATATCCTGAAATAAATGTTACTGGGATGACTTATTATTACAAAGGCTTATACCTCATTTGTCTTTTTCTTAGCATTGCTTTCGGAGTTGCTGCACAACAACCTTGTGGCACGGGTGCTCCCGATCCGGCAGAGGAAGCCCGGCTTGCCGGCATCATGCAGCAGGCACTGTCGGAACGCCGTGATACAGACAGTGCGTGGGCCAGAATATATTATGTCCCCCTTAAAATTCACATTGTAAGGCACAGCAAAGGAGAAGTGGCTATTGAGGAAAGCAGGGTTCTGGCGCACCTTACAGAAGCCAATAAACATTTTCTGGGTGCCGGTCTTCAGTTTTATATGGCTGGAGACTTTAATTACATTGACCTGGATCAGGCTTTTTATCTCAGGGAAAGTGAACACCACATCCTGACATCAAATACAGCAAAGTATAAAATGGAAGGGGTCATCAACCTTTTTTACCCGCATAACATTGACGGCCCTAGAGGTTTTGCAGAATTCCCTCCTTCCACTTATGTTGTAGTAGCAGGTAATATAAGCGATCCGAAAACACTGATTCATGAATTCGGACATTCCTTTTTTCGCACCCACACGCATGCGGCAAATGAAACTGAGTTGCATGAGCGTGTCGATGGATCCAACTGCCATGCAGCCGGAGATAATGTCTGCGACACACCCGCTGACCCATACGGGCTCCCGGGTGCATCAGCTGATATTAATGGCTACACCGGTACTGTTACAGATGCCAATGGTGATCTTTATGCTCCCATGTTGGAGAATTTTATGTCCTACTGGGAACGTAGTTACATCTTTCAGAAATTTACATTGCAGCAGTTACAATTTATGCGTCTGGTGTGTGAAAACTACTTTGGGCCTGAAGGCTTTTATCCTTTCAATCACAACCATATGCCGGTGAATGCTCCTTCTGCTCTGACTGCTTCCTTTCAGGCAGGAGTTGAAACTCCCTCCTTTGTTCACCTCAAATGGCAGGACAATTCCAGCAATGAAACCAGCTTCTTTATTGAAAGGTCCACCTTTCCCGATCATGGCTTTTATAGTGTAGGTTACAGTGTTCGGAATACAACTGAATTTGATGACAAGACTGCAAATGCAGATCAAACCTACTATTACAGAATCAGGCCTGTAAATTCACGTAATGCATTTTCAGAAGTTATCAGCATACAAACGCCCGCTTTTTATTGTGTTCCTTCAGCAGATCCTTGTTCAACCCACAGCAAAATCATTCATAACTTTAATATTTCTTCCGGAAACAATGTGATAGTGAATGGAAATCCGGATTCCTGTTTCAGCTACAGCTACCTTTCCCGTCCGGCCAGTACCCTTCAGGCGGCAAACAGCTACACGCTTTCCTTAAAAATAGAAAACGGTCACGAAATGTTCTCAACTGCCTGGATTGATTATAACCGGAATATGCAATTTGAAGACGAAGAGGTCATATATAGCAGTGGATCAGCCATGAATGTGCATACCGCAGATTTTGATGTTCCTGAAAACCTTACCGATGGCCTTTACCGGATGAGGATACGTGCCGAATTCGTGCAGTCCGAGGCTAAATCTTCCTGTACAGCAGCATATTTTTTTGGGGAAATAAGAGACATTGAGTTCAGTATAAATGCGCAGGTAACGCACAGTGCAGAGCAATTGCCGGATGCAGGCATTATGATCTTTCCCAATCCCGCAGAGGACCATGTCAATATTAGAATGCCGGCGGGGTTACGCTGGGAGAAAATTGAATTGCTTGATGCAAGGGGAGTACGGGTGGCCGAAAAAAACTATTCATCCGGAAGTAGTATTTCTTTCATAACCAGTAGCCTTAATGCAGGTTTTTATGTAGTCAGGATCAGCACCTCAACTCATGTTTTGAGTAGGAAAGTCGTTATACAGAAATAGTTTTAAGGAGCTTTCCACAGTCAAAGATCTCTATCCTGGTAAGGCACAAGCGCACACAGAAAACATCAAGCCATCTTTGTGAAACCTTCGTGGCTTCGAGTCTTAGTGGCGAATCCAGGCCCGCAATATCCGGATCAACGGCTGCTTTAAATGTACCACAGGCCATCGGGACTTTGACTTTCCCAAGTCAAAGGTCTCTCTATCCTGGTATTGACCGGGTGATAAATATAAACCGGCAGAAGTGCCAATCTGGTTTCGGGAGGCGGGGATTCCAATCCACGCATTCATTGATGGAAAAAATCCAGCGGATTGGAATCCGCTGACCCCAGGAAGTCCCTGCAATTGATCCCTTTCCTGTCTGAGAATCCGGTATCCGATAATCCGGAAATCCTTTACAATCTCCTTGTAATTCAATTTATTCTTTTAAATTTGTTAAGCACTTACTGTATTCAGACCTGTGTTTAACTATGATACGGAACCAATGAAAATCAAAATCAGGATTATTCTGTTCATCGTTCTTGTTTTCCCCTGTTCGGTCTTCCCGCAGCAACAATCTGCCGGTAATGTAAAAAGTACAGTCAGACTGGCCATGGCACAGATGCTTGTGGAAGCTGGGAATAAACAGGCAAACCTCGACAGGGCGGTTCAGAGAATAGAAGAAGCAGCCGGCAACGGAGCACACATCATATTGCTTCCTGAAGCCATGGACCTGGGCTGGACCCACAGCTCAGCCCTCACTGAAGCAGGACCCGTGCCCGGAGGTTCAACCTTTAAAAAGCTGGCAAGGGCTGCGAAGAGAAATAAAATCTATGTATGTGCCGGCATCATTGAAAAGGATGGGAATAACATCTATAATTCGGCCGTACTTATCAATTCAAAGGGTGAGCTTGTTTTAAAACACCGGAAGCTGAATGAGCTTGATATTGCCCATTCTTTATACGCACAAGGGGATGTTGTGAATGTATGTGAAACAGAATTCGGGACAATCGGCCTTTTGATTTGTGCTGATGCCAGGGCAAAGGACTTCATGCTGACCCGCACCCTGGGGTACCTTGGTGCAGATCTGATTTTACTTCCCAGCAGCTGGGCGGTGGAACCTGCTTTCGACAATACCAAAACCCCTTATATCAACAGCGGCTGGCAGGATGCATTCAATGCCGTATGCAGGGAGTTCAACCTGAGCATTGCTGCAGTGAGCAATGTTGGCATTGTAACCGACGGGCCGTGGAAGGACTGGAAATGCATAGGCAACTCCTTGTTTGTATCAGAGAATCCTGAAAAATTTACAGTACTCCCCTATGGTGAAAAAGCCGATACGATACTGTACCAGAATGTCAGGCTGCTTGAAAGGCCTGCCAGGGGCAACTCATGGTACAACTACTGGGGATCAATGGGCAAAAAGTAAAGGAATGGTAAACAGCAGTCACTTAAATAAAATTCAATATGGAAAAGATCAATCGCCGCGATTTCCTGAATACTGCAGGTTCTGCAATCGCATTGACAATTGTTCCGTCATTTGTCCTGGGCGGAAACAAACATGTGCCTCCCAGTGATAAAATCAACCTGGGACTTATTGGTGTGGGCACCCAGCAGTTGGGTGAACTTGTACGTTTAATTACGGATCCGAGAATCCAGGTTGTTTCTGTAAGCGATCCAAACAAAAATCCGGTTGGCTATATGCAATGGAGCACCGGCAATGGATTAAAATCCAGTATTCGTAAATTGACAGGGGAATCAAACTGGGGTGGGAACATCAATGTGCCGGCCGGCAGGGACAGCGGACAGGATTTTATCAATAAGTATTACGCAAAAAACCGGAACTCCGGAAATTACAATGGCTGTTCTGCCTTTTCTGATTACCGGGAAATGCTTGCTCAATCAACAGACATGGATGCTGTAAAAATCATTGTGCCAGACCATGCCTACCCTAAACTTATCATTGACTCACTGAAAAACAACAAACATGTGATAGTCCATAAACCGCTTGGTAACCGTGTACATGAAACAAGGGCTGTAATAAACGCCGCCAGGCAGAACCCTGACCTTGTAACACACATGCTTGCCTGGAGCTCTCCCGAAAGATATGCCGTTGTGAAAAAGTGGATCGACGACGGGGTAATAGGAACTTTAAAGGAAATACACAACTGGTCGTACCGGCCTGTGTGGCAGCAATGGCAGTCTTATTTTGATGAGAGACCCGCAGTTCCCGAAGGTTTCGACTGGGATTTATGGCTGGGCGCCTGGCCCGGCCGTCCGTATCATCCCCACTATACGCATACCGTTTATCGCGGCTGGTACGATTTTGGGGCCGGAAGTATAGCTGACATGGGCATTTACAGCCTGTGGCCCCTTTTCTCGACTTTTGGAATCGACACTCCTCCTTATTCTGTTGAAGCAAACGGTACGGTGACAAGAACGATCGGAAAGGAAAACGAATCGAAAATCGTACAGAACGATGTTGCTTTCCCGCTATCCTCGGTAATCAGGTGGAAATTCAATGCTACCAAAGGAACAGGGCCATTCGACCTGTTCTGGTATGATGGCGGCATGAAACCTCACAATCCGCCCGAAATGGAAGCCGACAACAAGGATCTTGAAAGTGAAGGAATGATGTTCGTAGGCGATAAAGGCAAAATACTGGGCGGCTTCAGGTGTGAAAATCCGGTTATCATTCCTGAATCAAGAATGATTGCTGTTTCGGGCAGCAGGGAAATTGCAAAGGAACGGCTGCAGCAGGTAAATGCAACTGACACCTGGATTGAATCGGTTTTAAATAACAAACAGTCGCCGGGCAACCTTCCTGATGCAGCCACTGTAATAGAAACTGCCCATCTGGCGGCTGTTGCTCTCAGGGCTGGCAGCAAAATATTATATGACCCGGCCAATATGAAAGTTACAAACAACGACGGAGCCAATAAATACCTGTACAGGCAGGAATACAGGCCCGGCTGGGAAGTCTGACAGGCTGTTTGTGATGATCTTTAACAGAAACTAATTAATTATAAAACATGGAAAATATTACAAGACGGAATTTTATTGAAAAATCAGCAATAACAGGCGCTGGATTGTTACTTGCCCCTTCAGTTGTGAAGGCATACCAGGCTGATGCGGATTCTCCCCATGTCAGGAAAAATAATATTTCACTTGCCCAGTGGGCGCTGGTCGATGAAATCAGGGACGGGAAATGGAAGACACTTGATTTTGCAAAGGTGGCCCGTGAAGACTTTGGGCTGGATGGAATCGAATTTGTAAACACCTTGTTTGAAGTCCCTGTTCTTTCCTATCTGAACCGGTTAAAGAGAAACGCAGCAGACCATGGTGTTGAAATGGTCCTGATCATGGTAGATGATGAAGGTGAAACCTGCACACCATCTGCGGCCGAAAGAAAACAAACTGTAACCAACCATAAGAAATGGATCGATATTGCCCACTATCTCGGATGCCATTCAATACGCACCAACTGCATTGGAGAAAAAAACATTTCAAAAACAGAAGCATTAAAATGGTCGGCCGAAACCTACAATATGATGCTCGAATATGCAGTCCCTGCCAACATTGGTATTTTAATTGAAAACCATGGCGGCGTGTCAAATGATCCCGACTGGATGGTTTCCTTAATGAAAGAAGTGAACAGCAGGTATTTTGGAATTCTGCCTGACTGGAGAAGGCCGGGAGGAGATTTTGATAATTATGAGTATTTGAAAAAAACACTTCCGTACGCAGGTGGGATGTCATTCAGGATACAGCCAACGGAAGAGCTGACTGAAAAAATGATAAGGCTCACACATGATTCCGGCTTCAGGGGCTGGTACGGGATAGAATCAGGTGGCAGGGAAAACATAAAAGCAAGCAAGGAGGCCCTGCTGAGGTATTTACCAAAATCCTGAAACCTAACCATCATTAAGTTTGATGTGAATGAATCAGCGGACTGGAATCCGCTGCTCCCGTGGATCCCTGCATCTTGATTTGCCTGACTAAACAAGTATCAAATAATCCAGCTGCCGGGCTCCTGAACCTGAAGGGTTCAAAGGTTTATAGCACAAATGCCACATCGGGCGCGTCCCCCTTTGGCTGTTGCATTAATGCATTGCTCTGCTGCTGTGCCAAGGGGGAATTAAAGGGAGACTGAGGCACAGTATTATTCACCTGAATTTCTAAACCAAGCACCAGAAAATTCAACTTTCTAACTCCTGAACCTGAAGGGTTCATATGTTTATCGCACAAATGCCACATCGGGCACGTCCCCCTTTGGCTGCTGCACTCAACCATTTCTCTGCTGCTGTGCCAAAGGGGGAATTAAAGGGGGATTGAGGCACAGTTTTACACCACTTAGGTACAAAAGCTATATTTGAGAACATTGCTACCCTCACTGAATGTCAAATCCAACCTGGGTCCGGGGGAGGCGGGGATTCCAATCCACGCATTCATTGTTGAAAACAAATCAGCGGGCTGGAATCCGCTGCTCCCGGAAAGTCCCTGCACCTGGCTACAGGTAAGCAAATGCCGGACCTGGGAAGTCCGGCTCCCGTGGGTTCCTGCAATTGCACAATATCCGGCTTAACGGCTGCTTTATTTGACCACAGGCC
>JAEYNZ010000062.1 GCA_023412195.1 Bacteroidota bacterium
GGCCTGATGGCTTCGTGTGCTTCCTGTGCCCCTTTCGATTTTGTCTGGTATTTTCTGATTTTTACATACTTCTCCCCATGTAGTTCTGTAATTTTCTGGCTGGTGGAATTGATTGCCAATCCTGAAAGATTTACAGAATCGGTTCGCATATAGGTGATGTTCCCGTTTTCATATAGTCTTTGGGCAACGGCCATGGTCTGATACACCGAATAACCCAGTTTCCGGCTTGCTTCCTGCTGCAGGGTGGAGGTTGTAAAAGGTGGTGCCGGTGAACGCCTTGCAGGTTTTTTAACAACATCTGCAACCTTATAAACCGCAGATTTACATTTTTCAAGAAATGCATAAGCTTCTTTTTTAGAAACAAACCGTTTATTAAGTTCCGCTTTAACTTCTGAAGCCTGCCCGTTTGTATCAGTAGCAACAAAAGTACCAGTCACCCGGTACCAGGTTTCTATTTTAAAATTATTGATTTCCCGCTCACGTTCAACAATCAGACGCACAGCCACCGACTGCACGCGGCCTGCTGAAAGTGATGGTTTTACTTTCTTCCAAAGTACGGGAGATATTTCAAAGCCAACTACACGGTCGAGAACACGCCGGGCCTGCTGGGCATTTACAAGATTTTCATCGATGGAACGTGGATTTGCAATGGCCTTCTGTATGGCTTCATTTGTAATTTCATGAAATACAATTCTCCTGATTTTTTTTGGTTCAAGTTTCAATACCTCTTTCAAATGCCAGGCTATGGCTTCTCCTTCACGGTCCTCATCGGAGGCTAGCCATACAGTGGAAGCTTCCTTTGAAAGTTTTTTCAGATCAGCAACAATTTTTTTCTTATCGGGAGATACAACATACTTTGGTGTATAATTATTCTCAATATCTATTCCGAAATCTTTCTTTTCCAGGTCGCGTATGTGCCCCATACAGGAGGTAACTATATAACCTTTACCTAAAAATTTACCAATTGTTTTTGCTTTTGCCGGAGATTCAACTATCACAAGATTTTCCTGCATATAATGTTTTGAGTTATGAAAATTTCTGCAAATTAAAGAAATTGAATTGCTAAGTTCAAAAATAAATGGGCTTTATTTTAAAATCTATAAAGTTGTGAATGATTTAATTATTATAAACGGGTAATATTGTTGACTGGTATTTCGTTAAAATGAAAGGGTAAATAAAGAATCATATATCTTTGCAGGAAAATCGTTTTAAAAAGTTTATGACTGAAGAAAAAGTAGTTAAAAATAGAAATCTTAAAAAATACATCATTCTTTTTTGGATGCTATTTCTGACTGGTATAGCCGGGATAGTAATCCTGTTTATGTTGCTTGCCAGGGGTTCGCTCGGATTTATGCCTACATTCGAGGAACTGGAAAATCCGCCCAACATCCTGTCCTCCGAAATATATTCTGAGGATGGCAACATAATGGACAAGTATTTTATCAACGAAAACAGGACCTTTGTAAACTACGACAATCTGCCACCCCATCTGATTGATGCATTGATTGCTACTGAAGATGTACGATTCTTCAGGCATTCAGGCATTGACCTTCGTGGTTTAATGCGGGTTTTAAAAGGTATCGTAACAGGTGATTCAAGTTCAGGCGGTGGTAGTACCATCAGTCAGCAGCTTGCTAAAATGCTTTTCCCCAGAGACAACAGGTTGGATAAAAAAGAACTTGTACTGCGGAAATTCAAGGAATGGGTTATAGCTGTCAATCTTGAACGGAGTTATACCAAGGAAGAAATCATTCTGATGTACCTGAATAAATATGACTTTCTGAATCTGGCTGTAGGAATTAAATCGGCAGCCAATGTTTATTTCAGCATTCCTCCCGATTCCCTTAAACTTCACCAGTCGGCTATGCTTGTAGGTATGGCTAAGAATTCATCATTGTATAACCCTGTCAGGCGTCCTGAAATGGTTAAGCAACGACGTAATGTGGTTTTGAACCAGATGGCCAAATATGGTTACATATCTAAAGAGGTGAGAGATTCTGTTAAGTTGCTGCCCCTGGACCTCGATTATCAGAAGGTTGATTATAAAGCTGGTCCGGCACCATATTTTCGTGAATACCTCAGGTTAACACTTACTGCAAAAAAGCCTGAAAGAAGAAATTATCCTTCATGGTCGATGCAAAAGTTCAGGGAAGATTCCGTTGAGTGGGAAACAAATCCACTCTATGGATGGTGCAATAAAAATGTGAAACCCGACGGGAAGAATTATAGTTTGTATACCGATGGTTTACGTATTTATACAACCATCGATTCAAGAATGCAGAAATATGCAGTTGAGTCGGTCGAACATCATCTGAAAAATAACCTTCAGCCCGATTTTGACGGAGGCATGAAAAACCTTCGCAACCCTCCGTTTTCAAATAATATGACCGCTCATCAGGCCGATTCTCTTATCGATCGTGAGATGAGGCGGAGCGACAGGTACAGGGTATTGAACAATCAGGGTAAAAATCTAAGGGAAATAAGGGAAAACTTCAGGCAACCTGTTGATATGACGGTTTTCTCATGGAAAGGGGAAATCGATACAACCATGTCGCCGGTGGATTCCATCAAATGGTACCTTCGATACTTCAGGTCCTCATTTATGGCTATGGAACCTCATACAGGAAAAGTAAAAGCTTATGTAGGCGGGCCAAATTACAAATATTTTATGTACGATATGGTAAAAGGTGGAAAACGGCAGGTTGGTTCTACCGTTAAGCCATTCCTTTATACCCTTGCCATGCAAAACGGCCTGACTCCATGTACACGGGTTCCTTATGTCAGCCAACAGTTTCAGATGCCTGATGGCAGGATATGGGAACCTAAGGATGCAGAACGTGACGATGAACTGGAAGGAAAAATTGTAACATTGAAATGGGGATTGGCAAATTCGAGAAATAAGATTTCTGCCTGGGTTATGAAACAGTTTAACCCTAATGCAGTTACTGAAGTGATGAGGAGAATGGGCGTTTACAGTCCGATTGATCCTGTCCCATCCCTTTTTTTAGGAACATCTGATATTACTTTGTATGAAATGGTTGGTGCCTTCAATACCTATACCAATCAGGGAGTTTATGTAAAGCCTTATTTTGTTACCCGCATCGAGGACCGTTACGGAAATATTATTGCCAATTTTCAGCCTGAACGCTATGAAGCATTTGATGAGCAAACTGCATATCTTATGGTAAATCTTCTTCAGGGTGTAATCGACCAGGGTACCGGGGGCAGGTTAAGGAACCGCGAAGGGTATGGACGGTTTACAATGCCTATTGCCGGTAAAACAGGAACCACGCAGAATCATTCCGATGGCTGGTTTATCGGGACAACTCCACAACTTACAGCAGGGGTATGGACAGGTGCCGATCTAAGGAGTATCCATTTCCGTACAATAGCATCCGGGCAGGGAGCAAACATGGCACTTCCTATCTGGGGGTATTTCTATAAGAAAGTGCTTGCTGATCCGTCATTAGGTTATTCTGAACAAATAAGTTTTAAAAGGCCCGACAATTTTAACATCAATTTAAATTGTGACGATGAAAATCAAATCAGCATACCTTCCGATGTTGAAGATTTCTTTTAGTTACTGATAAATTTTAATAACGAAAGGTTTTCATTCGGTGTGAAAGTTATTCATGGCTGGTTAAGTATAACATATACCTGCGGCAGGAGCTGTTAAAAAACAATTCCAGATTATTGGAACCTGAATACCCGTTAAATTTCAAAAATGTTTGAAGATCAATCAATCATTCTTCTTTATTAAATTACAAATTATAAGGCTGTTCTACCATATAAGGAAGGTAATGTGTCTGCTTTTTTGAAATTGAATCAGAATTTGAACAAAAACAGGGAGAACTGTATGATTCGTCATTCATGTTTTGAAGCGCGTCAATCAGTATATGGATGATCCGGATTCATCTTTTATTACGACATTTTACAGCAATTGATTTTCTTTATTATTTTTACTATTCCATAGTTTTACTGACTAATTAGACATACAGGAATAGTTATGAAAAGCAAAACAACTGTAAATTTTTACAACAAAATAAGGGCGCTCTTATCAGAGGGTGATTTCGTATCAGTTGAGAAAGATCTTCTGAGTGCCTCAAACGAAAGTCTTGAAGCATTCTGGACGATTATAGTAGCAGGATATTCAGTAGAGTTTGCACTGGTAAACTATGCCAAACTTTTTGACTACCTGCAGGATAAGCCCATAGAATATTCTGAAGCTTTAACCACTTATGCAACCTATCCTGAGCTGGATTCAGGGATATACATCACAAAAACCAAATGGTTTGAATTGAATTAAGCATCAAAATCTGTTGAGCTTGATTTTTTCAAACTGAAGTTCCTGAAAAGGTTTGCCTGCCCGGTTTCTTTCCGTATACCCTGCCGAAATGATGTTGAGCACGTTAAAATGATCCGGGATTCCCAATAATCTCCGGATATAATTTTCAGCAGTTACAGTTTCGGAATGATTGCGCAGGCGAACCTGGATCCAGCAGGTTCCAAGGCCCAGCGACTGGGCCGTTAGCTGCAGCAGTACCGATGCAATGGAACAATCTTCAACCCAGACATCATTCTTTCCCGTATCGGCACAAACAACCACTGCCAGTGGTGCAGTATCAAGAGGTGTTGTTCCATGTGGCTTGCAATCCTTCAATTTTCTGATCACATCCCTGTCATCGATAAAAATAAATTCCCACGGATTGATATTCTTTGAGGAAGGGGAGCGCAACACTGCCTCTTTCAATATTTCCAGCTTTTCACTTTCTACAGGCCGACTGGTGTATTTTCTGACACTGCGACGGTTTCTGAGTAACTCTATCATGTTTTTATCATTGATTTCTGCAAAAATAGGCAGCTTTAGAAAAACAATCCGACTTTACTGCCCGAAAGAGTTTTTTTTAACTTCATCCTCTCAACTTTAATCCAATAAAAATGAAACTTCAGTACATGTTCATTCTGCTCATTGCCCTTGTTCTGGTTTCCTGCGCCGAGAATAATTTCTATTCCATGGAGGATTTTGCACAGGTGGAAAAAATTGATGCACACTATCATATATATACTTCAGATGATCATACCATTGAGCAGGCACAAAAGGATAACTTCAGACTCGTGAATATAAATACCTATTCAGGTGGATGTGAAAGAGTGGTTGATGCCCATCATTGGCTGAAGACACTGAAGCAGCAACATCCGGATATGAATGAATACACCACTACATTTTGTCTCGATGGATGGGATGAACCCGGATGGGCTGACAATACCATTGCCTGGATCGATCAGTGTGTGGAAGACGGAGCCATTGCTGTCAAGGTCTGGAAAAATATAGGCATGGAATTCCGCGACAGGGACAGTAACCTCATTATGATTGATGATCCGGGTTTCTATCCTGTATTCCGGCATCTTGAAGAAAAAGGATTACCATTGGTTGGTCATTTGGGTGAACCAAAAAACTGCTGGCTTCCTTTGGATGAAATGACCACGCGCAACGACAGTAACTATTTTGCAAATAATCCTCAGTACCATATGTACCTTCATCCCGAATTTCCTTCCTATGAAGAACAGATGGCTGCCCGCGACAGAATGCTTGAAAAACATCCGGATTTAACCTTTATTGCCTGCCATCTCGCCAGTCTGGAATGGAGCGTTGATGAAATGGCTGCTTTTCTCGATAAGTTTCCAAATGCAGCAATGGATCTGGCTGCACGCATGGGACAGATTTTTTACCAGACTGCTGAAAACCACGACAAGGTAAGAAGGTTTTTTATCAACTACCAGGACAGGCTTATGTATGGTACCGATGTCATCGACAGGGGCGGGAACAGGGAATCGTTCCAGGAAAGCCTGCACAGCACCTGGCTAAAAGACTGGGAATTCCTTGTTACAGATAACCAGATGAACAGTAACCTAATCAAAAGTGATTTCAGAGGACTAAGGCTTCCACGGGAAGTTGTCGATAAAATATATGCAGGTAATGCAAGAAAATGGTACAGGTTTTAAAACCTGTACCATTTACAACTCTATGGGTGTTCCATTGTAGAAGTCAAGAATCTTTGCCCTGAAGATGTATTCATACCGGGCCTGAATCAGTTCTGACCTGGCTGCTGTAAGATAATTCTTACTTTGATTATATTCCACTGTATTGATCATCCCCACATTGAATTTCTCCTCGGTATACCTAAAGGCTTCCTCCATGGATTCAACTGCTTTTTCGCTCGAAATATATTTATTCATGGATGCCAGTGCGTTTGTATAGGCTTGTTCAATATCCTTCCTCAGAACATTTGTAGCCGACTGAAGCCTGTATTCATAATCCTGAATCTGAAGTTTTGCATTCGAAACACTGTTGCTGACCTGGAACCTGTTGAAAATAGGAATATTCAGGTTTAAGCCAAATCCATAACGGCTGTTGCTTTTAATCTGGTCCTTGAAGGAAAGCTGGTCAAAGTCACTGTTTAAGATATTGAAATAATTATTATTGTAACTTGCTCCCAGGCCCAGGGTTGGAGAATAGTAGCCTTTTGCAATTTTAAGCTGTTGCCTCGCACTTTCAACCCTTAATTGTGCTGCTTTTATTTCAGGACGCAGGTGGATGGCATTTTTAAATACATCAAAAGAATTTGCCATAGTTACATGAGCCTTAATATCGGGAAGCTTCGGCTTTTCAATGCTAAAGCTTTTTTCTATAGGAAGTTCAAGCAGCTGATAGAGATTTAGGTACGCCAGTTGTATACGGTTCTGATCATTTACCAGTTGCAATTCTTCACGCGCCAGCTGAGCTTCTATTTCAAGCAGGGCACCCCGGGCCAGGCTACCTGCATCAACAAGTTTTTTCGTGCGTTCAATTTGCTGCCTGGTTAAATCGGTCTGAGCTTCTGAAATCAACGATAATTCTTCAGCAAAGAGTATTTCAAGATATGAAGCTGCAATGTTAAGTATAATATCATCTTTTGTTTTTTCCGCTTCCTGTACAGCAGCTTGCAAATTAAGCTGATTTTGCCGGACTGTATTTTGCAGGATAAATCCATTGAAAAGAGTGATATTTGAAGATAAGTAACCATTCAACTGGGTTGAGTTTACGTTTTCATAAACATTGTCGTTATTAAGAGAGCGGCCAAAACTGTAGTTATTGGAAGCACCTGCATTCAGGTTTGGCAACATGTCAGATTTAGCCTGATTCACCAGATTTTGACTGTAAGCTGTATTTAAGCCCTGTTGCTTAATTATAATATTATTTTGCAGAGCATAATCAATACATTCTTGAAGCGACCATGTCTCCTGTCCCGAAACGGCCAATGAAAACAACATAAATACTGCTCCCGAAATGACTGCTGTTATCTTTTTCATTTGTGCTGCTTTATACATTATTTAAAATTTTCATAAAGGTGTTTCTTTTTTATGATTCTTGCAGAAAAACAACCGGGCAAATATAAACCGGCAATATTACACTGCCTAACCTTTATCTGTTTTGTTCTCTTTCAATTTCTTAAGATCAATTTTTTCACCTTTCAGTTTGTCTTCCTTATTCAACCCTGTGGTAATCTCAATATTAATACCATCAGATAACCCTGTCTGAACAAATTGCTTCTTAAATTCCTGCTCAATTCCTGTCTGAACTTCCACAAAAGATGAATCGTTCTGGAACTTCAGCAATCCTTCCGGAATTACAAGTACGCTGTCTCTTTTGTCAAGCACGATGCTTGCGTTGGCACTGTAACCTGCCCTTATGAACTGGTTGTCAAGAAGCTGAACGCTTGCTTTAACCTCAAACTGAATGGCTCCGTTTTCTTCTTTTCCTTTGGGCGAAATATATTCCAGTACAGCCTGGAATTTTTCTTTATCTATCGCACCTATTTCAAGTTCAATAGGCATGCCTGCGCTGATTTTTCCTACTTCTGTCTCATCAACTTTCCCTTCAAAAATCATATCATGCATATCTGCCACAGTAGCAATGGTTGTCCCGTCGTTAAACGTATTCGACTGAATAACGGAATTGCCCACTTTTACCGGCACATCCAGTACCATTCCTGTAATTGTTGAACGCACCAGGGTATTAGTAGTGGTTTGTGCCTTTTTTGTTACACCATTTTTTATAAGTTCAAGATTATTTTCTGCAGCTGTCAGTTCTTCCCTGGCTGAATCATAAGAAACCTTGGCATTTTTAAACTCCTCGTATGAAATAACATTCTTATCGAAAAGACCCTGCTGGCGCTCATAGTTGTTCTGTGCATCGTCATAATTGATCTTTGCCCTGTTCATCCTGGTTTCGGCTGCATTCAGGTTGACCATATCCGGAATGATTTTGATGCGGGCCACAATCTGGTCTTTTTGGATCATATCGCCTGCTTCAACAAACAGTTCTTCAATAATCCCCGACACTTGTGGTTTAATGTCAATTTCGAAGCGCGGTACAACCGATCCGGTGGCTACGGTTTTTTTTACAACATTGCTGATAAAAGGATTTTTTGTTTCAAAAACCTCAGGTTTCTTCTTTGATTTATTGTAGAGAAAAAACAGGGTTCCTCCGAATGCCCCTGCTAAAATCACGATCATGATAATTCTGAATACTTTTTTCATGGCTACTTGCTTTATTCTGTTATTAATTGTTTCTGTTCATTCTGTATATTATTTTTCTTCACGGATGGCATCAATGGGTTTTATGCTAACTGCACGGCGGGCTGGAATCATACCTGCAGCGATTCCTGCAAGAACCAGTACCGATAACGCTGACACAGCCATTTTAAAACTTACCTCGGGCCTCCTGAAGAACATTTCATCACCACCCGACTCCAGAATCATATTCAGTACTTCAAGCAGTCCGACTCCAAGGGCAAGTCCAATATATCCTGCAATGACTGTAAGAAAAACACTTTCTGCCACGATGTGCATGATAACTGTGGACGGAGTCGCTCCTATAGCCCTTTGAATCCCTATTTCCTGTGTCCGCTCCCTTATGATGACCATCATAATATTGCTTACCCCAATGATACCTGCGAGAAGGGTTCCTATGCCTACAATCCATGTAAGGATCTGAATCCCGTTAAACAACGCATTGTATTTTTTCCATTCCACTTCAATGTTAAATGACCCGATTGCCTGCCGGTCGTCGGGAGCGATCTGATGACGTTCCTTAAGCAGGGTTTTAAGCCGCTCTTCCAATTGACTTACAGGCACCCCCGGTTTGGAAGTTACAGAAAAGAAATGCACGATTTCGCCCATATTGTATGTGCGCTGCATGGTTGTGAAGGGCATGATAATGGATTCATTTTTTTGTCCGCCTCCAATGTTGATACGTGTTTCAGGATGCACAACTCCCACCACCTGGAAGTATACGCCATTGATCCGGAGATATTCCCCGATAGGATCCTCATCTTCACCAAACATGACTTCCGCAACCCTTTCTCCTATAATGCAGACCTTCCGGTTCTGAAGAATGTCAATTTCATTGATCAGCCGTCCTTTTAAAGGTGTCCATGGATCAATTTTAAAGAAGTCGGGGTAATCTCCAAATATGTTAAATGCCCCGGATTTGTTTCCCCTGACCGTGTTGTCGCCACCCCAGACATTCGGGCCGAAAAGCCTTGGCGACATATACTCCACGTCCTTTATATTAGACTTAATGTATTTGAAATCATCGTTTTTATATTCCCACCTGCGCCCACGCTGGAATCCTTTATAGGGCTCTGTAGTGCGTTCGGTCCAGAAAAATGCTGAATTGGTGGCAAAGGCCTTAATACCGTCCATAATTCCGTTTTCCAGTGCCCTGCCTGCACCTGACATGATTATGAGCATGAAAATTCCCCAGAACACACCAAAAGCGGTCATGAAACTGCGCATCCTGTTTTTTCTCAGCGCATCAATTATCTCTTTCCAAAGGTCTATGTCAAACATATTCTATCGTTTTTTGTGATAAGTATAAACCTTATCGTGATCCAGGTCATTCATCTCTCAATGCCTCTATGGGTTTAATCCTGGAGGCACGTTTAGCAGGAATATAACCTGCAATGGCTCCTGCCACAACCAGCAGCATGGTGGCTGTGGCAGCAATATTCAGGTCTACCGTAGGATTACGGAAAATCATGTCGCCGTTTCCATTGTTTGTTGAAGCCGCAGCAGCAAACTGCTGCTCTACAAAATAATTTAACCCTTCCATTAATCCTGTTCCAAGAACCAGTCCGATGTAACCGGCAATGGTTGTGATCAGGATGGATTCCAGCAATACAAGGCCTACCACAGAGCCCGGACTGGCCCCGATTGCCTTTCTGATCCCGATTTCCTTGGTTCGTTCCTTTACAACTATGAGCATGATGTTGCTGACGCCCACTACCCCTGCAATCAGGGTTCCGGTACCAATGATCCAAATGAAAATTTTTATTGCCTGGAAAATGCGCATGGTTTGGAGGTAATTTTCAAGTGAATTGAAGGATCCAAGGGCCGAGCGGTCGGTTTCATCAAATTTATGTTTGCGGGCAAGGGCAGTCCTGATCCTGTCTTCTATCATCTTGCTCTCTTCAATACTGTTGGCATTGATTGTCAGGGCGAAATTATGCAGCCTGTTGCCCCCGTTGAAGACTTTTTGTCCGGTGGTTACAGGAAGGTAGGCGTTTCTATGCCTTGAACTTCCTTCTTCAATACAAATGCCCACCACCTTAAACGGGACATTGTTAATCCTGATGTATTCTCCTATGGCGGGTTCACCCTTGAACAATGCATCATAAATATCTTTACCCAGAACCACTGATTTCCGGGTCTGGAGAATATCGACCTCATTTATAAACCTGCCTTCGAGAAGGGTAAGAAGTTCAACATCCTTCAGGTCAGGATGGCAGGTTACAGCTGTGTACTCCCCGTTTTCACTGCCATAGGCGAACTTATTGCCGTTGATATAATACCTGCCTGATGTAAGTTCAATTCCTTCCAGGTCTTTTATCAGATCATAATCGCTGTTATTCAGGCTGATCTGCCTGTTTTCCTTCATCCCCTGATAGGGCACGCTGGTGCGGCC
>JAEYNZ010000135.1 GCA_023412195.1 Bacteroidota bacterium
CCGCCCGTGAACGTATTGAGATGCTGCTCGATGAAGGAAGTTTCGAGGAGTTCGATATGTTTGTCACCCACCGTTGTACCAACTTCGGTATGGAAAAAAAGAAGTTCCTTGGCGATGGAGTAGTTACGGGCCATGGTACCATTGATGGCCGGGTTGTATATATCTTTTCACAGGATTTTACAATTTTTGGCGGGTCATTGTCTGAAACTTTTGCGCAAAAGATATGTAAGGTAATGGATATGGCCATGAAGGCAGGGGCACCCGTTATTGGTATCAATGATTCAGGCGGTGCACGCATCCAGGAAGGAGTTACCTCCCTTGCAGGTTATGCTGAAATTTTTGAAAGGAATATCCTTGCATCAGGAGTTATACCGCAGATTTCTGCAATCTTTGGCCCATGCGCAGGAGGAGCTGTTTATTCTCCTGCCCTCACCGATTTTATCATGATGACGGAGCAAAATTCCTATATGTTCGTAACAGGCCCGAAAGTGGTAAAAACGGTAACAGGAGAAGATATTTCAACTGAAGATCTTGGAGGAGGAAAAATTCACGCCACAAAATCAGGTGTATCTCATTTTTTAGTTGAAGACGAAAAAGAAGGATTGATGCTCATCCGCAAGCTTCTGACTTTTTTACCTCAAAACAATCTTGAAGATCCCATAATAACAGAAAATACAGATCCTATCGACAGGATGGAAGACTTTCTGAATGAAATCATTCCGGAAAATCCAAATCAGCCGTATGATATAACAGACGTTATCACTTCGATTGTTGACTATGCTGAATTCCTTGAGATCCATCGAAACTATGCAAAGAACATTGTGGTGGGTTTTGCCAAGTTCGACGGACAGCCGGTTGGAATTGTTGCCAACCAGCCAAACTACCTTGCAGGTGTGCTTGATATTGAAGCCTCGAGAAAGGCAGCACGATTTGTAAGGTTCTGCGACAGCTTTAATATTCCGATCATTACACTTGTTGATGTTCCGGGTTTTCTTCCCGGTAGCCGCCAGGAGTATGGGGGCATCATCATTCATGGAGCTAAACTGCTCTTTGCTTACGGAGAAGCCACGGTTCCAAAGATCACCGTTACCCTTAGGAAATCATATGGCGGAGCACATGACGTGATGTCTTCCAAACAGCTGCGTGGCGATTTAAACTATGCATGGCCTACAGCAGAGATTGCTGTCATGGGTGCTTCAGGTGCAGTGGAGGTACTTCACGGACGGAAGCTCGCTGAAATTGAAGATGCGGAAGAACGTGCAAAATTTATTGCATCTCATGAGGAAGAATACAGGGAAAAATTTGCTAACCCATACCAGGCTGCAGCTTTGGGATATATTGATGACATTATTGAACCCAGGAATACAAGATTCCGTATCATTCGCGGGCTGCAAAGCCTTAGTACCAAGAAAGTGGTAAATCCACCTAAGAAACATTCAAACATTCCTCTTTAAAAAGCAATATGATGAGCTTTCTGTTTATTCTGCTCGACAGTTCAGCATTTGATTTTGCAATCACAGTTGCTCTTGTAGGTTTTGGAATTGTAATATTGTCCCTAAGCCTCCTGTTCATTCTTTTTTCAAATTTGCCTAAAATCATTAATATGAAATGGGACAGGAAAAAGAAAACAACGGAAAGAGAATTAACGGCAAAGAAACTTGATGAAGAAATTGAAGGAAACGTAACAGCCGCCATCAGCTATGCACTGCATCTGTATTTCGATGAATTGCATGATGAAGAAAGCAATGTTTTAACCATCAAGCATGTCAGGAAAGCATATTCTCCCTGGAGTTCAAAAATATACAGTGTTACCAGAAACTGGCCTAACAACTGAACCTGATTACATGCTCCTTTAGCTTGTACAGGTTTAATATTTTATTATCCGTATTTCAGCGATAATTTTCTACTGGGGAAAAATGCCTATACAAAAAGAATGTAAATATATCAACCAATGAAGAAGTATAAATTCACCATTAACGGTAATGACTACGAGGTGCACATAAGGGATATAGAAGACAATATCGCCGAAGTGGATGTGAACGGTACACATTATGAAGTTGTGGTTCACAATGAAATTAAAACAACAAAGACACCCAGGCTGGTACGTAAACCTGTTGAAAAGCTTCCGGGTGAAGGTCAGATCAAAAAGAAAGCAACAACAGGAAAGCATGAAGTTACTGCCCCACTGCCTGGAACGATATTAAAACTCAATGTTTCTGTTGGCGATGTTGTTGCTGAAGGACAGATCCTGCTTGTAATGGAGGCCATGAAAATGGAGAACAATGTGCAGACATCAAGGGGAGGTGAAATAGTTTCAATTAAGGTAAAAGCAGGAGATGCCGTGCAGCAGGATGATGTTTTGCTTGAAATCGGTTAAACTGGAAGAATCTGATTAAAATGAAGAATATCATTCAACTGCTATTTGTTTTAGCAGCACTAATATGCATCTATCCGGCACAGGGTCAGGAAAAAGATGTTTTAGAGGAGATAATCAGCGGAAAATGGGTTAATAAAAGTGATGGTTATGTAGCCAATGCTACCTATAATCCGAAGGAAACTGTTAAGGGTGATGAGCCTTCTACCACAAAACGGTTGAAAACTATTAATTTCATTGCCAATAACACCTTCACACTTGACTCAGCCAAGCAAAGGTACACCGGCAGGTTCAGGTTAGAGGACAACAACATCATAATGGAATTTAATCCTGTAGTTGTTACCCATCTGCGCCGGAACATGAATCCAAATACTTCCTCAACTGATTATGTAACGGAGGAGGAAACGGTGAAACTTTCAACACGTACACTTTACCTTTCCGATGACGGAAAGTTGACGGGTGATGGCTTTATCTACCAGAACTACAGCAGTGCCGCTTCCGGAGTCATGAATTTTTATGAGTTCTCAGGATTCGCTAACGTATCATGGAAGCATCTGATGATGATGCTTGTAGGATTGTTCTTCATATTCCTTGCTATAAAATATGATTTTGAGCCTTTGCTGCTCATACCAATAGGCTTTGGCATCCTCATCGGAAACATCCCCATGTTTCAGGCTGTCGATTTCAACCTGAAGCTGGGAATTTACGAACCTGGTTCAGTTATGAACATCCTTTACCAGGGAGTTTTACAGGGGTGGTACCCTCCCCTGATCTTTCTTGGACTGGGAGCAATGACTGATTTCTCTTCCCTGATTTCCAATCCTAAACTGATGTTGCTGGGTGCAGCTGCCCAACTGGGTATATTTATAACCTTTCTTGGAGCAATCTGGTTTGGATTTGCGCCGCCTGAAGCGGGTGCCATAGGTATCATCGGAGGAGCAGACGGCCCCACTGCCATTTTTATTTCCTCTAAACTGGCGAACGGAATGAATATTATGGCGAACGGAGAAGTAGTAAAGAACCTTATCGGCCCAATCGCTATTGCAGCATATTCATATATGGCTCTGGTACCGGTTATTCAGCCACCGGTTATCAAACTGCTTACTTCCAGGAAGGAAAGAAAAATTAAAATGAAGCCGCAACGTGCAGTATCAAGACTGGAAAAAATCCTGTTCCCTATTGTTGGACTGCTGCTGACAGCTTACATAGCTCCATCTGCATTGCCGCTGTTAGGTATGTTGTTCTTCGGTAACCTGCTTAAAGAATCTGGTGTAACGAAGCGTCTTGCCAATACAGCAAGCAATGCACTGATCGACACAATTACAATGCTGCTTGGGATCACTGTGGGTGCATCTACACAGGCCGATGTATTCCTTACACCTTCTTCAGTAAAAATATTTGCCCTTGGAGCAGCATCGTTTATCATTGCCACAGCAGGCGGAGTGTTGGGTGCAAAACTGATGAACCTGTTCCTGAATAAAAACAATAAGATAAACCCGATGATAGGAGCGGCTGGTGTTTCGGCTGTCCCCGACAGTGCCCGGGTTGTCCAGATCATGGGCTTAAAGGAAGATCCTACCAACCATCTGCTTATGCATGCCATGGCACCCAATGTTTCGGGAGTAATCGGCTCTGCTGTTGCGGCAGGTATCTTGTTAAGCTTCCTGTTGTAGAAAAATCACTATACAGCCAAAAAAAATCATGCCTTCCGTTATCAGGAGGGCATGATTTTTTTTTATAACTGTACTGCAAGTTTTTTATATGACCTCAATAAGAACATTTTCAGATTCTATGCCTTCTGAACTTACAGAAAGATTCACTGTTCCGGGGTCCTTCTTTGACTTAATAATTACAAGTGCTTTACCTTGCCATGCTTTTCTTTTCTGCCCTTTGAAGCTCTCTGTACTGACAGGATCAGAACTGGCTACAGCTATAATCTCACCAGGACCGTCAATTTCAAAATGTAATAAATTTTCTGCGGCAGGATGCCCGTTCCCGTGTTCGTCAAGCAGTTCAACCATGATGTAACTTAAATCCTGGCCTGTTGCTGAAATATTGTTCCTGTCGGCTGACAACCTCATTCTTACAGGCGTACCTGCAGTTTGCAGGACATGCTCTGCAATGACCGATTCACCTGACCTGGCGATTGCTTTCAGTTCGCCGGGCTGATATTGAACTTTCCATGTGGCCATAAACTGGTTACTGAGGTTCGTTTCTTTTGTTCCAAGTGATTTACCATTCAGATAAAGTTCAACTTCTTCATGTCCTGAATATACTATGACCTCAAGAGGTTGGTTTATATAATTTTCCCAGTTCCAGCTGGCAACATGATCATGCCAGTGCCATTTACTCCAGTCTGCACGATTATCCTTTAAAGGAAAGGATGGAACAGGAGGCTTTACAAATACAGAAAGCCTGTTACCCTCTTCCCATAATACATCGCGGTAATATGACTGGGGACGCTTTAATCCGCAGATGTCAACATCACCGCAGTATGCCTGGTTCCATGGAAAGTAATTCTCATCATGAGGGTATCCCCGCCATCCGATGCTTGCCTCTCCCAGGTAATCAAAGCCTGTCCAGACAAAATCACCGAGTACATATGAATGATTGACAACATCCTGCCATGCACCAAAAGCTTCCAGCGGATAAGATTCTGCACAATACATAATTCTGTCAGGTACCCTTTCATGGTCGATTTCAAAGATTGTTTTTTTGCCATGATCACCACCGAATGAATAGTTATAGCCTGAGATATCCAAAGTAGCAAAATAAGGATCTTTATCTGGGTTTAAACCATTTACAGCAGCAGTTACAGGCCGTGTCGGATCAAGTTGTTTCACATAACGCGCCAGCATTTTTGATGTTTCTGCACCCTCAGGTTCCCCCCTTTCCTGGATTTCATTTCCTGTACTCCACATGATAATCGAGGGATGGTTTCGATCGCGCAGTACCATAGCTTCAATATCTTTTTTCCAATTTTCATCGAAGTATAGGTGATAATCCTGCGGATTTTTAGGTTTTCTCCACATATCAAAGGCTTCATCAATTACCAGCATTCCAAGGCGGTCGCAGGCATTAAGAAAAGCCACCGAGGGAGGATTATGTGCACACCGGATGGCGTTGTAACCATTTGCCTTCATGATTTCCACCCGCCGTTCTTCAGCACGGTCAAAGGCCGCAGCACCAAGCGGACCATTGTCGTGGTGCATGCAGGCTCCTTTCAGCAGAACCTGCTTGCCATTTAAAAGAAAGCCGTTTTCAACACTGAAATCTATCGTCCGGATACCAAAAAATGTCGATTGCTGATCGATCAGATTACCTTCGTGATCCTGAACCTCAACAACTGCCCTGTATAAGGCCGGTTCATCAACAGACCACAGATCGGGACTGGAAACCTTCAGTGAGAAATTGAAGTTATTTTCATTTTTTTCCAGAGTCTGATTAAGAACATCTGAAGCAACTTCCTGCCCATTTTCATGATATATTTTTGAACTTACAGCTATTCTTTGTGATCTGCCTGTAAGGTTTTCAACACAAACTGCAAGATGAACTTCAGCAGATTCATTTGTCACAACAGGGGTTGTAATAAATGTGCCCCATGTTTTAAGATGAATGGGCTCAGTGACTGTAAGCCACACATGGCGGTAGATGCCTGACCCGGAATACCAGCGGCTGTTCCGGCCTTCGTTTTTCACCCTGACAGCAAGTACATTCTCACCTCCGGGTATTACATGATCTGTAAGATCAAATACAAAGGCAGTATATCCATAGGGATGGTTACCCAGGTGAACTTCATTGAACCAGACATCCGAGTTCATGTACACACCTTCAAACATTACCTTAAAAATTTTCCCGCTGATGTCTTCTGGCAGATCAATCCTTTTCCGGTACCATCCTGTTCCGCCCACATAATAACCTGTGTTTATGCCACCTACAGCAAGAGAATCCACAGGTGATACAGTACCTGGAATGTCTTCGATGCTCCAGTCATGCGGCAAATCAAGCTCACGCCATCCTGAATCATCGTAAGAGGTTGCCCACGCATCACCGGCATCTCCGCGGTGAAACTTCCAGCCGGAATCAGCAAGAATTTCCTGTCTTCCCTTATCTTCAGAAGAATAATTGTTTGTATGGTGACGGGTGCAGCCTGAAAATAATAAGACAGCAAATAAGAAGCCTGAAATAAACAATACTTTGGATATCATCATGGTTCAATTAACTTTCGTGAGTAATCAATTATTATTATGGTTCATTTCAATTGTTTCCATTCTGCCAGTACCTTTTGAAGCATGGAATTAAAATCGTTGTCTTTTTCGCTGTAAACCGAATTATTTTGCAGTTTAATATCAGCTTCTTTAGTAGTGTTGTACCGTACAGGAGGAATGTCGTCAGCACAAAAAAAGATATTATCCTTTACTAAATTCACAGTCGCCCTGTGAAACCGCAGTGGTGATCTGGCAATATTGTATATCAGATTGCCTTCAACCAGTACACCGGTGGTTCCTTCATCGAGAAACATACCGTTGCTCTCAGCCCTGCCGGCATTGATACTTACATCATGAATATGATTGCCGATAATCCTGCTTCCGGGCTGCAGTCCCAGCATATAGATGCCACCGCCATCGCTCAATACCTGCATGATGTGATGAATGTAGTTACCTTCGATCACATTTGCACGCGAAGGTGTGGGCTCAGGGCTCCACATCCAGCCCATTGATATGCCAGTATATGGCAGATCATGAATGATGTTGTTCCTGATCATGGTTTCAGCAGTCAGACCTGCCCAGACACCTACAGCACCGCTAAACTGAACGCCACATTTTGTTATCCGGCAGTTTTCAATCATATTGCTGACAGCAACCTGCTCAGGAGCCGACTTCCACCACTGTTCACCATTCACCACCCGGTCCTGCCCTTCCCCAATCATGATTCCATTACCCGATATATCAGAAAAATCAGAACCGGTTACCTTACAATTTTTGCATCCTGTTCCAAACCATAATCCTGATCCTCCCAGGTTACCAAAACTGCAGTTAATAAATGTGCAATTTTCTGCCCAAACGGCTGTTACTGCAGCAGGAATCACATTCCATCCTTCCTTTGCAGGACGGGGATCAAAATGACATGCCTGCACTCCGCAGTACCCCTGTTCAGGGATACTCCATGCTGAATGCGAAAACTGAATGCCTTCGAAATGGATATTTTTAACTGGATTGTTTTCCTCACCTTTTAGAAATAAAAGGCCTTCAGATAAAGGTACTGTAATTTCATCAGAAGAAGGTGTAACAGATACAGGAAGCTTAAAATAAACTGTTGCTTCTTCAGGATTGTAATACCATTCGTAATCGGCATCAAGGAACTCAGGTGCATTCTCAAGAAAATAACGGGGCTGAGCTTCCCAGTTATCAAGATTAAAAAAGGCAGGATTTTTTGCACCGATTGAATCAACTGATGTGAGTTTATTTTCCGAAGTGTTTATTTCCTTCACACCTATTCTTGAAATCGACCAGTCATGAAGAAGTACAAGTTCAGTACCTTCAATATTCCTTGGAACAGGAAAATCACCTTCTTTGAAATAGAAACAGGTTCTCCTGTCGCTTCCAACTTTTTCAACTTTCAGGTACCCTTCATTCGGAAAACGTGCCCTGGTACAACGGGTATTTCCAAAAAACAGTTCCCGTGGATTTATTGTGTTACGGAGATCTTCAGGCATCCTTGCTTTCCAGGTACCATCCGGCATCTGTTCCCAGTTCTGAAGAATTACACCTCCCGATATGACAGGTTTTGCTTCAGGAAGCGCCTTTAGCGTAAGATGGTTGCCGTGGCTGATAATTTGTGAATTGATAACAACAGGCTCTTTAATGTAATAAGATCCACTTTCCAACCATATTATACAATCCTCCTGTTGATGTTCCGAAAAGAAAGAAACAGCAGCCTGAAGTGCTTTTCTTACCGTTTTAAAGGGCTGATCAATTGTACCTTCATAATTGTCGTCACCAGATGGTGACAAATAAAAATCCCTGCCAACTGCAGAAAAATTAAAAAATAAACCAGATAAGAGCAATAATAAGGATATAAAATACAATTTGAGCTTCATAGGTTGTACAATTTAATCAATCTAAAAATAAGGAAAAAGAGCCAATATAAAAGCTCCACGCAAATTTTGTCCTTAATTTTCAGCGGTCAGGAAAAATAATCATAACTTTAATGTAGTCAACATTTAAAACAGTCAATCATGATAAAATCCATACAGCGAAGCTTCATTATGATATCGCTGATGACATTTTGCTTCACAGGCTTATGGGGTAAAAACATTTTACAGACAGATAAACACACCAAAGGGGATGAGAAAGCCCTAAGAAAGGCAACCCTGCAGGAAATGATTGAAAATAAAACATTCATCTTTCAGGCAAGCGACATGTACCCCAGGGGTGCAGGGGGAGTCAGGCTTGGATATGATTGCGATGTTCAGATCAGCAATGGTGTCATTACATCCTATTTACCTTTTATCGGCAAGGCATATGTCAGAAATTACGGTAACACTACCGGATTTGACTTTACGGCTCCTGTTAAAAGTTACAGTTTCAAGCACAAGAAGAAAGGTATTGAAGTGAATGTGGAGACTGAAACAGAAAACGGTTTACTGAATTACAATTTCTTTATCACCGAAACAGGCGCATCCACATTAACCGTTTCAGGGATCCAGCGCCAGTCTATTTCATATTATGGTATGGTACCGACAATCAATCCGTAAAATAATAAAGGAAGAAACCTATACTTCTACCGGCAGCTGTTTTATAATTTCAATCTTCAGTGGTGAGACTCTTGCCTGCAGGGCTATCACTTCAATTCCTTCCTTTACTGCAGCTTTTAGTAGATCTGCATAAACCGGGTCAATTTCTGCTGCCGGAGCAAAAACCTCAACATCGGTTCTTTGAACAATATACAGCATCACTGAACGCATACCTGCTTTTTTCACCTCCACAAGTGTTCTCAGATGCTTCTGCCCCCGTAGTGTTACTGCATCAGGAAACAAAGCATAATGCCCCTGCTTCAGGGTAACATTTTTTACTTCGATGTAACATTTCTCATCCCTGCATTCTGCGAACAAATCAAATCGTGAATCTCCAAAAACAACTTCGCGTGCAACAGCAGTGACATTTTCGAATCCGGGAATGACTCCCGCAACGAGGGCATCATGAGCTATTTTATTCGGAACAGTTGTATTTATACCAACCCAATCACCATTGATCATAATCATTTCCCAGGTATAACGGGTTTTTCTTTTAATATCGTTTACAGGTGACAGATAAACATCAGCCCCTGTTTCGATACAGCTTTTCATTGACCCTGAATTTGTGCAATGAGCAATAACTTCGGTGCCATCATCCAAAAGAACATCTGCAAGAAACCTTTTATAGCGCTTAATAAGCTTCCCGTGAACAAGTGCCTGTTGATAGATCATAGTAAACCTTCCCCTTATAATTGTGTCCTGGCAAATGGCACTGCATCCTGTTTGGCAAATTCATCATTCAGATATTTATAATATCCGGAAATGGCTATCATGGCTGCATTATCCATGGTGTATTCAATTTTAGGTATATGTAATTTCCAGTGGTGTTTGTTAGCCATCTCCTGAAGCGCATTCTGCAATCCCGAATTTGCCGACACCCCTCCTGCCACTGCTATTTCCCTAATACCTGTTTGTTTGACGGCCTTTTTCAGCTTTTGAAGAAGTATATCAACGATGGTTGATTGAAGTGAAGCACAAAGATCTGCCTTATTTTCTTCAATGAAATTCTCATTTTCTTTCATACTATCCCTGAGAAAATAAAGAAAGCTGGTCTTAAGCCCGCTGAAGCTATAATTTAAGCCAGGTATGCGGGGCTTTGAAAATACAAATCTTTCAGGATTTCCTTCCAGTGCCAACCGGTCGACATGTGGCCCACCAGGGTAAGGCAGGCCCATGATCTTGGCACATTTATCAAATGCCTCACCGGCAGCATCATCGATGGTATGTCCTATGACTTCCATAACAAGATAATCCTTTACAAGAATGATCTGTGAATTTCCCCCAGATACCAGCAGGCACAGGAATGGAAACCGGGGTGGATCAAAGACTTTGTTCTGTTCCTTAATAAAAAGTGCAAGCACATGTCCCTGCAGGTGGTTAACCTCGATCAGAGGTATTCCTGCAGCAAGAGTAAATCCTTTGGCAAACGAAGTTCCTACCAGCAGGGAACCAAGCAAACCGGGTCCACGCGTAAAAGCAACTGCAGATAAATCTCTCTTATGAATACCTGCACGGGCAATTGCCCGGTCGACCACCGGTATAATATTCTGCTGGTGTGCCCTGGATGCAAGTTCAGGCACTACTCCCCCATATTCTTCATGCACTTTCTGGCTGGCAACTACATTCGAAAGAATTTCATTATCACGGATAACAGCAGCTGAAGTATCATCACATGATGATTCTATGCCCAAAATGATAATGTTATTCTTTTTTTTAGCAGAAGCATAATATTTTTCCATTCTTTCGGTATTATTCTTGTTGAAGCAGTGAATCCGGAATTAAGTCAGGAATTATTAAACGTCACCAGTTAATAAGTCGTCTGGAAAATTCCCAATTAAATTACCGGAATGTACTATGTTCGTGTCACTTTATAAAGTTGCAAAATTATCAAAAAAGGCTGGAAAATAATAATCCTCGTACTGGTGGTGTTCCTTATTGCAACAGGAAGCGCCTGGTGGGCCCTGCAACACAGCAGGGTTCAAACTTATCTTACACAGAGGCTGGCAAGTCATTTTTCAGAAAAGACAGGAACCAATATCCGTATAGGAAAAGTTGATATTGCATTCTTCAGCAGGGTAATCCTGAAAGATGTATTGATTGAAGATCAGCAGGCTGATACACTGCTTTATGTGCAATCGGTAACAGCCAGGATAGATACCCTTAAAATAAGAAAAAAGAAACTTGCATTAAAAAACCTTGAATTTAATGAAAGCCGGATCCATCTTCAGAAGGATACTTCGAATGTTTATAACTTTTCTTTCATCGTTGATGCCCTTTCTTCTGAACCTAAAAAAGACAATGAATGGCAGTTCAGTTGCCGGCAGTTTGATTTTTCCAATGCACTCCTTCTGTACAGTGACATTCATCATGAGAAAAAACGGATGCTTAATGCCAGTGATTTCCATCTGAATATTTCTGATTTTTTTCTCGCCTCCGATTCTGTTTACTTTAATCTGAATCAGATGGCATTTCATGACGGTAAAGAATTTGCCATACATGATATGAAATCAGAGGTTACTTTGGCTGAAGGAAAAATAGAACTGACTGGATTTTATCTTAAATCGGGCAAATCTGATATTTCAGGAGATAGATTTGTAATTGAACTTCCAGAAAATGAAGGAAAGTTTCCTGAAGATGTACAATTTGATTTTATGTTTTCACCCTCCAGTATCAGCTTTCATGATCTTGCAATATTGATACCAGCACTGAAAGGTATGGACCAGGTAGTGGAACTTTCAGGCCAGGTTCATGGCAACCTAAACAACCTGAAGGGGAAAAACCTAAAGCTTGCTACCGGAGAAAAAACAGAAGCCGTACTTGATTTCTATGTCAATGATGTTACCTCCACCGAAACAATGTATCTTTTTCTTGATTTAAAAGATTCAAAAACTACGTTCGATGAGTTAAGCAGAATAAAACTTCCCGGAAACGGAAAAGTACGGTATCTACATTTTCCTGAAACCCTTCATAAAGCAGGTGAAATGACATACCGGGGTAATTTTACAGGATTCCTTACCGACTTTGTAGCCTATGGTACCCTCACCAGCAGGATGGGCAGGATCACCACTGACCTTTCAGTGGTTCCTGACGGAGGAAAAAGGGTCACCTACAGGGGAAAGGTATCAACCAGGGATTTCAGCCTGGGGAGACTTTTGAAAAATGATCATGTGGGAAATATTTCTGCAAACGGAAGTGTTGACGGTTATTATGAGCCTGCAAACCATTATATAGCAGGGAAGTTCCAGGGCGGTATATCCAAAATTGATTTGAATGATTATCAATACACCAATATCAGGCTGGATGGGATCCTGAATAACCGGATGTTTGATGGAATGGTCATGATGAACGATTCAAACCTGCGGTTCGATTTTCTGGGTAAAATTAATTTAAATCCCGAAGTCCCGGTTTTTGATTTCCGCCTCGATATGCATAAAGCTCTGCCCGGGAAGTTGAATCTGGGTGGAAAATATCCGGAGTCTGAAATGGCTTTTCTTATGAATGCTAATTTTTCAGGAAACAGGATCGATAACCTCGCAGGCTCAATCAAAGTTGAAAACGGACACTATACAAACCGGAACGGGGAACTGAACCTGGGAGGAATAGAACTGCAGTCGATTGCCAGCGGATTGAACAATTATCTGACTTTTTCATCTGACTATTTTGACATAGAAGTGAATGGCAGATACCATTTTCAAGATATCCTCGATTCCTTTGAAAAAAGTATGCACCGTTACCTGCCTGTTGTAAATTATGACGCCAGAAGCCAGGAAAAGGAAAATAAGTTTGGATACCAGATCGATGTTAAAAACCTGAACGATATAACTGCTGTTTTTGCCCCGGCCGTAAAAATAGAAACACCATTCCTGCTATACGGACAGATGGATTCCGAAAACTCAGTGTTTGAACTTAAGGGAAGTATTCCGGGAATGCGTACAGATAATGTCATGATCCGTAACATTTTTATTGGCAACAATCCAAGGGAAAATGTTTTTGCCTCACGTTTCCGTTTCGGGGAAGTACTGCTTAAAAACGGGATGAAAATAGAAAACCTTACAATTGATTCTGAAATTGAAAACAATGTCATTATCAATCAGATTGCCTGGGGGAAGGAAGGAAATAAAAGATACAGCGGTGAGATCCTGAGCAGGGCAGTTTTAAGCGAAAATAAAAATTCACCTTATTCCCATATAGAAATTGAGGGCCACCCTTCGCAGATTTTTATAGCTGATACTTTGTGGCAAATACATCCATTTTCTGCAACGATCGACAGTACTACAATCAAAATAGGGAACTTTAAAATACAGAACCGGTTCCAGTCGCTATGGGTTGATGGTGAAGTAGCTGAAAACGATACCAGCCTGCTGACCATCCAGATCGAAAATCTGAATCTGGCCAGCATAGAAGCCTACCTGGGCGAAGAATTTCCTATTAAGGGCAAGGTAAATGGCCTTGCTGCCATACAGGACTATTATGGGCAACGACTTGTATTTTCCGACTTTAAAGTGAAACAATTTGCTTACCGGGATCAGGAAATAGGAAATGTCACCATGCTGAACCAGTGGGACAACGAACGGGGAATCCTGCAGTCGGCACTTGAAATTTCATCCATGCTGGAGCAAAAACTTTTAGTTGAAGGCAATTACAATCCACGCAGCAGGGAAATTCTCTACCATGCCTATTTCGATGAATTATCGCTTGTTGTAATGGAAACTTTTATAAGAAGCAATATTTCCCATTTTAAGGGCAGTGGATCAGGAAAGGTGAAAATCCATGGTACTCCCGATAAAGTTTTACTCAATGGTGCCATTATGGGAACCAATGCAGGCCTGACAGTTGATTACACCCAGGTGAACTACACTTTTAACGACTCGGTGTATTTCAGGGGTGACACCATTCTTTTCAACAGGATTGGCATAAAGGATATGGCCGGAAATAGTGGCACATTCCATGGAACGATCGTCCACAACAATTTTAACAACATGCAATATAATATGACAATCAGTTCCCCGGGACTGGTTGCCCTCAATACAACCGCCAGAGACAATCCACAGTTCTTCGGGCAGGTAGTTGCCAGTGGAAGGTTTTCAATTACTGGATACGGAAGAAATGTAAACCTGACTGGTACCGGAACCACTCTTTCGGGTACCAATGTGAATATTTCGCTGGAAGATGAAAGTGTGCTGGAACGGTATGATTTCATACAGTTTATTGCACAGGAACATGACGACAGAAAAGATTTTCTGCTGTCGCGTAAAGATGAAGGCGACTTTAATCTGAACCTAACAATCAGGGCAACACCTGAAGCGCGTGCCCAACTCATATACAACTCACAGATAGGCGATGTGATCCGTGCACAGGGTGAAGGGATTCTTCGTTTTGGTGTGGATAAGGATGGAAATATTACCCTTTCGGGTGATTACACTGTTGAGCGGGGTGATTACCTTTTTACATTGCAGAACGTGATCAATAAAAGATTTACAATTGAACAGGGAGGTACAATTGTGTGGTCAGGAGATCCCTACAATGCAATCATCAACATAAGCGCTGTATACAAATTGAAAGCTTCACTATACGATCTTCTGGTTAGTACCTACGACAATATTTACCAAAACCAGCGAATCCAGGTCGAAAGTAAAATCCTGCTGTCTGACCAGCTTTCTAATCCGAATATAAATTTTGAAATTAATTTTCCGACAGTTGAAGACAGGCTTGTTGAAGAACTTAGACAGTTTTTTAACACACCTGAAGAACTAAACAAGCAAATACTTTCGCTTGTAGTTCTGGGTAAATTCTATACTCCGGAATATTTAAGGGGAACCTACGAAGCCCAAAACCCAAATGTACTGGGAACAACAGCAAGTGAATTATTCTCAAACCAGTTGAGCAACTGGTTGTCGCAAATCAGCAGCAATGTTGACATCGGCCTTAATTACAGACCGGGCAATCAGATCACGAACGACGAGATTGAACTGGCGATGAGTACACAAATCTTTAACGACCGTGTCACCATCAACGGCAATATAGGGAATAACAACAATCCCTATTCGCGCAACAACAGCCAGATGGTAGGCGATTTTGATGTCAATGTAAAACTGGTTCCCAGTGGTAAAATCAAGTTTAAGGCATATAACAGGTCAAATAATAACCTGATTTATGAAACTGCCCCCTACACCCAGGGAGTAGGTTTTTCATTTACAGAGGAGTTTAACAGCTTCAACAGCCTGCTCGAAAAGATGAAAGCAATTTTGCCTAAGAAAAAGAAGGGGACCGATACAGATATGGTAGAAAAAGCTTTCTGATGATGGCACATATTACTCTTTGCACTGGTTGATTTTTACTTACAGCAGCAATGGTAATTTTTCATCCGGAAAATTCTTTTATATTCGCAGGCAACAAAAGAAAATTTATGAATTTTCCAGGAAAAAAAATCTGGATTACAGGGGCTTCTTCAGGCATTGGCAGAGCAGTGGCTTATGAATTATCCAAACAGAATGTACATCTGATTTTGTCGGCCAGAAACAGGCAACAACTGGAAGAAGTCGCTTCTGATTGTAAAAATAACGGCAGTACAGCTGATGTGGTTCCTTTTGATCTTGAATTAGAAACATCTGTGGAGAAAGCTGCCCAAAATGTGTTATCATCAACAGGGGCTCCCGATGCCCTGTATCATTTTGGAGGGATCAGCCAGCGCTCCTATGCTGCCGAGACACCTATGCAGATTGACCGCAAAATATTTGAGATCAATTTTTTTGGAACCATTGCCCTTACAAAGGCTATTCTTCCTGCCATGATACTAAATGGAGGGGGGCATATAGCAGTAACTTCAAGCATAGTCGGGAAATTTGGGATTCCTTACCGGTCGGCATATTCTGCATCAAAACATGCCTTACATGGTTTTTTTGAAAGTCTCAGGGCAGAAAACAAAAAAAACAACATCCGTGTTAGTGTGATCATACCAGGACGTATCAGGACCAATATTTCTGTAAATGCCCTGCAGAGTGACGGATCTCAACATGGAATCATGGATGAAGGACAAAAAAAAGGGAAAACAGCAGAAGCAACTGCTAAAATTATATGCAGGAAACTTAAAAGGGAGCAAAAGGAAATTCTTACAGGCGGATCCGAAATTCTAATGGTCTATATCAGAAAATATATCCCCTTCCTTTATTATTACCTAGCCCCCAAAGTAAAACCTTTATAATTGCAACTCAACGAAAGTTATGGGAATTAAGATAAACGGAATACAGCAACTAGGCATTGGAGTAGAAAACCTTCATGAGGCTTGGAAGTGGTATCGCCAGCATTTTGCCATGGATATCCGGATGTTTGAGGATGAAGCAACAGCTGAACTGATGTTGCCTCATACAGCAGGTGAGCCACGTCCGCGTCATGCTGTGCTGGCGCTGAATATGCGTGGTGGAGGTGGTTTTGAAATCTGGCAGCACAAAGGAAAAGTACCTGAACCTCCAAAATTTGAGATTAACCTGGGAGATCTTGGAATCAATGCCGGCATGTTAAAAACCGACAATGTAGAAAAAGCATTCCGTACCTTCACCGCCAAGGGCCTGAACATCCTGGGGCCGGTTTCTGAAGATCCCGCAGGCACTGAACACTTTTACCTGAAAGATAAATATAGTAACCTGTGGGAAGTAAAACATGAAAAAGAGGTATTCAGGTTCGAAAAATCTGTAACAGGCGGGGTTTATGGAGCTGTAATCGGCGTGAATGACATGGAAGAGAGCCTGAAAGTTTATCAAAAGTTACTGAAGTACGATAAAGTTGTTTATGACCTTAAAGGTACATTTTCCGATTTTAAATCCATACATGGAGGAGGCAGCAAGTTTCGCAGGGTCCTGCTCAAACATTCAGATGTAAAGGCTGGTGCCTTCAGTCCATTTTTTGGCTCCACATGCATTGAGCTGGTGCAGGCGCTGGAGCGGGAACCAAAATCTATATTTGAAAACAGGATATGGGGTGATCTGGGCTTTATCCATCTTTGCTTCGATATCAACGGCATGAATGAGTTCCGCAAGCAGTCTGAGGCAGCAGGATTTCCTTTCACCGTCGACAGTACCCGTGATTCTGATACATTTGACATGGGCGAGGCAGCAGGCAGCTTTGCATACATCCAGGCCCCTGAAGGAACACTTATTGAACTGGTGGAAACCCATAAAATTCCATTGTTGAGAAAGTTTGGCTGGTACATCGATTTCCGTAAAAGAGGACATCATCCGCTTCCGGTATGGATGTTAAAGATGTTTAGGTTCATGAGAATCAGAGATAAATAAACTGTGAAGCAAGTGTGATCTTATTAAAAAAGGTAATTCAGCCCGATATATAATCCGCTGTCACCATCACGCTTGTCGGCTGCCAGGCCATAATCAATTGCTATAATAAAATTCTGATTCATGGTAACCCTCAGCCCTGCCCCGTAGGAAAAATGCATCTTTTCGGCATCAAGGTCAAAATATTGCTCCGGAAGCTGTGACAGGATGGAATTCAGTTCCATCCGCTGAATGACCCTTCCAAAATCTGTAAATCCGTTTAATCCAAGATAAAAATTGTTGTTCAAAAACTGAAACCGGACAAACTTCCACCTGGCTTCAAGATTACCATAAAAAACCCCGTCACCCATGATCCGGTTCCGCCTGATACCTCTCAATGATTTTGCCCCTCCAAGCCCTTCAGAACTGTTCCCTCTCATTTCAGATACGATAATCTGGGTCTGGTAATAAAAAGGAACATCACCTGCAATTGTAGATTGCCATCCAAGCCTGTATGCCAGCGACAGGTCCTCAGGAATCAGGGTGAAATATTGCCTGTGTGTAATGCTGAATTTTGCAAAACTGCTTTCTGCACCCAAAAATCCGGGAACTGCAGCCACCACGGCTTCCGTCCATATACCGCGCATCGGGTTGGGCCTGTTGTCGCGTGAATCATAAACCAGTCCTGCCTTTAATTCAGGAATAAAACCTCCGTCTGCTTCTTCTTCTGAAATTATACCCCACTGTCTGTACTTTTCATATAAACCATCCACTTTATCCAATACATCGTCTCCCGATTTTCCCTTGTTTAACCTGTCGATATCAACCGGGGCAACTTTAAAATTTAGCAGGTTTATACCTGCAGCCCATTTCGTATTTTCACCAAAGAATGGCCCCTGGAGATCCAGTTTGAAGCGAAACATTTTCCTGTCATATTTATAAAATACACGTGAAATATACTGATCATCTGCTTCATCTATCCAGCCGGGGTTCACTACTGCATCGTAACCATTGTATCCATAAAAATCATAAGCCTGGTCTGAAAGATAGCTCAGGTCAAGTGATGTTTGCAATCCCCTTATCAACTGGTCAGAGTCATAATAAAATCTGTTGATTCCGCTACCTTTTGTAAAGCGGGAAATTTCGAAATACAATTTATGGTCATAAACAGGATATCGTGTTCCTGAGCCATAATTGTACAGATCAACCAGTGCGCCATACTGAAACCCCAGGTCTGTATCAAATGAAATACTTGGCAGTGCACCAAAATTCCAACCTGTTTTTGCTACTTCCTCCTGTGCTGACAAAGATGAAAAAAGCAGGAAGGTTAGCGAAAAAAGCCATATCTTTTTCATGTAACAAGGTAATTAAGTTAGCAAACTATGACAACTTTTTACAGATCCATCGTTCCGATCAACCAAAATAAGAAAAAGAAGTTGGATATATTTTATTTTTTTAGATTAAATTCGGGATCAGATATTAATTTATATTTTTAAAACTTTTATATTCAAATAAAGCACTTCGCAAATAATTTAGAAATATAATACCTTACAAATAATGAAAACGAACAGACGGAAGTTTTTCCAGATTGCAGGAGTAGCAGGGGCAGGAATGCTTTCAGGTGGATTATCCTCCTGTGGCAGACAGGTAACCGCCAAAGATGACCAGGTTCTTGCCTCAATCCGTGAAGCAGTAAACAAGAAACATCCGCAGCAATTCAATATGAGCGGATATGCAGCACCTAAGATTGAAACTGTACGAATAGGCTTTATCGGCCTTGGCAACCGTGGCCCGGGTGCAGTAGAACGCATTTCCAATATTGAAGGGGTAGAAATCAAAGCCTTGTGTGATAAAAATCCAGCCGGAGTTGAACGGGCTCAGCGCATTCTTGCACGCCATGGCCTGCCCAAAGCAAGGGAATATTCGGGAAATGAAGAGGCCTGGAAGGAGCTCTGTGAAAGCCCGGACATCGATCTTGTTTATATTTGTACGCCCTGGGAGTTACATACACCCATGTGTGTTTATGCCATGGAAAATGGTAAACATGCAGCAACTGAAGTGCCGGCAGCTGTTACTGTTGAAGAGGCCTGGCAGCTGGTGGAAACTTCTGAACGGACACGCAAACATTGTATGATGCTTGAAAACTGCTGTTATGATTTCTTTGAATTGCTCACCCTGAACATGGCAAGGCAAGGGTTCTTCGGTGAAATTGTCCATACTGAAGGCGCATATATTCATGACCTGCTCGTGAATAATTTTGAAAAAGATTCCTATTCCGATATGTGGCGTCTGAGAGAAAACCACCAGCGCAACGGCAGCCTTTACCCAACACACGGACTTGGACCTGTGTGCCAGGTTCTGAATGTGAACAGGGGCGACAAGATGGATTATCTGACTTCGATGTCAAGCAATGATTTCCAGATGGGAAAAATGGCTGCACAACTGGCTGCCGAAGATTCATTTTATGCACCCTATGACACCGGTGAGTACCGGGGCAACATGAACACCACTCTGATCCGGACAAATAAGGGAAAGACAATCATGATTCAGCATGATGTCACCAGTCCCCGTCCTTATTCAAGGATTCACCTCGTCAGTGGAACCAAAGGCATCGCCCGCAAGTGGCCTTTGCCAGGGAAAATCGCTACCGGGCACAGCTGGCTGAGTGATGATGAAATGAAAGCACTTGAAGAACAATATACCCCTGCCATTGTAAAGCTTGTAGGTGAAATGGCTAAGAAAATTGGTGGTCATGGAGGTATGGACTTTATGATGGACTGGAGGCTGATTGACTGTCTGCGAAATGGCATCGCTCTCGATCAGGATGTATACGATGCTGCCCTCTGGAGCGTTGTTGCACCGTTAAGTGAATGGTCGGTTGCCAACCGGTCGAATTCCATTGATATCCCTGATTTTTCAAATGGTTCATGGCAGACCAATGTACCTGTTGATGTTACCATGTCGCAGGGAGGAACAACAGGAGTGAAAGCACGGGTAGAAGCTGAAAGCCAGATTGGTATCTGAATAACTTCAGGCACTGCTGATCGGATGATAAGCAGTGCCTGAAATTTTATTTACCTGATAAAATATCTATCATTTCCTGGTGGCGTTTCCCCTCCTCCAGTATAAAGCCAAAACTTCCGCTTTTATAATTCCAGTTGGCATAACCGATACCGGTTTCTTCAAATAAATCTACCATATCGCGGTACCAGTTCAGCCGGTCTTCTTCATCTGGCCCTGCAATTACACCAAATTCACCGCAATATAAAGGTAAACCCAGCTTTTCTGCAAGCTGCATGGGCTTCGACCATTTTTCAAGAATCCACTGCTTATCGAATGATTTTCCGACCCAATTTTTTACCTGTTCCTGCATTTCTTCCGGAAGTGTTGCGAATTCTTCCTCCGTTAATATCACTCCCGGATAATGTGCCGGACCGGTATAACCCTTCAGCTGGGTCCAGCTTGCATTCCAGTGGGTAAGCAGGAAAGGTTCATAGAAATGAAAACTCAGCAGAATGTTTTTGTCATTCTCAGGTATCTTCAGTTCATCGAATGTATCAACCGACTGCCAGCGATTGGAACCCACTACGATGGTACGCTCAGGCTCCAGTTCACGAATGGCTGCTAAAGCATTGGCAACAAGATTATTCCATAGCTCAGGATCATCAGCTACAGCTTCATTCATCAGTTCATATGCTACACGGCCATTGGGATATTTTGAAAGTGATGAAGACAAATCACGCCATAAGTCATAAAACTTTTCCTGCTCTGCAGGGTCAGTCCATAGCGGCTTTTCCGCAGCATTGAAGTGGTGCGACCGCAATATATGCAGGTCAACTATCACCCGAAGATTGTTCTCTGCACACCAATTGATACAGTTTTCCATTAACTGAAAGGCATCATCATGCCTGCTGCCATTTTCATCCCACATCTGCTCTTCATCTATTGGAAGCCTCACATGGTCGAACCCCATTGCAGCAATGGCATCAATATCTGATTTAGTAATAAACTGTTCCCTCTCCAGGCCACGCCTGTTGCTCTGGGAAAGCCAGTGGGCAATGTTTGTCCCCCTGAAAACTTCAAAATTCTGTGAGCTTTGATCAATTACAGGTGTGCATGAAACAAGAATAGAAAGAAAAAGAAGAAGAAATACGTTTTTCATTATGTAAGATTTAGTATGTAAGGCTAATTTACAAAAATTCCCCGGATTTTACATTCAGGATAAATGTTTTCCGGTAACATTGTTGAAGCCATAAAATTTAAGATATGTCACTTCATAGGAGGGAAAAGAGTTGATTATAAAAAAAGAAGAGCCTGTTACAGACCCTTCTTTTTCATGAATTAGCTTTATGTAGGATTGCCCGCTACCCTTCTCCTATAAGTACTCCCGAAATACACCAGTGACTGAAGCTGCCTCCTTCCCTTTCTCCCAGTGGAATGGCAACTTTAATGACATGCTTCCCGGGTTTCAGATCAGGAAGCGGAATATAAACAGGATTGGACGCTTCACCGGGACACCAGCCTGAACGGCTGTAATCGCTCGAGGTTAACCCGTTCCAGAAATTTCCCGAGGCAGGGTTGTATTTCCTGAACGACCCGCAGTTGCTGTTCCATGGTATATAACTATAAGCAAGCCGCTCGTCTGCATATATTGAATTCAGCTTCTGGTTGAATTCATCGCCTCCTCCCCAGCCTCCGTGTCCGGTTGATATATACCGCAAAGCAACATTTTTTACCCCCTCCGGCACTTCAACCTCCACCCTGAGTGAGTCATTTTCAAACATGGTCCCATACTCCTGACCTGCCATTTCCATAATATTAAGCGTATTAAACAAGGGATAAATCCATGTCTTTTGCTCCTCTTCCTGTTCGCGCACCACCCTGCTGCCGGGATAATATTTCAGGTCGAGGCTCACCTTATGGCCACCCTGGTCATAGTTGCCAATGAAAATACCGATCCAGACTTCACCCTGCAACAAGGGCAGCAGGTCTGTTATGTCTTGCTTATAATATGCCTTTTCTTCCCATTTTTGGCCATATACCTCAACCTGATTGTTAAAGTGGCTGATCCCAAAAGGAGTAAAAAAGCGGACAAGTTCAACTGCCGGTGAAAACCCGGGAGTAGAAACTGTTCCCTGGTAGCTTTTACCATTGGCAGCCTGATATGCCGGCACAGAATTGATCCCGTTCTGCAGTGCATCAAAAAACGACTGTTCCTTGTCTTCAGGAATGATAAAAACCGTACCTGTCCGGTCATAAGCATCACCATTGGAGTACTGTTCCAGTTCTGCAAATACAAGATAGTCGGATGGTACTTCAGGTAACTTTACCCTTCTTGCTATCACTGTACCTCCGGCAAACCTGTATGTCTGATCCAGCTGTATGCCTTCAGGATTTTCTACAGGATTTCCCCAACTGATCTGCTCATCGCTGAAAATCTCTATGGTGGTTATAAAACTGCCTGTCACCAGGTGCCGGTAATAAGAGGCTTCCACTTTATCACCAAGAGATGCGGGTATAATGGGTTCCGGTTTGCTGCCCGTCGTTTCCTTTATTTCCGTTGCAACCAGTCCATAATTACCATTCCTTACAACCTTCAGCACCAGTCCGTCAACAATGCCGTAGCTCATAACGGGTGTACCCTTCGCTTTCAGCTCAGTGGTGTACCAGATTTCAATGGAATTGGAACGAAGTGAAGCTTTCACCTTTTTGCAGGTGTAACCCAGTATCTTTTCTGTTTCCCCTGTTTCTGTAATTTCAGGATAATCCGAAAAAGACAATTCTGAATAAATTTTTCTTCCATCATACAAATCAGCAGCCTGGTATGTTTTTCCGGCTTCATAATCAACATAGGCTGCCTCAACAGGTGTTTGTGGAATCAGGTTAACCCCCGGGCTTTCGCTGTACGATTTTGAAGCTCCGGAACCTGCAACAACAATCGTGGCCCCTCCCCTGTTACTGGTCACTCCGTTTACAAGTGTGTGGTAGGAAATTGAGAATGTTTTTGAATCTTTACCCTTTCCCTCCGCTGGAAAACCGGTAACATTAAGCAACAAACATATCAGACAGAATTGATAAAATTTTGATGTTCTCATATAATAGATTGAAATTTATAATACTAATTTTCCTGAGAATTATTCTTTCGTTTTTTGGCAAATATCACCATTTATACACCTTCTGATCGGAAACCGGCAGGTTTGCTTTTACCTTTTCAAATGATGATTGAGGAAAACTGGTTGATTTCGTTCTTATTGGGAAGATACAGGCTTTGTGCTGTCTGTTGATCAAAAAAAGACAGGAGCTGCCCTGATAAAAGGCCGCCCCTGCTTCTCTCTCAAACCAATATTTAATAATCAAACCTATTTCCTAATGCTTATTTTGGACCTGCACCATACGCAGGATTTTCTTTATCAAACCAAAGTCTTTGTGAATTGAGTATCGCCGGACTGGGATCACCCGTTGTGAAACCCTGCTCCTGAACAGCAGCGAGTTTATTAACATAATTAAGGTCATCTTCAGTGGGCGTGCTTACAACAAACCTGCGGGGAATTGGCATTTCAGAACCTGAAGTGGTAAAGTTTTCCCATGGCAGATAACTGCTGCCTTTCTTCGGAATACCTGAACGGCGGATGGTTGTCCACAGGTCATTAGGAGTATTCATAAAATTGATATACTGCTGAATGTAGATTTTTTCCAAAGCATCCGTAGACAAATCCAGTGCCGGGTTAGTAAGCAGAGTTGCTATTTCACCATCACGCAGTTTGGTTGCAGCAGCTTCTGCTTCAGCCGCATCGGTATAAACTGGATCAGAATTATAATAAGGCATCTCATTATTTCTGGCCAATGCATCGGCACGGCGAACAGAAAGTTCAACACCCCTGTTCAGATATTCCTGTGCACTTTTTGGAAGATTTGCTCCCAACTGTCTGAATTCAGCCAGGTAGAGATTGGTTTCTGCTGAACTGCCCAGAATTACATTGAGTGCAGGATCATTATCCTTTAGTTCGATTACGCGTCCACCTGGTTTTGTCGGATAGGTATAATCATATGATGTACGGGTCAGTTTCTCTGAATATAGAGAAGTGGCCGCATAGGTCTTCTCAAACCCACCCACTGAAAGACGGTTAAATGAACCCTGGTTAAAGTAGATAGCATAAGCTGAATTGATGGTTTTATCTGGTGATACCGGTGCGCCATGATAACGTACCCAAGGTTCTCCGGGTGCGTTCCAGCCTGCAAAGTTACCTTCTTCATCTACATTTACATAAGGTTCAACATAAGGTGGTAACTGCTTGCCTGCGTCGAGGAAAGCCTGAACGATTTCTGCATTGAAATGGTTTTTCTCAAAAATAAAACGAACACGCGGGTCCTTATTTTCGATCATAAAATCGACAAGGTTCTTACCAGCATAACCAATCCATAAACCGTTGCCTGTACCATAATATTTAACACCACGCTTGTAAACGAAATCGTCGGTCAGTGCATCCATGTAACCGGCAGGAGAAGTTGCTACCTGCTGTGCAATCTGAAGTGCCTTTGCACGGTCTTTATTAACAAGCCTTGCAGCTATCTTCAGTTTTAAAAGGTTACAGAATTTTGCCCATTTTGCATAATCACCACCAAATATAACATCCTGGTTGCCGATTGCAAACTGGTTTTGAGATGTAGTCAGCATATTTATGGCTTCATCAAGTTCTGCAAGCCATGTGTTAAACAATGTTTCCTGGTTGTCCAGTTTTGGAGTAAGCAGCGGCGGATTGGTATAAGGAGCCAGGCCGGCTTCAGTATAAACAAGTGATCCGATGTTGTCAGTAACCGACATTGCTGCTGCGATCTGGATTGGATAAGTCATCGCCTTAAGAGCCTGATGCCTGGCTTGCTCCTCCTGGGGCATTGCCTCAATACGCATCCTGACATCCATGGTCTGTGGGAATAAGGCGCTGTAAAGGTTTTGTCCGCCATAAGGCCCCATACGGTTAAAATCTGCTGTATTACCACCCTGCACAGTTGTTACCTGAGACCATGGAAATACATACTGAAAGTTGTTGTAAAACCAAACTGTATAATCATCATTGAACATCTGCTCTACAGCCTTGGTAACTGAATACCTTAAATCAGGCTGTGATAGTGTCGATGGGTTTGAATTTAGTTCTGCAAACCTGTCTATGTCGCAGCCCCAGAACGAAACAAATACCAGGGCAAAAAATATTTTATAGGTTGTTTTCATCTTTATCATATGTTAAAGTGATTAAAAGTCAATGCTCAGAGTCATGGTGTAAGTAGCCATGTAGGGCGTAAATGAACGCTCGAAATAGGATGCATTGCTTGAAGTTCCCCTGAAGCTTTCAGGATTCAGGTTATTCGGCAGTGAGTTATACAGGTATCCAAGGTTTCTGGCATTCAGCGATACATAAAGGTTCTGCGCCTTCATCTTCTGTGCTGCAGCACGGGGAAGATTGTATCCAAGTGAAATGTTTCTCACAGCAATGTATTTCACCTCATTGAACCAGTTATCATTAATAACTCCTGTTCCCCACTGATTATTAAAATAGGTATACAAACTTGCATGAGTCGGTTCAACATAACCTTTCTCATAGGCTTCCTGATAAGTCATTCCTCCTACATCCACAGTTTCACCTGATGGAGCAGTTACTTTCTGGCCTGCTGCAAACACACCCTCCGGAATCATACCATCGGTAAATGTATGACCATTTGTATTGGCATACTTGCTCGTCCATGTCATACCTCCGTATTCAGGGCTCCTGTAATCGAGTGAAGTTTTCATGTATCCGTATGCTGTTCCGTATTTATTGGAATACGAAGCAATGTGCCCGCCAAAACGGCCATCAAGCAGAACCGAAAGAGTGATGTTTTTAATACGGAAATTGTTGTCCCATGAACCTTCAAAATCGGGATTGATTTTTCCAATCTCTTCAATTTTTCCACTGCGCTGATAATAAGCACCGCGAACATCATCTCTCCATAAAAGGATCTTATTACCATTCTCATCTTCAAGTGGCTTGCTGTCTGACATCAGGATGCCATACTCTCCGTTTTCATACGCCACCGAAGCAATCCGGTAATTACCATAATCAGCATAACCAGCCAGATTTTTATATTCACCAACTTCCGGCCTCAGATCAGAGATCATGGTTTTATTATCCCAGTAGTTGACAGTTGAACTCCACTCAAAATTCTTTGTCTGGACCGGAACTACTCTTACTGAAACTTCAAGTCCGCTGTTGGAAAGGGTTCCAATATTTGTAAGCATTCTGTCATAGCCGGTTGCAGAAGGAATGGGTATATCTCCAATCTGGTTTGTAATCGATTCATCGTAATACGCCACATCCGCACTCAGCCTGTTGTTAAAGAACCTGACATCCAATCCAATTTCCTTTGAATTTTTACGCTCGGGTTTGATACTTGGATCTACCAGAGTGGTTGATTTTGTGTTGCTGTAAATAAACTGGCCACCTGCCTGCTCAATTAAAGCAATATTGTATCCCTGGTTGATGAAATATGGATCTGTGTCGTTACCAACCTGCGCCCATGATGCACGTAATTTGGCAAAAGAAACAGCTGAAGGCAGATTGAAAGTCTGGTTTAAAATCCATGATGCACTTACTGAAGGATAAAAGTAAGAGTAATTACCTGTTCCACCGGTATACACCAGGGATGACGACCAGTCATTTCTACCTGTAATATCAACATAAAGCTGATCTTTCCAGCCGAAGTTCGCTAAATAATAAAATGAGTTGATTTGTTTGGTTCCATAAACAGCAGCCTCACCTTGCAGGGTTCTTTTAGAATTACCCATATAGAATCTTCCAGGTACAATAAAGCCACCATCTGTGTTGATACGGCTAAATTGCTTTTCCTGATCCCAAATTTCACCACCTACAATGATGTTGGTTGAGAAGGATTCCCAGCTTTTATTGATATTAAGAATGGCTTTACCGGTACGGCTTACATCCTGATCGTTCCTCAAAGAGTAATAACCTCCATCCATTGCATAACCCTGTCCCAGTTCCTTGTTCTCATGAAGGATTGTATAATGGTTCATGCTTGCTTCTGCTTTCAGTGACATCCAGTCTGTTAAATTGGCTGTCAACGCTACAATAGGTCTTGTAACCTGTTCTTTTCTTTCAGAAGTATTCAGGTTGTATCTGAACCATACGCCATTTCCAGGTACACTGCCATAAATATCCCCGTAACTGTTGTTTGGAGTTCCCCCATGGGGTGCCTGGTAAACTTCCCGCTGTTTCCATTTTTTTGTATCATACCATCCACGCCAGGCTCCGGTAGAAAAGTTCTCTGCCATGTCATTGTGCGGATTCTGCGACCTTGATGTAGTAAATGATATGGATGCTTCTGCCATAAGCCATTTCGCCAGGTTGTATGATCCTTTAAAAAGGACTGCGTTTCTGTCGAATTCGTTGGTTGGCATAATACCTGTACGGGTGTTGTATGAATTTGAAAGATAAAAGCTGCCATTTTCATTTGCACCGCTGAACGAAACTGCTGTGTTGGAATTCATGCCCAGATCATATGCATCAAGCATGTTGTTTGGATACGCAGAATATGTTGTCATGGTACGATCGTAATCTTCAATTGCCCGGCCATCAAATTTAGGCCCCCAGAACAAAGTGGTTGCACCGATCTTTGAATGGGTCATCGTACCATTGATGTCACGCTTGTACAACTGGTTGGTATCCCACCTGTAGAAATTACCTGAGGCATCCTTGTCACCATAGTTTACATAACCAGCTAAGGTTCCGCTACCAAATTCATACTGCAGGTCGGGAGTTGCATAAACATGGTCAACACCAACAGTTTGTGTAACTTTTACCCCAATACCTCTTTTACCCTGTCCGTCTTTGTTCTTGATAACAATGGCACCGTTAATACCACGGGAACCATAAAGGGCAGTAGCAGCTGCACCTTTAAGAATCGATACCGATTCGTAATCATCCGGATTAAGGTTCTTCAAAATGTTTCCAAAGTCGTTGGAACTGGCATCCCAGTCAGCGCTTGCATTTGAAATGGCATTCTCAACGATCACACCATCAATCACAAAAATTGGTTGATTGTTGCTTGAGTTAAGAACCGAAACTCCGCGGACCTGGATTTTGCTGTTACCAAACAAACCACCGTCAGAGGCACCAATGCTCACACCTGCCGCTTTCCCCTGTAAAGCCTGAACAGGATTAACCGTACTGACCCGTGCAATTTCATCACCTGAAACCTCGGTCATTGCATATCCCAGCTTTTTAGTTTCCCTTTTAATACCTAAAGCAGTTACCACAACTTCATCGAGGCCAATGGCATCAACGGTCATGGTTACATTCACTGCAGCCCTGTTGTTAACGGGTTCTTCAACCGTTGACATGCCAACAAATGAAAATACAAGAACAGAATTTCCCGAAGCAACATTCAGGGAATAATTACCATCGCCACTGGTAATCGTACCATTGCTGGTACCCTTTTCTATCACTGTGGCGCCGGGTATACCAACACCATCGGTATCAGTAACTGTTCCTGTTACCCGATTCTGTGCCATTGCTCCTGCTACCAGGAAAAGGCACATGGTTAATGTTAAAAAAACCTTTCGCATAGATTCTGAATTTAAATTAGTAAATAGACACTCTTTTATTCATTTGAATTAATTATAGATATCGCTGAAAATTTTCTGATAAAGCATGGCAGTTACACCCAGAAGACCCGATTGTTCCCAAATGTCGGATATGACGATTTTGGTATGTGAATAAATCTGTTCAAGGCAGTACTTATTGAGCGACTGCTGAATAGGCGTAAGAACGAACTGATTGGCTGCAGAAACCGGCCCGCCTAGCACGATAATACCCGGGTTCAGCAACTGCAATGTAATCGACAGGCCTTTCCCAAGTGCAAGTCCGATATTGTGCAGCAATTGAATCGAAAACTCATCGCCTGCCTTTGCAGCCTGGATCACATCTTCAGGCTTCAATTCACCGGTACGTCCGTTGAATTGCTCCGTTAACTGGGAAACCACCTTATCATTGATCCCTTTGATGGCCTCACGCACAAGAACGTAGGCTGATGTGATGGTTTCAAGGCAGCCCCTTTTTCCACAAATACACAGATTCCCTTCTTCCATTAACTGGATATGAGAAAGTTCGCCCGCAAACCCGGAGGAACCGTTGTAAAGTCTGCCATCGACAATAACACCAAGACCAACACCCCAGCTCCATGTAACTATAATGGCATTACTGTGTCCCTGTGCTGCTCCAAAATGATATTCACCGTAAGCCTGCATGCGGGCATCATTATTTACATACACCAGCGTATTAAACTTACTTTCAAGACGTTGCTTTACGTTGCGAAATGTTTTGTTTTTAATTGTAAAGTTGATGCCTTCCTCTTCATCGATCAATCCAGGCATTGTAACCCCTATGCCAAATATCCGGTTCTCATCTATGCCATGTGCATGAATAAGGTCCTGGGCATGACTGTAAATTTTGTCTGTCAGTTTTGAATCGTCAATGTTGGTTTCAAACCGTACAAGGGGAGAAACAGGCTTATTGTGTGAGTTGTAAATGATCAGTTTCGCCTGATACCTTTCAATTTCACATGCTACGATGTATATAGAATTGTCGGCAAGGCCGAACATTACCGGCTTTCTTCCACCACGTGATTCTCCTGTTCCGCATGATGCAACATACCGCAATTCGATAAGTTCGTTCAATAAAGAGATTATTGTAGGCAGACTGACGCCCATCTTCTTACTGATAACAGGCCCAGACTGGTTGCCATATTTATACAACAGATAGAGGATTTTCTTCTTTTGCCTGTATTTTTTCAGCAGATTTCCTGATAATTCAGTTCTCTGGCTGCTTTCTATAAGCATCATATTTCAGGTTGATTAAAAACTGCCGCAAGTTAAATAAAGATTTTTTTAAATTCCAAACAATTCTTAAAAAATTTTAAGAAGATGAAATTTTAACTAAAAAATATAAACCTCATTAATTGACTTGCTAAATAAATTATCTTATAAGTAGAATCAGTTGTCTCCCGGTATTATGATTTTATAAAGAGAAGGTGGTTAAGTACACGAAAATAAAAAAATATAAATATTCTCCATATTAAATTCAATATAAAGTCAATATAAAGTCAGTGTTTACTCAATTTAAATTCAATTAAAATTGAATTTAGTTTGAGTTTACATTGAATTTAAATTGAGTATAAATTGAATTAAATCTGAATTTTGTTATTTTGTGAACCCATACGCAGGCATGGGAGGCGATTTTCGGCACCAGGTAAAATGCAATTTTATCTACGGAAGTTTATAAGATTAAAAAATGCTTAAAGGCTGATACATACGATTGATAACGAAGGACCAGGTTTAATTAAACAGGAAAAGCGGCTTGTGCCGCTTTTTCTGTTTGTGAACTTTATTCCTTCTGGGCCCACCAAAGAGGCGTCAGAACCTCATCGGGGCCTCCGAGTAACTGAACCGCCTGCTGGTAACCGGCAGGGTTACTGTTTTCCAGGCTTGCCGGGTATTTTAACCGTTGCGGAAAGTTACTTACCGATGCAGTCATGTAATTCGACTGATTCAGCCCGGGCAAATCAGTGATGGGCAGATCAACTGCAGGATTTTCAAAAAATGGTAATCCCAGCCTCCGGTGGTCGCTCCAGGCTTCCAGTGGCAACCATGGGAGCTGCGCGAGGTATTTTTGCGTAATGACTTTTGTGAGCAGGTCATTCTTAATTGTGCCATCCATATACAGATGGTTTACCGGATATGTAAAAGTCATGGTTCCCGGTTCATTTGTGTAACCATCAACATAATTCATATTTACCGACGCAGGTGGTTCAGCAGTATGGTCCCAGTTAACGGATGTTCCTGCCCGGTTATAATGATCGGACAGAAGGTACTCATCAACAAACTGGCCTACGTTCCAGTAATCAAAACTGGCTCGTATTCCATTCTCATATGCAGTTTTCCCATCTACAGGTGTATTCCAGCCCCTGACTGCTCCTTCAGCAAGAAGAAAATAAGTTTCCCAGCTTGCAAAAAATATACGCTGCGAACTACTGCTTCTGAAACGCTGGCTCAACCGTGGAATAATACCCGGATAAAATGATACCTGGTTCCTGGCTGATTTAGGCCCCCAGTTACCCAGTGGTGCCGCATTCCATGTATTTGTGCCATCAAAAGAAAGCTGAACATTCCCATCATCATCCACCAGGTTTCTGGTGACAGTTCTTGCATCATTCGTATAACTGGGATAGAATGAAAAATCAGGATTCTCAAAGTCACCAGGGATAATAAATGCCTTGTAAGCCCTGGGATCAATGACTGCAGGCAGTCCATCGAGCCAGTATCCTGCTGAAGGATCATTTGTCATGGTGGTTAAATGCTGTTCCCATCTGAGTCCGATATAATCTTCAGGCTTTATATCTTCCTGATGCCGTGGTGCAAGCTGGGCATCAGAAGGCACACCGCCAAGACCGAGATACAGATTGTTAAGGGTTGCAGAAAGTGCCTGGGAATTCCATTCACGGCTCATAACACCTGTTAATGCATCCCAACCGGGCTGTTCCTGGATGGCAAAATTATCATCAGCCTCCATGATTAATTCCCTGCCTGCTGCATCTTCAAATTCCTGCTGCGCCTTTTGAGGGTCCACTTCACTCAACCGCATGGCAAGCCTGAGGCGCATGGAATTTCCATACTTCCTCCATTTCAGATAGTCGAAACCATATGCCTGGTCGTACCTGCCAAGGTTCGATGGGTTTTCAACAGTTAAATCCAAACTTTCGGCAGCATCTTTCAGTTCGCTGAGCATGTGGTAATAAACCTCCTGCTCATTGGAGAACTGAGGGTTTGTGCCGCTAAAGGCATCAACAGGCATAGGTCCGAAATTATCGGTAAATTCACTCATCAGGTAAACCCGCCAGATCCGTGCAACCTGTTTCAGGTTTTCGGTGTACGGCTGTGCAACGCCTGCTTCAATTTTTTCATCGGCAACTGATATGGCAAGATTTGCTGATCTGAGCCATCCCGACAGGTAATTGTAATAATCACCAGACCAGCCCTCATTGTAACTTCCCAACGCAAGAGCGCCATTATTCCGGTGCTGCCTGGAAGCAGTTTTCCAGTAAAGGACATAGGCACGTTCGGCTACATGCGGGTCTTGCTGAGCCTGGATAATCGACTGGTTGATGATGTATTCAACCTGAACCTGTTCAATATTTGCTGCCTTGGGGTCAACATTGATATCATCAAAATCTGAACATGCAGAAAGTAAAAAGCTTCCAAGCATGATCGTAAATATGTATTTTATATGTGTCTTCATTTTTTCCAATTTTTAGAATCCTAAAGTAATATTGAATAATACCGTCCTTGAGGTAGGTGGAGCTGCATTTTCAAAGCCCACAGCATTTGTACCGGTTGCGAAAACCGATTCGGGATCCACTCCATTTAAATGACTTGTGATCAGCCACACATTGTTCGCTGAAACGCCGAACCTTGCACGTGTTAACGGCAGATTGCCCAAAACCCGCTGGGGTAAGTCGTAATTAAGCTGAATGGTTCTTAAGCGAATGTGTGTGGCATCATATATATTGGCTTCGTTTATCCCCAGGTTTGACGATCCCGTGGATATCCTTTCCCAGTATTGTTGTGCGGTTACAGAATTGGTGTTTTCAACAAATCCATCGCCCTCGGCAATTACTCCATCAACCACCATATCAGTCCTTTCACCATTTTCTACGGTTACACTTGAAGTACCTGCATATTGCATTGCCACATTAGTCCCACTAAAAATTTCACCACCAAAACGGCCATCAATTAAAAAGCTCAAAGAGAGCCCCCTGTACGATAATGTATTGGTGATTCCAAGCAAAGCCCTTGGCTGCTGGTTTCCGAGCTTTACCAGTTCGGTATTTCCCTGTGGTAAACCATTGGCATCGAGAAGCAGCCTGTTATAATACGGGCTCGATTCATCATCAACCCTCATAAAAGAAGTACCGTATATCTCACCATAATTGCCGCCTACTTCAGCAAGAATGCGTAAGGCATCGAATCCTCCGATTTCATACTGTTCAACATTGTCGGCAAGTTCTTCAATTGTATTGCGATTAAATGAATAATTGAGGTGGATATCCCATGCCGGACGGGTACTTGTTCCCTTCAGCACAATTCCCCTCATTTCTACTTCAATTCCGGTATTCTGAATGTTTCCGGCATTGATTTTTCTGCTTTGGTATCCACTCAAAGGGTCCATTGGAAGATTTATCAGCTGCCGGGTTGCATTTGATTTATACCATGCAAAGTCAAAAGCCAGCCTGTTATCAAAGAAGCTGGTTTCCAGACCTGCTTCATATGATTTGATCAATTCATTCCTTACGGTAGGATCGAACAATATATTGCCAAGCCCGGCTGTTGTGTTACCAATAGGATCTTTTCCTATCCAGTAGGTATTATATAGCTGGTAAGGTTCAAGGTCATTCCCTACTTCAGCATATGAAGCTCTGATTTTACTGAAATACAACCACGAAGGCAAATTGTCATTTCCAGACAGCATATCAGAAATTACCCACGACAAATTCACAGAGGGGTAAAAATAGGAACGGTTGCTGCTATGGAGCGTCGACGACCAGTCGTTTCTAAATGTTCCTTCGAGGAAGAGGTATCCATCGTAGTTTACCTGAACATTACCATAAACCGAATTGATTTTTTTGTTATTATATGATTCACTAATGGAAGGGTTGCTTACTGAGTTGTTTAAGGCAAACAAATTTGGAACTTCAAGCTCACCGGCACTACCGTTCAGGCTGCTGTTTTGCCTTTCCATCAGGTTCCCCCCCAGCATGAAGGAACCACCGAACCTGCCAAACAGGTCATCTCTGCGTGCCATGATCAGAGCACTGTAATTGTTTTCGAAATGGGTTTGTTTTCCCATACTGTAGCGGCCTGAAGGGGTCAACGGGCTTCCTGCATACAATTTGTTTTCAGTATTTGTGGTGTACCTGTCGGAACCTGCCCTGACTTCAGCATTTAACCATTCAGTGAAGTCATATTTAACAGAACCATGTAATATAAAACGGTCACGGCTGTCGGTACTTATGTTATTTTCCGATATCCAGTATGGATTTATCTGGTTACTTCCTCCATACCAGATCATTTGACCGGTTTCACTCACTGAATTTTTGAAGTCTCTGATATCAAGTGAACGGGGAAGCAAATACATTGTATAAAAAGTATTTGAAGTATTTACACCTAACAAGGGACGATTTGTAGCCGTGGCATTAATGTACTGGATTTTTGTATCGATTGTCCATTTCTGGTCAGCCCCCAGATTGGTTACCGCCCGTGTTAACAGGTTGGTTCTTTCCAGTTCTGCCCCGGGTATTAAACTCTGGTCGTTCATCCTGGTAAAAGAGGTATACACAGAGGTATTTTCAAACTGTTGCTGAAAAGAAACATTGTTATTCAGATTTGTTCCGGTTCCGAAATAGTTACCAACATTATCATAAGCCTGCATCTGAACATTCTCCCCGTCCCATCTTTCAATGGTTTGTCCGGTGATCCGGGGGCCCCAGCTCCTGGTTGAACGGTTATCGTATATGCCATCTGTACCCTGTCCGAAATCACTTTGCATGTTTGGATTGGTAAAAATAGATTCAAAGCCTATGGAAGATGAAACTGTTATCCCCAATCCATCGCGTTTTTTACCCGATTTTGTTGTGATAAGAATCACACCGTTACCTGCCCGTGAACCATACAGGGCCGCGGCAGATGCACCTTTCAATACCGACATGCTTTCTATGTCCTCCGGGTTGATGTCACCCAAACCGTTACCCATGTCAGTTGACGGGTTCCAGTAATCGTTATTTGAAGCTCCGGTAAAGTTATCGATAGGCACCCCATCAACTACAATTAACGGCTGGTTGTCGCCTGTTAAAGAACTATAGCCGCGAAGAACTATTTTTGAGGATCCGGCCGGGCCGGTACTTGATCTCACAACCTGCAGTCCGCTAACCCTGCCTGAAAGCGCATTCGCGATATTGGGTTCCCTGGCTTCCACCAGAACATCACCTCCCAGCTCCTGCATGGCAAAACCCAGTGATTTTCTTTCACGTGAAATGCCCAGCGCCGTTACCACCACCTCGTCGAGACCAATGGCCCCTGCAGTCATGGTAACATCGATCGTTGTCCGGTTATTAACCGGTTCCTGAACAGTAGTCATTCCTACAAATGAAAAAACAAGGATTGCATTTCCTGATGAAACAGTCAGCTGGTAGTTACCATCCATATCTGTTATTGCTCCATTTGTAGTTTCACTTTCCAGCACGGTCACACCAGGAATTCCGGTGCCTTCATCATCCGTAACGGTTCCCGTTATGGTATGCTGTGCAATGGCCCCTGTAATAAGGGCGAAGCACATGGTTAATACTAAAATAATTTTACGCATCGAATTTTTAATTTAAATTAGAAAATAGACTCCACTTCATTGTTAATATCTGATAAGTTACGCACTCCTGTCGCTGAATATCTTTTCAAAAAGTGTGGCAGTTACTCCTAATAAACCTGATTGTTCCCAAATCCGGGAGATAACTATATTGGTATTCATATAAATCTGTTCCAGGCAATACTTATTCAGTGATTGTTGTATAGGTACCATGATATACTGATTTGCCTCTGAAACAGGCCCCCCCAAGACAATGACCCCGGGGTTCAGCAGTTGAAGAATAATTGACAGGCCTTTACCGAGAGCCATACCTACCTGGTTAAGCAGGTGAATAGAAAATTCATCGCCCGATCTTGCAGCAAGGATGATATCTTCAGGTTTCAATTCATCCGTCCGGCCCCTGAACTGTTCACTGAGTTGCGAAACTTTGCCCTGCCCGATTCCCTTAACTGCTTCCTGTACAATTACATAAGCAGAAGCAACAGTTTCGAGGCATCCCCTTTTTCCGCAGATACACAGGCCTCCATCTTCAACCAACTGGATATGAGATAACTCTCCGGCAAAACCCATTGAACCATTGTAAAGTTTTCCATCCACTATGATTCCAAGGCCGATTCCCCAACTCCATGTAACCACAATGGCATTTATAAAACCCTTTGCTGCACCAAAATTATATTCGCCATAGGCCTGCATGCGGGCATCATTGTTCACATAGACCAGTCTGTTAAACTTTTGTTCCAGTCGTTGCTTCACATTTTGATATGCCTTTTTTTTAATGGTGAAATTGATTCCTTCATCTTCATCGATCAGGCCGGGCATGGTGATCCCTATACCCAGAAGCCGGTTTTCGTCTATACCCGTTTCATTAATCAGTTGCCGCGATAACTTGTAGATTTTGTCAACCAGATGTATGTCATCAATTGAGGTTTCAAACTTTACCAAAGAGGTCAGAGGTTGATTGTGGGAGTTATATATGATGATTTTTCCCCGGTACCGTTCTATTTCACAAGCTATAATGTAAATCGAATCTTTTACCAGTCCAAATACAACCGGTTTGCGCCCGCCGCGTGATTCGCCGGTACCCTTGCTCTCGACGTACTGTAATTCTGCAAGTTCATTCAGTAAGGAAATGGCAGTAGGAAGACTTACCCCAATGCGTTTGCTGATGACCGGACCTGAGAGCGTACCATATTTATAAAGCAATGAAAGAATTTTTTTCTTTTGCCTGTATTTCTTTAACAGGGTTCCAGATAATCCATTAATTGTTTTATGATCGGTTAATATCATGTGTTACGGGTTCTGTTAATTTGATCCAATTTAAGAATATATTTTCTTATTGCCAAAAACTTATTAAAATATTTTAAGAAGAAGCCAAAATAAAGAATAGGTAACACCCCCAGGTTGCCGAAGTTCACCGGAAAACATTGTATTGGACTAAAGAGGTATCCCGATTTTTTACAATACAAAATAGCATTAGCTCATACCAGACATACAAATGTCATTCAGGATGCCTAAAAAATCAAACCCTGATAATAAGTTAATCATGGAAAAATTAATAGCTTTGAAATATATTAAATATCTGATTCATGAAAATAATTAAATTTTTATGGTTACTGACAACCGTAATATGCTTACCCATAACTGCTTTGACAGAAGTAAGATTACCTAAAATATTCAGTTCAAACATGGTTTTGCAACAGGGAATTGAAATTCCCGTCTGGGGCTGGGCCAACCCGGGCGAACGTGTTGCTGTTATTTTCAATAAAACAACAATTCGCGTCAGGACTGGCAGCGATGGGAAGTGGCAGGTAAAGTTTCCACCTCAAACTGCCGGTGGTCCGTATAATATGACCATCAGGGGAAAGAACCTGATAGAATTTAACAATATCCTGATTGGGGAAGTGTGGATCTGCTCAGGTCAGTCGAACATGGAATGGCGCGTCGACCAAAGCAACAATGCTGAAGAAGAGATCGCTTCAGCAACTTATCCGAAAATAAGGTTATTCACTGTACCTAAAGCAGTGGCACAGTCACCGCAGGATGATATCAGTGGTGGTGAATGGGTGGAATGCTCACCCGAAACAGTAGCAGGATTCTCGGCTGTGGGTTATTTTTTCGGCAGAGACCTGCACCAGGAACTGGATGTTCCAATCGGCCTTATCAACACCTCATGGGGCGGAACGGTTGCTGAAACCTGGATCAGCCCCAATACAATCAGCAACGACCCCGACTTCAGGGAAAGGTTGATTGAACTTCAGCAGATGGATCTTGAGAGTTACAGGAAAGCAAAAATGGACCAGATCAAGGATATACTTGGAGGTGAAATACCCAAAGAAGATCAGGGAATGAAAGGAAACGATCCGGTATGGGCTGGCCTTGACTTCAATGACAACAACTGGAGAAGCATAAAAACCCCTATGTACTGGGAAAATCAGGGATACATCGACATTGACGGTATTGGCTGGTACCGCAAAAATGTTCAGCTGAATGAAGAACAGACAAATGCAAATCTGACACTTCACCTGGGCAAAATAGACGATTCAGATATTACTTTTTTCAATGGAATAGAAATCGGTAAAACAGAAGGAAAATATGACGAAGAACGGGTATATACAATCGATAAGAAATACCTCAGGCCCGGAAAAAACATGATTGCGGTAAGGGTTCATGATACCGGAGGTAATGGTGGCATCTGGGGCGATCCTGAGAACCAGTTTCTGGCTATCGGGAATGAGAAGGAAGACATCTCAGGTGAATGGAAATTTCGTATTTCAAGAGCTGAAGTGGCTGCAATCAATGTGGGCCCCAACTCCTATCCCACCCTGCTGTTCAATGCCATGATCAATCCACTTGTTCCTTATCCTATTAAGGGTGCCATCTGGTACCAGGGCGAATCGAATGCAGGAAGGGCAAAGCAATACCAGCGGGTATTTCCTTCACTTATAACCGACTGGCGCAACCATTGGAACCAGGGCGATTTCCCCTTCCTGTTTGTTTCTCTTGCCAATTACACCGAGGCGCCTGAGCAACCTGGAGAAAGCGATTGGGCAGAGTTACGTGAAGCACAAACGAAAACCTTGTCATTACCTAACACAGGTATGGCACTGGCCATTGACATAGGTGAAGCAGGAGACATTCATCCCCGGAACAAACAGGATGTCGGCAAAAGGCTGGCTTTGAATGCCTATAAAATTGCTTATGGCAAAGATGTTGTACATGCAGGACCCATGTATAAGGAAGTTGTGTTTACAGATGGAAAAGCCATGATTGAATTTTCGGAAACAGGATCGGGGTTGAAGGTAAAAAACCGTTACGGCTACCTGAACGGATTTACCCTTGCAGGAGCCGACAGAAAATTCCATTGGGCAAAGGCAGAACTGGTGGACTATAACACGGTAGTAGTTTATTCAGATGATGTACAAAATCCTGTGGCTGTCCGCTATGGCTGGGCAAACAACCCCGATGACCTGAACCTGTATAATATGGAAGGGTTTCCGGCCAATCCTTTCCGCACCGACAACTGGCCGGGAATTACAAAATAATAATATGCCATATGAAACCTGCCTATCTTTTAATCCTGCTTTTTCTTTTTACGCAATGTTCAGGTATCAATAAAGCAAGGGTAGACCCTTATTCTACATCACTTGGAGAAGACACCGAGATCCTGGCTATGCTTCTGGAAGAGTTTGACGGAGAATCACAAACTCCTTCGGGCGAGCTGATGGTAAAAGTTGGCTCTTATTTTCTTGAAACACCCTATGTGGCTAATACACTTGAACGTGATGGTGATGAACAGTTAATCATCAATTTAAGGGAACTCGATTGTACAACCTTTGCTGAAAGTTGTCTGGCCATTACCAGAACCATACAGAGTGGAAAACCTACACTTGACCAGTACACAAAAGAACTGGTAAATGTACGGTACCGGAATTCGAAAATAAAGGGATATACATCGAGGCTTCATTACACCACCGACTGGATATGGGAGAACCAGCAGAAACAACTGGTGCGGGATGTGACAAAGGAAATAGCAGACATACCCTATGAAAAAACGATCAATTTCATGAGCACCCACCCCGACAGCTACATGCAACTGAAGGCAAACACGCGGCTTGTGGAAGAGATGGCTGCCATTGAAAAAGACATTACAAACAGATCATATTATTATATCCCTAAAGAAAAGCTTGCGGGTTTTGAAAGCAGGTTGCAGGATGGCGATATTGTGGCGCTGACAACCAGTATTGGCGGACTGGATGTTTCGCATATGGGGATCCTTGTCAGGAAAAACAACCGCATACATTTGTTGCATGCCTCTTTAACTGCAAAAAAGGTTGTTCTTTCAGAAGAAACCCTGGAAGATTACCTGAAGAACAGTAAATCGGTGACCGGAATCATTGTGGCGAGGCCGATTTAACCCCGTGTTTATTACTCCGGCAAGGCAAACGCCACGTAGCTGTTACCCGGAGGGGTTCCCATTTTACCTCCCCCGCATGCAATGACAACATACTGCCGTCCGCTGACTTCATATACTGCAGGTGTGGCATAACCTCCGGCAGGCAGCTTATACTTCCATAATTCTTTACCGCTATTCTTGTCAAAGGCACGGATGTACTCATCTTTGGAGGCAGCAATAAATAAAAGCCCGCCTGCTGTAACCACAGGCCCTCCATAATTTTCGGTTCCTGTTTGTGTTATACCCCTTTTGGTGAGTTCAGGAAATTCGCCCAGCGGAACCTGCCACAGGATTTCCCCGGCATTCAGATCAATTGCCGACAGGGTGCCCCAGGGAGGTTTTGCTGCCGGATATCCTTCCTGATCGGTAAAGCGATTGTAACCGGTATGGGTATAAGGCAGATCTTCAAGGTTTTCTTCAATACCCTGCATATGCGCGTCCTCGTTGGGCTCTTTGTACAGGTACGACATCAGCATGTTTATTTCTTCCTCAGGAAGGTGCCTGTACGATGGCATAAAACCTTTGCCTGATTTAATGATTTCCAGTGCAGCAGCCTGATCCATTCTCTCTCCAAGATCCAGGAGGGCAGGATAATTTGAGCCCGGATTTCCTTCAAAATTCTGCCCGTGACACATGGCACAATTTAGCCTGTATATACGTTCACCAGGTTGCATTTGTGCCACTTCCCCTGAACCGGTTTCTACCATGGTCAGAATCCAGGGCATTGTATTGCTGTTTACATAAAGGATGGAAGTCTGAGGATCAAAAGCCGCTCCTCCCCATTCTCCGCCTCCATCGAAGCCCGGGAAAATAATAGTTCCCTCAAGGGAAGGTGGAATATAAGGCTCGCCTGTGCGCACGTTCTTTAAAACTTCAGAAACATGCTCACGTGATTCAGGAGAAATGTCAGTGATATCATCCATCGTAAGCACCTGTGGAGAAAAAGGCGGAGGCCGGACAGGAAACGGCTGAACAGGCCATGCTTCTTCTCCCTTCAGATCAGAAGGAGGCACAGGCCTCTCTTCAACAGGGAACAGTGGTTCTCCGGTTTCCCTGTCAAGCAGGAAAACAAATCCAGATTTTGTAATCTGGGCAACAGCATCTTTTTCTTTTCCGTCATGTGTTACTTTAACAAGGTTTGGAGGGGCAGGAAGGTCACGGTCCCAGATATCATGATAAACAGTCTGAAAATGCCAGATTCTTTCACCTGTGGCAGCATTGAGTGCCAGTACGCAATTGGAAAAAAGGTTCTGGCCTTTCCTGTTGCCTCCCCAGAAATCAAAAGAAGCAGACCCTGTTGGGATGTAAACAATGCCCCGTCCTTCATCGAGGCTCATTCCGGCCCAGCAGTTGGCTCCCCCTGCCTCTTCCCAGGCTCCTTCAGGCCAGGTATTGTAACCAAATTCTCCTGGCTGAGGTATGGTATGAAATACCCATTCCAGTTTACCCGATTTAACATTGTATGCTCTTATATATCCCGGGGCGGCATCCGCATTTTCAGAAACACGAGACCCCATGATGATCAGGTTACGGTAAATAATTCCCGGCGTCGTAGCCACTACATAATTATCTTCTGCATCAGGTCCGAGGCCTTCTTTAAGAGCAACTGCTCCCTGGTTGCCAAAACCCGGAATGAGTTTTCCTGTGGTTGCATCCAGGGCATATAAAGCTGGGCCGGCGGTGAAAAATATCCGTTTGTCTTGTCCATCCGACCAGTAGGTGACTCCTCTGTTTACATTCATTGAAAAATCGACCTGTTGTGCCGGATTATATTCCCAAATGCGTTTACCTGTGGCAGCATTCAGAGCAAATACCCTGAGCTTTGGAGAAGTACCGTAAAGTACGCCATCAATAATAAGAGGATTACATTGGATCTGGGTCCGGTCGTCAGAACTGATTCTTTCAGTCCGGTACTCCCAGACAGGTTCAAGAAGATGAACATTTGCGGCTGAAATTTCAGCAAGGGGTGAGTACTGGCTGCTGCTGTTGTCGCCAAGGTATACAGGCCAGTCGGTATTGGGACCTGATCCCCGGTCATTTTGTGTTGCGCAACCTGTGATCAGATTAAATAATATCGCAAGGCATGGAATGATGAAAGGTTTATTACTGTTCATTTTCATTTTTAAAGATCCAAAGAAACATCAGGTTTATCCAAATCCTACTCATCTCATCCTTCTGAACAAGCCTGCATGTTGAAAAGTTTACCGGAAACATGTTGAACGGCAGGCATAAAAAAAGAGGCTTCATTCATCTTCTTAAGGTTGCAGGAGATGTATCATGATATGAAATTCTCCTGAACCTGAAAACAGATGAAAAAGCCTCTTTCAATCCTGCAAATATTTTGCAGGGACCTTAGATGTTACATATTTTTCAAATAATCGGCACTGGGGCCAAAAGCTTCTGGTGCCATTTCCACGTAAAAGTTTTTCACTCCACCTTTCTGGGCAGCTTTGAAAAAATCGCTCCAGTCAACATCTCCCTGCCCCACGGGTACCTGACTTTTCTTTCCGGCAGAGTAATCGGCAAGATGGGCTGATATAAACCTTCCCGGGTATTTACGGAAATAATCGGCTGCCTTATACCCGATATCCACAACTGCAACCTGGAACTGCATTTTCACAAGTTTAGGATCGAACTGTTTGAGAAGGGCATCATAAATGAGTTCATTGCCACGTTTTTCAAATTCCATATGGTGATTGTGAAAGCCCATCTGGATGCCGGCCTTTTTGGTCTTTTCACCAATGGCGTTCAGTTCATCGGCTGCACGGCAGTAATCGTCAACCGAAGCATCTTTGGGCAACCAGAAACTTGATGCAATCATCTGTTTCATGCCCAATCCCTGGGCCCATTCAATGCGGTTATCGAGGTGATCACGAAGTTCGCCCATATTATAATGCGAACTTGTGCACACCAGTCCAGCATCTTCGATTATTTTCTTCATCTCCCTGCCACTCATATTGTTCAATGGCTTAAATCCGGCATCGGAGTATCCCAGGGGAGAACACATCTCCACTTCAGTGTAACCCATGGAAGCCATTTTCATGAGTGTTTTGGAAAATTCGTTTACAAGTGTTTCCCTGATGGTCCAGACCTGGAAACCAAAGGGCACCTGTTTTTTGGCTCCCATGCCATATCCGTTCAGGGGTAACTGGCTCATCAATGCAGCTGCTCCCAATGAAGCACCACTCACTTTAATAAAATTGCGTCTTGAATAATTCATAAAAAATTAAATCCTAATTAATGATAGTTTATCGTTAAATCACACAGAGGTCATGCTATACTTCATCAAGGCTCCAGCCTTTTCTGTATTCGCGTCTGAGATATTCATTGGCTGCTGGAACATTTGTAACCTGCCTTATTTGTGCATCGTATTTCAGGGTCTTGCCCGAACGCAGTGCAGCTGCATACAGGTTGACAGCCTCAGTAATCGGCCATGCATGCCTGAAACTGCCATCTGTCTGCTGGTTATTTTTAACGGCATCTGTAAAACGCTGGATTCCGGACACCCTTGGATAGGTAACCTTTTTATCAAGATCCTTTGCAAGGTTCAAATCACCGGAAAGCACATAAGGGTCAGCCAGGGTAAATGTTGATGAAAGGATTTTGCCCTTATCGCCTACAAACATCATCCCTTCGGCAGGAAATTCCTTATTCTGTGCGTAAAACTCTTCAGGTACAGGAGGCCTCATTCCGCCGTCATGCCAGATCAGATCAACAGCCGGACGGTTCCCTTTTGCAGGATATTTGAACCTGACTGAACTTGCAACAGGGAATGAATAATCATTTTGAATTTTATATGCGGTCCCGTTTTCATTTAATCCACACAAGTGACTAAGGTGAGGCTCAACAACAGTGGGGTTCTCCAGTTCCAGTCCCCTGAAAACAGTCCACAGGCTGTAATGCCCCATGTCGGCCATTGCACCGCCTCCGAAATCATACCAGCCCCTGAATACCATATTTGTATAATGAGGATGGTACGGGCGTGAAGCTTCGGGCCCCAGCCATAAATCCCAGTCGAAGCCTTTTGGCAGTGCCGGTTGGTCGGCAGGAATTACAGGGTACTGGGGCCACACTGGCCTGTTCGACCAGTTGTGCACTTCACGAAGGGTACCGATTACGCCTCCGTTGATCCATGCCAGCACCTGTTCCATGGAACCATTGCTTTCCCAGGGGATAAAGTGTGTAATAACTTCCGATTTTTTAGCCATTTCAACCACGCGGTAGCCTTCCTCCAGCCTGTTGGCAATTGGCTTGTGCATGGTCATGTGGATGCCCCGTTTTAGGGCGGCTGCTGCCATAACCCCATGCAGGTGGTCGGTGGCCATAATTTTAACCGCATCGATGTTTTTTTCCTTTTCGAACATCTCACGGAAGTCGGCATATGCTGCACACTTGTAGGTACCTTCAGGCCTGAACTTCGCATAGTAGGCATCAATGATATCTCTCCCGTTATCGCGGCCCCCGGGAATCCTGCCGTCGCCACCGCACTTCCAGTTTGGATTACCGATGGCTTTGCACAATTCGTTCAGCAGTCCTTTGGGACTCCAGTCATAATAACCAATAGCTTCCTTTTGCGGATCGCATACGGCAGTAACCTGCACATCAGGTATCTGGAGCAGGGCGGGCAGTTCGCGAAGTCCCTGCGTACCTGCACCAATATAGGCAACATTGATTTTGTCACTGGGCGCCACGTATTTTGAACCACCCAACACATGGGCGGGCACCACGGTCAGTCCAACAGCTGCCGATGTGATGCCGCCAATGAAGGTACGGCGGTCAATACCGACAGGAGAATGTTGGGAACTTTTTTGAGTGAATGACTTTTGTGAAGAATTCTTATCCATAGTTATGCTGGTTTAGAAAATTTTATTGTACAGGCTAAATTAGCTGATAATTTTCTAAACTTTAACACGCTGCCGGAACTTTCTTTTGATTTCCTGAAAGAGGTTTCAATATGCCTTTCATCAACGGCCAAATTTATAGAAGGCAGCTTTCACTAAATCATTTTTTTTCAATTTGCCGGGACGATTTTGTTAATCTTGTCTTTTATAAGTTCAAGTTCTTCCCTGATGGAGCCAAGCTGGCCGTGCAGGTATTCCGGTCCGGCAGGCTCAGGCACTTCGGAAGAAATATAATGTACAAATTTCCAGACTTCACGCACTTCGCCGAGGGGCAAATCATAGGGAGTATATTCGGTGTTGAGGGAAATCATCCGGAGGGAGCCTTTTTCCTTCAGTTCATTTCTTACTTTTTTGAATACAATCCCTTCATTGAGCGTAAGGACGATGTACAGCCCGTTATCTTTCACATCGCCCAGGTCTTGAACATATTCACCGGTCACCCAGCTTTTGTCGGGTACAGGCAGCATGGAATCGCCCGATACCTGGAAGGTACGGTACTTTTTTTCAGAAGAAAGGAAAGGCAGCTGAAAAACCGGCAAGCCGGAAATATATTCGGGATCAAAGTATCCGGTAGTATAACCTGCTTTTGCCTTAATGGAAACCAGTTCGATATTGTCTTGGTTTTGGCTGTCAACCGTAGTGGTAAGCACCCGCAGTTCGTTGCCTTTCACAAACACATCGGATCCGTTTTCAACGATGTAAAGCTGACTCTCCCTGAGTTTTGACAAATCGATCCGCAGCAGGGTGTCGATGGAAAGATGAAACAGGTCGGAGAGAGCAATCAGGATGTTCACCGGAGGTACAGCCGTACCATTTTCGTAATTATTAACATTCGACCTTTTAATACCCAGTGTGTCAGCAAGTGTGCTTTGTGTATAACGTTTTCTTTTTCTCAAAAAACGAATATTTGATGACAGGTGCATTTTGTTGTGTTTAAAATTATGACTATTTTATAACCGTAGTTTTTGATTATTTATCAGTCAAAATTAAGAAGTTTTTTTGAATTGTGCAATAGAAATTAACAAGATAAAGGGATTTAAAGGGAGGAAAATGAAATGCAGTTTCAGGACAGAACGATTGTACACATGGATTTGGATACTTTCTTTGTTTCGGTGGAAAGGCTTCTGAATTCGGAGCTGAACAACAAGCCGGTGATTATCGGGAGCCTTTCCGATCGCGGAGTGGTTGCCAGCTGCAGCTATGAAGCAAGGCAGTTTGGCGTTCACTCGGCCATGCCCATGAAAATGGCACTGAACCTTTGTCGCGACGCCACAGTCATCCGGGGTGACATGGATCTGTACACAAAATATTCGGGGATGGTAACCGACATCATTGCCGAAAAGGCGCCCCTTTATGAGAAGGCTTCGGTTGACGAGCACTACCTCGATATTACAGGGATGGACCGTTTCTGGGGGGCACAGAAGTGGACACAGGAACTGAGGCAGACAATTATCAAAGAAACAGGGCTTCCCATTTCATGTGGTCTCTCTGTTAACAAAACGGTTTCAAAGATTGCCACCGGCGAAGCCAAGCCCAATGGCGAGAAACAGGTCGACAAAGAGAATGTGAAACCCTTTCTCAACCCGCTTTCCATCCGCAAAATACCTATGATAGGCCCTAAAACCTACCAGCTTTTGCGGTCAATGGGGGTTGCCAACATAGAAACCCTGAGCGCCATTCCGGTGGAGATGATGGAGAGTGTGCTGGGGAAAAACGGAATTGAAATCTGGAGGCGGGCCAACGGGATTGATTTTACGCCGGTGGTCCCCTACTCTGAAGAAAAATCAATCAGTTCGGAAAGAACATTTGAGAATGACACCATAGATGTGATGATGCTCGAACAAATCCTTACAGGAATGACAGAGAAACTTTGCTTTAAACTGCGCAAAAAAGAGAAGCTGGCATCGGTGGTGACCGTTAAAATACGGTATGCCAACTACGATACCCACACCCTGCAACAGAAACTTGCCTATACCTCATTCGACCACGTACTGATGGAAACAGCAAGATCGCTTTTCAGGCGGCTCTATCAGCGCAGGATGCTTGTAAGGCTTATTGGGATAAAACTTGGCGGACTGGTGCACGGGGCCCAGCAACTGAACCTGTTCGACAACAACGAAAAGCAGGTAAGGCTTTACCTGTCGATGGACAAAATCAGGCGCCGTTATGGTGCAGGTGCCATTCAGCGGGCATCGGGAATCCTGTATGAAAAGTTTTAATGCCAGATTAAAAATATTGAACCATGTATCTGAACGTACATTCATATTTCAGCCTTCGCTACGGAACGTTAAGCATCGACGAACTGGTGGACCTTTTCCTGCGTAACAGTGCAGAGACCGTGGCCCTGACCGATATTAACACCACCATGGGAATTCCTGAGTTTGTAAAAAAAGCTTCAGTTGCAGGAATAAAACCCATTGCCGGTGTTGAGGTGCGTAACGGGGATCAGCAGCTTTTTACAGGCCTTGCAAAAAACAATGCAGGATTTAAGGAACTCAATGATTATCTTACCTGGCATTACCTGAACAAAAAGGAATTTTCCATTGAAGGATGGCCCTTCAGCGATGTAATAGTGGTCTATCCTTTCGGCTGTAAAAGCCCCCATGAGCTGAAAGATCATGAGTTCACAGGCATCAGGCCCGGACAGGTAAACAGGCTGATCACCTCAGAATACCGGCAGTTTCAGGATAAACTGCTCGTGTGGCAGCCTGTAACTTTCCGCGACCAGACGGGATGGTTCCTGCACAAAAGCCTGCGGGCCATCGGGCACAACACCCTTATCAGCAAACTGCAGCCCGGCCAGGTTGCGGCGCAGGATGAAACAATGGTTCCGGTGATGCAGCTGAAAAAAGTTTTTGAGTCCTATCCTGGCATCCTGAAAACCACTCAAAAAATACTGGATGAGTGCACCATCGGCTTCGATTTTCCGGCAGTGAAAAACAAAAAGACCTTTAGCCAGTCGGCCTATGACGACAAGCTGTTGCTGGAGAAGCTGGCCCTGGACGGACTTACATACCGCTACGGCAAAAACAATCCCCAGGCACGGGAGCGGGTTCTGCATGAATTACAAATCATAAACAAGCTGGGGTTCTCAGCCTATTTTCTCATCGCCGCCGATATTATCCGCTACAGTATGTCGCGGGGATTCTACCATGTGGGAAGGGGCAGTGGTGCAAACAGTGTGGTGGCATACTGCCTGAAGATTACTGACGTAGATCCTATCAGGCTGAACCTTTACTTCGAACGGTTCCTGAACCCCAAGCGCACCAGTCCGCCTGACTTCGATATAGACTATTCATGGCGCGACCGTGACGAGGTGCAGGATTATATCTTTAAGCGGTATGGCAGGGAACATACAGCCTTGCTGGGCGCCACTTCTACCTTCCAGAACCGTTCAATTGTGCGCGAACTGGGAAAGGTATACGGCCTGCCAAAGGAAGAAATAGATTTGCTGGTAAACGATCCGGGCAATGATTACAACAAAAGTGACATTATTGAACTCATTACCACCCTGAGCAGGCAGATGAACGGATTTCCCAACCTGCGCACCATCCATGCCGGGGGTATACTCATCTCAGAAGAGCCTATAACCTGCTACACGGCCCTTGATCTGCCCCCAAAAGGATTTCCCACCACACACTGGGACATGTACATTGCAGAGGAGATGGGGTTTGAGAAGCTCGACATCCTGAGCCAGCGGGGCATAGGGCACATAAAGGAGGCTGTGGAAATTGTAAGGGAGAACCGTGATGAGGAAGTGGATATACACAGGGTAAGCCGCTTCTTTGAAGATGAAAAGGTAAAAGAGCAGCTCATGGCAGGCGAAACCAATGGCTGCTTTTATATTGAAAGCCCTGCCATGCGGGGCTTGCTCAAAAAGCTCAGGTGCAGCGACTACCTTACCCTGGTGGCTGCCAGTTCTATTATCCGGCCAGGTGTAGCCAAATCAGGCATGATGAAGGAGTACATCCGCAGGTTTCATAACCCCAATGATTTTGAATACATCCATCCGGTGATGAAGGAACAGCTGGCTGAAACCTATGGCGTAATGGTTTACCAGGAAGACGTTATCAAGGTGGCACACCATTTTGCAGGGCTCGACCTGGCTGAGGCAGATGTATTGCGCAGGGCCATGTCGGGGAAGTACAGGTCGGTAAAAGAGTTTAACCGCATCGAGGAAAAGTATTATGAAAACTGCAAGAGCAAGGGCTACCCCGGGCATATTGCAACAGAAGTATGGCGGCAGATTGAATCATTTGCAGGCTACTCCTTTTCAAAGGCGCATTCGGCATCCTATGCAGTGGAAAGCTTCCAGAGCCTTTACCTGAAAGCCCATTACCCGCTGGAGTTCATGGTAGCCGTGATCAACAATTTCGGAGGCTTTTATTCATCGTGGGTTTACATCAATGAAGCCCGACGCATGGGAGCCACCATTGAAGTTCCCTGCGTGAACAACAGCAACAGTTCCACGCGCATTACCGGCACAACCGTGTATCTGGGCTTTGTGCACGTACAGAATCTTGAACAGACTACCATCAACCTGGTGGTGAGTGAACGGAACTGTCATGGGGCTTTCCGCTCCCTGGCCGACTTCGTTGAACGGGTACCCGTTACCAAAGAGCAGCTCATATTGCTCATCAGGCTGGGAGCGTTCCGTTTTACAGGCAAGGCCAAATCGAACCTGTTGTGGGAGGCCCATATGTTGCTAAAGAATCCGGCAAAGGCAGCAACATCATTTGCCCTGTTTCATACACCTGCAAAAGATTTTACCCTGCCCGACCTGTCGCGGGAGTTGCTACGTGATGCATACGATGAAATAGAACTGCTGGGGTTCCCGGTAAGCATGAATATTTTTGACATGCTTCAAACCAGTTTCAGGGGCGAAATACAGGCGAAGGATCTTACACGGAATATAGGCAAGAATGTCAGGATGGCAGGACGGCTGGTTACCATTAAATATGTGCGTACGGTAAAGAAAGAGATTATGCACTTTGCCGCTTTTCTCGATTCAACGGGTGAATTCTTCGATACGGTTCATTTCCCTGCTACCCTGAAAGATTATCCTTTCCGGGGCGACGGCATCTATCTTATACTTGGGAAAGTGGTTGAAGAGTTTGGATTTCCTTCGGTTGAAGTCGAAAAAATGGCTAAACTGCCATATAAGTCATAACATAGATAAACCACCTTTTAAAATAACTTGCCCTGGGTTCCCAATGGGTCTTCCTTTCTCCTGTTGCGGCCCATTCCTTCAAGTTTAAGGTCTTTTTTAACTTCTGCCTCATATTGAGTGGTGCTCGCATGATCAATAGGTATCAGCAGGTCACGGCCCTTGTTTTTAGGATCCTTTACACGAATGGAAACCGGGTCGGCTTTGAAATCATCACCCTGGTAAGGCTTAAGCAGACTAAGTACTTCATTCAGGGGAAGGGTATCATCGAGCCATTTCTTTTCATCCTGCCTGTCAAGGATAACCGGCGAACGGTGGTGCCCTATTTTGGCAGTAACCTCATTGGCACCTGCAGTGATAATTGAAAATGAATGCACCACTTCGCCTGTGGTATTATCAGCCCATGTATCCCAGATTCCTGCAAAGGTAAACACTTCCTGACCCTTCTTATGAATATGAAATGGCTTGCTCAACCGTTCCTTCAGGGGGCCTTCGAAATAGCCATTGGCAATAACCAGGCACCTTCTCGATTTAATGGCAGTACGGAAAGCGGGCTTCTTCACAATGCCCAACTCCCCTGAGTAGCCGGAATCATTTTCCATGTTATGATCACCTTCTGCCCGGGCATTGATAAGGTACATCTGCTTTTTAGCCCACCCGGGAGTCATCCCAAACTGAAATGCCTGCAATTCATCGGGTTTATCATTGGTAATTACATAGGCCATATCGCCCGGTGAAACATTAAAATTATCTTTTACAGTAATCACAGAAGGCTGTTTCACTCCGAACCTTTTAATAAAAAGCTCAATATCAATTATCTGTACAAATCTTCCACACATTGCAATTATCCTGAATTATTCCTTAAATTTAAAGCAACGGCAGCATATAATAAAATGTTTCTCCCTTGCCTTTTAAATTTGATGATTGTCACCATGAATTACAACCTTTTGTTTATGGAATTGTTTTTAATGTTCAACTATAAATAAATTCAAAAATGAAAAACCTGTTTTTACTTTTTAGCATGATCTTAATTACAGCAATGGCCATAGGACAAAACTCTTTCTATGATTTTACTGTAGAAGATATTGAAGGCAACAAATTTAATTTTTCCAACCTGAAGGGAAAAAAGGTTCTGGTTGTAAATACAGCCTCCAAGTGCGGTTTCACTCCGCAATATGAGCAACTGCAGAAGTTATATGATACTTATGGTGGGGAAGATTTTGTTATAATTGGATTCCCTGCCAATAATTTCAGTGAGCAGGAGCCTGGCAGCAATGAAGACATTGCTTCTTTCTGTCAGAGAAACTATGGCGTAACTTTTCCTATGATGTCAAAAATTTCGGTAAAAGGATCTGACATGCACCCGGTTTACCAATGGCTGACTCAAAAATCAAAAAATGGAGTTTTAGATTCAGAAGTGGGTTGGAACTTTCAGAAATACATGATCGATGAAAAAGGGAAGCTGGTTGATATGGCTGAACCTAAAGTGAAACCCGATGATGAAAAGATCGTAAGCTGGGTTAAAAAACAATCTACTTAATATGTTTTTTATTGCTTTTTGTTAGCGTGGTAAAAAGTATTTGTTTAATTTGAGGATTAAAACCTATAGAAGCAATTATTTTTTTAATCCGTAATATTAATTATCATGAAAGAAAGAAGCATAGAACTGCTTAATGCAGCAGTGGCCGATGAACTCCAGGCGGTTCACCAGTACATGTATTTTCATTTTCATTGCGATGACCAGGGGTATGATTTGCTGGCAAACCTTTTTAAACGCACTGCCATCCAGGAAATGGTTCATGTGGAAAAACTTGCTGAGCGCATATTATTTCTCAAGGGAGATGTTGATATGAAGCTTGCCGGTGAAGTAAACCAGGTAAAAGACGTAAGAGAGATGCTTGAAATGGCAGCCCAAATGGAAGATACCAGTGCCCGTGAATATAATGAATGGGCCAATGAATGCGCCCAGAATGCCGATGCTGTTACAAAAAAAATATTTGAAGAACTGGTGGCTGAAGAAGAACGGCATTTCAACCAGTTTGATGATGAAATGGAAAATCTTAAAAAATTTGGGGATAACTATCTGGCCTTACAATCAATTGAAAGAAGCAAAAGTATTGGTGGAGGTGCTTAAAAATTTTGTTGTTCTTTTGAATATTCATATACTTAAAATATATTTCACAGATATTTAAACAAAAGAAAAGGCTTGTAAAATTAAAGGCTTTCTATCCTTAAGGTTTCAGGATAGAAAGTCTTTGTCTTTACATGCCTTCACCATCACTGTTGGAAACTGAACCTCTTTAAAATATTATTCAGGAAAATTTAATAATACAGTTATATTTCTACATGAGAATACATTTCTTAACGTTCACTGCACAGCATTAAAATGACAGCACCTTAATAGCCTGTCAAACACATTCAATTCTTTTATTTAATAAGTAAAACAAGCCATTACAGAATAATATGGAATAAAAAGAATAAGGAGAAAATCCTATAATTATAGGTGCGTTCACAGATGAAAATAAAGCAGGTAATTTTTTTTTCCAAACCTAATAAATCTTATTTGTTATATATAACAACAAACACAAATATATACTACATTTGATTCGTTTTTCTTAACACAAATAATGAAGGTAAATATCAGAAAATCAGAACAAAACGACTTAAATTTT
>JAEYNZ010000048.1 GCA_023412195.1 Bacteroidota bacterium
ATGTTTTGTCCCTGAAAATTAATTGTTTTAACTTTGTTTTGCATGAGCTTCCTTTCTTTGTGTTTCGCAAATACAATTTACAAATAACTAAGGAGGCTTATGCTCTTTTACAAACATACAGCCTTTGTCCACTGCTTTGAATCAACGGTAAGCTTGTATTCCAAAGGGGGTTAGGGGGATTGGAGCACAGGCAGTTACTTGTTTCTGGTTGCTGGTTACTGGTTGCCTGACGGCAAAAGGCTTTTATATAATTTGAAAATATTGTTTCAATGAAATTATTCCATGGGCAACAATCGGTTGATGGCATTGTGGAGACGAAACTATCTGAAGTTTTTGGCAGGCAGGTGAAGATCATTTCTTCCGTTAATCTTGGTGGAGGTTGTATCAATCATGCTTCCAGGATTGATACCAGTGAGGGCATTTTCTTTTTGAAATGGAACAGTGACTGTCCGGCTGACATTTTTATAAGGGAGGCAGAAAGCCTGAGGGAGCTTAAGAAAGCAGCCGGGGGTCAGCTGATTGTTCCGGAAGTGATTGCTTCAAAAGAAGTGGATGAAACACCGGGGTTCCTTGTGCAGGAATATCTTGTGCCGGGTAATGCAGCAGGTAACTCCGATGAAATTCTGGGGCGCGGACTGGCTATAATACATCAGTACCAGAATGAAAATTTTGGTTTTTACAATAATAACTACTGTGGCTCCACTTTGCAGGACAATTCATGGAAAGATACATGGGCCGTTTTTTTCAGGGAAAACCGGCTTCGTTTCCTGCTTCACCTGATTCAGAAAGAACGGCCGCTTTCCACAGCTGAAATGAAAATATATGATCGCCTTTTTGAAAAGATAGATTCTTTGGTTCCCCATTATTCAGTACCGTCCCTGATCCATGGTGACCTGTGGTCGGGAAACTTCATGCAGACAAAACAGGGGCCTGCACTGATAGATCCTGCTTCCAGTTATTCCGACCGGGAGATGGAGATGGGAATCATGACCATGTTTGGAGGCTTCTCCCAGCGGTTCTACAGTGCCTACAATGAAGTATATCCATTGCCCCCTGACTGGAAAGACAGGAACCGGCTTTACCAGTTATATCACGTGCTGAATCACTATTACCTGTTTGGCGGGGGGTATGGGGAACAGGCCCTGCAGATGACGAAGCAGTTGGTGTAGGAAGCCAGGGCACAGAGCACAGGGCACAGGGCACAGGGCACAGAGCACAGGGCATAGGGCAAAGAGCATAGGGCGAAGAGCGAAGAGCAGGCAATAGGGCGAAGAGCGAAGAGCAGAGAGCAGGACGGGTCATGGGTGCTTCTTAGAGTACTTTTACACCTTAAAGACCTTAAGCAGAAACCAGACGGCAAAAAGCCTTTTGAGCGAAGAGCAACAGCGAAGAAAATATTGAGGATAAAAGAATAGAATGTTATGCTTGCAGAAAGGGTTAAGAATATTGCTCCGTTTATTGTGATGGAGGTGCTTGAGAAGGCTGCAGAGATGGAACGCAGAGGTATCCATGTTGTTCACCTTGAAGTGGGAGAACCTGATTTTGATGTGCCGGAGTGCATAGCTGATGCAGCCAGGCAAGCATATGCTGAAGGGAGATCACACTATACACACAGTCTGGGTGATCCTGAATTGCGTGAGGAAATTGCAAAGCGGTACGACCGGGAATACAACGTGAAGATTTCCCCTGACCAGATTATCGTAACTTCAGGCAGTTCTCCTGCCATTCTGCTGGCACTAGGGGTTTTGTGTGATACAGATGATGAGGTAATATTATCGGATCCGGGATATGCATGTTATCCCAATTTTATAAGATTCATTGGTGCGAAAGCAGTAAGGGTGCCAGTTTATGAAGAAGATGGTTTTCAATACAGGACAGAAGAAATATGCAGGCGCATTACCAATAGAACAAAGGCCATTATCATCAACAGTCCGATGAATCCAACCGGTAATCTGCTTGAAGCTGAAGTGATGCAGGAACTGGCAAGGTATGATATACCTGTCATTTCTGATGAAATATATCATGGTCTTGTTTATGAAGGTAAGGCCCATTCTATGCTTGAATTTTCAGACAGGGCCTTTGTGCTGAGCGGTTTTTCAAAACTCTTTGCCATGACAGGCCTGCGGTTGGGATATGTGATAGCACCTCCTGACTTCGTCCGTCCGATGCAGAAGTTGCAGCAAAACCTGTTTATATGTGCAGGTTCTGTGGTACAACGGGCTGGTATTGCCGCTTTACAACATGCAGGACCAGATGTTGAAAAAATGAAGGAGACATACAACCGGCGCCGCCTTTACATGATAGCGAGATTGAAAGGTATGGGATTTTCTGTTAAAAATGTTCCTACAGGGGCATTTTATGTATTTGTAAATGCAAGGCATCTTAGCGGTAATAGCTATAAACTGGCTTTTGATATACTGGATAAAGCACATGTGGGCGTAACCCCCGGAATTGATTTTGGTGAAAACGGGGAAGGATATTTAAGGTTTTCCTATGCCAGTTCGATAGAAAATATTGAAGAAGGGATGAACCGCCTGGAGAAGTACCTTGCTATGAGTCCTGTTCTAGAAAGATGAAGGATATTCTCCTTCAAAAGATTCCCAATGAACGATTTCTTCAAGGGGTTTTCTCTTTTTATCAGCGGTATTTTCTTCTTCAGGATAACCAATGGGAATCAGCGCGACAGGTGTTACATATCCGGGAAATTTAAAGGATTCAGCACACCGTTGGGTGTCGAAGTTGCAAACCCAGCATGTCCCCAGTCCCAAATCAGCTGCCTGAAGCATCAGATGGTCAATGGCAATGGCTACATCAATGTCGGCAAAGTCTTTCCCGTCGACACCTCTTTTCCATGATTGAGAATGATCGGCACAGGCCATTATAACAACAGGGGCTGTTTTAAACCAGTCGCGCGGATATGTTTTTCTGATCTTCTCCAGGTTTTGAGGTTCCTGTACAACAACAAAATGCCATGGTTGGTAATTGACTGCCGAAGGGGCCATACGGGCAGCTTCCAGAACTTTCCCAAGCTTTCTTTTCTCAACGGGTTGATTTTTAAATTTCCTGACGGAACATCTTTTAATGACTAGCTCGCTAAATTTCATCTTATTTATTTCTGGTTACCTGATTTGAAGGCAATGTTAGTATTTTTTATTATCAGGGCAATATTTCGAAGTGAAATTAGATCCCGGATAAATTTTTTTTTCAGTTTTTGATTTTTTTTGCCCAAAAGGATGAAATCATCATGTTTTAAACTGAAATCAGAAAGATGATTTTTTATTTAAAAAATGGATATTTTATTCATTTAATGTTATAGAATATCCGTAATACTACAGGTATGAAAATTTTTTGAAATTTCAAAGCCTAACTGCATGAATCGTAAAATGTTTTATAGCAGCGATTTTCCTGTAACAACAGGATATATTTGCCGTCGTATCAGAAACAAAAAGTTCAAAAACAAAAAGCTAATGTTTAATTTAAAATTTAAAACCATGAAGAATTTAAAGATGCTTGTAGTGACAATTATTGGTGTTCTTATTATTTCAGTACGTGCAGAAGCTGCAGGTATCCGTAAAGGGTTTAATAAATATGAAATTGCAGCCATAGAAAACCTGTCTATGGGGATCAATGTTGAGAAAGCCTGGAACCTGAAGTATGAAGGGAGCGAAAATGGGGTTGTAGTTGTTAAACGGGCAACCTCTGATGGATGTGCTTATATAGTAAGTTCCCGTTTTTTTGAAGTTTGTTACATTTCTTCCAAAAAAGGGTTCGGAACAAAGACGGTAAAAAAATCGTGGAGTACAGTGCCGGGCCAGATTAACAGTGCTGTACTGAATGCAGAGGAATTGAGAAAACAGGCAGTAATTACTCAAACAGAAGTAGATGATGAACAGGCCCTGGGGCTGATTGCAAGCTTTCTTCCAAGCCTTATAAACGAAAATTATATACACCTGTTAAATTAACAGCTATAAGAAGAGTGAGAAGAACATAAAACCGCAGGAAACTGCGGTTTTTTTTATATACATCCGCAGATCAACCCATCTGCCAGACTTTCATTATATTCTTGAACTGCCTTTTTTTCCTTTTCGGTACCTCTGCAGGCATTGCATACGGGTAACATCAATTCCTGATTAACTTTCATGTTTTCCAATGAAAGCTGTTCCTGACAAACAAAACAGATCTTGTTCATAATGATTTTTAATCCTGCAAAAGTAGCATTATACCAGTTTGTTTAATTATATGCTCTATGTGTTAAATAATATTTAAATACACGCTTTAGAATGCCTGATTCCATTGTAGATTGCAAAATTCTTGAAAGAAATGTTATAAAATGTTATTGTTGGAATGAATGATTTTTTATGTTTGTATGTATGAAAAGTTGCATACTGACGGGATTATTTTTCTTCCTTTTTGCCGGAATCAGCTTCGGCAATGATTTCCGTTATTTGCGTACTGAAGATGGCTTGCCTGATGGTGAAATCAATTCGATCGTACAGGATGGAACAGGCAACATGTGGTTTGCTACATGGTCGGGGCTGATACGATACGATGGTTATCAGTTTAAAGTTTACAGGCCGGATATTGGCAATACCAGTGGTCTTCCGGAGAAAAAAATAAAAATGCTGTTTGTTGATACGCGTGATAACCTTTGGATTGCCACTTCAATGAACCTGAGCCGGTATATCAGGGAAACAAATAATTTCATCACTTACAGATTTAAGGACACAGGAAGCCGGGGGATTAATATCTTCAATTTGTCTCAGCTGGATGATCATCTGATTGTACATGCCGTTGAAGGAATTTTTATTCTTCCGTTAACCGAAATGAATAATCATAATATTGTACTCGACAAGCAGCAGATTTATAGTTCAGGGGAGGTGTTAAATTATTATTTCCATTACTCTGTCTCTGCAGGGAACAAGCTTGTTCTTGTAAACAATAGCAACAACAATAGTACGATCTGTTTTATCTCAATGTCTAGAATTCTTGATAAGCCAACCCTTGTAGTTGATACGCTTGTTGAATTGAACAAAACAGTAAATGATATAGCTTTTCAGGCATCCGAGCATTCAATATATATTGCCACTTCTCAAGGCCTTGTTTCATACTCCATGAAAAGAAACTTGTTTTCACAAAACAATTTCTTTCCAGGAACAGATATCCGTAAGGTTTTTTGTGCTTCAAACAACAGAATCTACGGAACGGTAAGGTATCCCAAACTGCTGTATCTTGATTTACACACAGGATTTACAGGGAAATTTGAACCCAATCCTAATAAATCGGGTACATTGCTTGATAATGAAATTCATACTCTTTATGAAGATTTCTCAGGTAATCTGTGGATCGGGCACCAGGGACAAGGTATAAGCATCTTGAATTTGTACAGGAAAAAGTTTAACTTTTTCAGAAGGGATCTTACCCAGCCGGTATCATTGAATTCAAACACTGTAATGTGTTTTGAGGGAACAGAAAATGAAATCATTGTGGGGTGCAGAAATAATGGTTTGAATATTATTCAAAAGAAGCAGACATTAACAGGTTCCGGTATTACCTATGAGACAATTCCACTGCTTTCAGCTGCTACCGGAAGTGCAGCTGATGGAGTATGGGATATCGCAAAACAAACTGATTCATTATTCTGGATAGGAACTGAAATTGGATTATACCTCCTGCAAAAAACAAGAGCGGGCTGGAAGCTGACACCTTTCAAAGGGCAAACGGAGTTAAAATATTCCATCCGCAAAATCTTTGTTGATTCTAACAAGAATTTATGGGTTGGAAGTCATGGATTTGGATTATTTTTCATACCAAATCTGGCTCACAATAAAGAAGGTATCGTCTATCAGTTTACATCAGACCTTGAAATTTCATCTTCTTTATCAGATGATGTAATACTTGATATATTTCTTGACAGCAAAAAGAGATTTTGGATTGGTACTAATAATGGTCTGAACAGATTGCAGGGGGAATATGAAAACCTTGATTTATCAGGAAAAATCAAACCTGAGGTTTATTTTAAAAGATATGTTGCAGTAGGGCAACAGGATGATTATTTGAATAATAATGAGATCAATTGCCTGATAGAGAATTTTGATGGAAATATTTGGATAGCCACCCAGGGAGGTGGAATCAATATTTTGAACCCTGGTACGGAAAAGTTTGGTTATATAACCACTCAACAGGGGCTTCCTTCAGATGATGTTATATCAATGGTCGCGGATGAAGATGGTTATTTATGGGTAGGTACAAATAAAGGACTTGCACGTTATAACAGGTTTGAAACCAACCCTTCTGTTTTAGTATTTAATTCTTCAGATGGTATCCAGGGCGAGATATTCATGATAAATGCCTACTATAAGGCAGCAGACGGGCAGTTGTTTTTTGGAGGGGATAAGGGTTTTACCAGTTTTTACCCGCGGGATATCAAAATAAATGAGATACGGCCCAGGATTAGTTTTACTGATTTACGTATAAGGAACAGGTTGGTTGAAATAGGTGACACCCTGCGTGGGAAGAAAAAAATGATGGTGGTGCTGGATGAGATGGAATCCCTCCAACTGCCTTATAAAAATAATGTATTCAGTATTGGTGTTTCTGCTCTGCATTTTCAGCATCCCGCTGACAACGGCATTGTTTATACACTTGAAGGCTTGTACAGGAACTGGATTACCGTTCCGGCTTCTACAGGCAATATTTATCTTTCAAATATTCCTCCGGGAAAGTATATCTTAAAAGCACGGGCAATCAGTTCAGATGGAATCTTGTCTGAACGTGAAAAAAGGCTCAATATTGAAATCAAACCACCCTGGTATAAAACCCACTTAGCTGTTGTTGCTTATGCTTTGCTTGCTTTGTTCCTTTCTTATTTACTCATGTATGTCATGATCAACAAACAGAAATCCGCTTATCAGAAAAAACTGGATTCAGTGACCATTGAAAACAATGAAAGTAAAATGGTGTTTCTGACAAATATCGCACATGAACTCAGGACACCATTGAGCCTGATTATAGCTCCTGTTGAAGACCTTTTGAAAAATATGTCAGCCGATAACCAATGGAAAGGACATCTTCAACTCATATCAAGAAATTCAGGATATTTATCACGTCTTATTAATCAGATCATAGATTTCAGAAAATTACATGCAGGAAAGCTGATGTTTCAGCCACAAAAGGCAGATGTTGTTAAAGTGGTGAAAGAGGTCGCTCTTAATTTTCACGGTTACGAGGCCAGCCGTCATATCACTTTAAATCTGGATATTCCGGAAGAGACAATTTTTGCATATATTGATGTTCAAAAGTTTGAGGAGATTCTGTACAACCTGATTTCCAACGCATTTAAACATACATTTGACAGACATTCTATCACAGTTAAGCTTGAGGTCAATATGATGAAGACTTCTGGTGAGCCTACCGGGGCCGGAAATATACATCTCACAGTATTTAATGAAGGAAAGGAAATTGACGATGAAAACAAGGAAAAGATCTTTGAACGATTTTATAAAGTAAATGAATTTTCAGAAGGCGCCGGCATTGGTTTGTCATTCGCCAAATCATTGGTTGAGATGCATAAAGGAACTATAAGTGTTGAATCCATTCCGGGGAAAGGGGTAGCTTTTCATGTTAACATCCCAGCAGGTGATTATGAGCGGTCTGCAACTGAGAATTTAAATATTTTGCAATCCCTGAAAATTTCACAGTCTGCTGTTAATAAAGCAGATAACCCTGGTAAAGAAAACAGGCATGTGACTATTCTTATTGTTGAAGACAATCAGGAACTGGGAGAGTTTCTTGTAAATATTTTTTCGAGGAAATATAATTGTTTATATGCCAGTAATGGAGATGAAGCATGGAAACTTGTGCAGCAGCATTTACCCTCCATCATAATTTCTGATATATTACTTCCTGTGATGAATGGGCTTGAATTGTGCAAAAAAATAAAGGAGAATAAGGAAACCTGTCACATCCCGGTGCTTTTACTTACTGCAAAAGATTCACAGGAACAAATTGCCGAAGGTTATGTTGTAGGGGCAGATTCATACGTAACCAAGCCATTTGACATCGAACTGTTGCTGTCTCAGACAGCACGGCTGATTCAAAACAGGGAACTGATCAGGGAAAAATACATGACACAAAACTTTATGGTTGAAGTTCAGAACAGCCTGTCTTCACGGGATGAGGAGTTTCTGCAAAATGTCAGAAGAATTCTGGAAGCAAACATATCTGATCCAGAACTAAATGTCAACAGTCTTTCCCAGCAGATGAATTTAAGTACTACCCAGTTATACAGAAGAGTGAAAGAGCTTACAGGTTATTCACCCGTTGAATTTATAAGAATAGTAAAATTACAAAAAGCGTATGGTCTCCTGAACACACGGAGCCATACGGTGAAGGAGGTATGTTACCTTACAGGCTTTAATAATATGTCATACTTTATCAAATGCTTCAGGGAACAGTTCGGGATTACTCCTGCTCATTTCAGGGACCGGGGACTGCATGAGAAGGTTGATGAAGTATCAGATGTAGTTCATGTTTGAGGTTTTTTAACGGAATTTAATAATAATAAGGTTTTGTATGCTTTGTGTTATTCATGGTAAGATATGTAATATAATGTTAGCAGCATTTTTTATATGTTTGGCCGGCATTAGAGAAAAAGTATTATTTATAATATCTAATAAAATGATTGGAATCAAATCTAAATTGCTACCTGTTTTTTTGGTGCTGATACTCATGTATAGTTGCCGCGAAGAATTGGATAAATATGAACGTCCGGAGTGGTTGGCAGGCAAGTTATACACCCAGATTCTGGAGCAGCCCGAATTGTCAGTATTTGCCAAAGCCATTGAGCTTACAGAATATGACAAGCTCATTAACGTTTCCGGAAGCTACACGATCTTTGCACCTTCCGATGAGGCTTTCAACGCATGGTTTGCAAACCATCCGTCATATAATTCCATAACGGATGTTCCCTTGCCCGAGCTTGAGCGGCTTGTAAGATATCATATCATCCAGAACCCCTGGTCGAAACAACAGTTGCGTTCACTGGATGTGTATGGATGGATCGATACCCTCGATATAAACAACAATGAGCCCAAAGGTTTCAAGCGCGAGTCATTGCTTTTCGAAAGAGACAGAAAGTACGGAGTTGTAAGAAGGGACAAGGTATTACAGTTAACAGACACTCTTCAAACTGGCTGGCACCGGCGGGTAGCTACTGATTCACGCAAATATGCACCTGTTTTCTTCAGTGAATACTTTAGCATATATGATCTGGCATCCACTGATTATGAATATTATTTTAACCGACCATTTGGCGGAGGCAATGATATACATTATGCAAATGCCAGAATTGTGGGTGATGAAGTATTTGCAGAAAACGGGTTCATATATGTAGTTGACCAGGTTGTTGAACCATTGAAGAATGCATATCAGTTTGTAAATGAGGAAAATGGAACTTATTCCTATACACAGTTCCGTGATCTGGTAAATATATTTCCCAGGTTTGAATTCAATCAGCAGAAGACGAACCGGCAGCCTGGTGCTGATCAGGGATTAAAAGTTGATTCACTGTTTGACCTGTCATTCCCCACACTGACATTTGATTTGACAAGTGAAAGGACAAAACCTCCTACTGGTACTTTTGGTCTTCCTCAGAATGTAAGCATACGTTACCACCACGGATTGATGGCTCCCACAAATGAAGCTTTTGAACAGTTTATCGATGAGTACATCAAAATACCCAGGGGATGGGGAACCTTAAACGGATCACCACTGCATATTAAAAGAATTATTGCAAACAGTTATTTATCTATAAATCCAATTTATCCCAGTGATTTTTCACGGGGATTCTATAACGGAGAACTAGATCTTGTGGAAATTGACCCAGCAACAGTTGTAGAAAAGAAATTTGGCAGTAACAGTACTTTCATCGGATTGAACAAGGCTATTGTCCCAAGGGCATTCAGCAGTGTTACAGGTCCGATTTACCTGCAGCAGGGTTATCAAAAAGTGATGTACGCCATTGAATCTGCCGGATTACTGCCTTCTTTAAAAAGGAAAAATAAGAACTATATGTTTTTTGTGGAATCTGATATTAATACCTCGCTCGACTCATCACTGATTCACGACAGGGTAAATAACAGATTCTCGACCTTCCTTGTAACTCAGGGTAGCTATACTCAATTCTCTTTAAATAACAATGAACTAAGAACATTATTACTTAATCATATTGCATCAGACCAGCCGAAAGGACTTGCGCGCAAGGAGTTTATTCCCAACCTGGCTGGTAATTATATTATAGTAAATAATGAAACAGGTGAAGTTTCAGGAACAGGGCTTACCACAAAAGGATTCAGAGGCAGTATACCTGCTCCGGAGTTCCCTCGAGTGCTGAGTGCTGATGCTGACAATGGAACTACCTATGAAATTCAAAACTGGTTTACATTTACAAGTTCGACACTGTTTGCACGAATATCAACAGAGTTTCCACAATTTCATCAGCTGATGCGAAAAGCTGGACTTGCAAATGATAAGGAATACCGGTATACATTCGCTTCAAACAATGAATTTTATACTGTTTTTATACCAAGCAATGAAGCCATACTGGAAGCAAACCTGAATGCTTTGCCGGTTGAACAGTTAAGAAATATCCTGCTTTTCCATTTCGTCCAGGGTGATCTTATATTTACTGATGGAAATAAAGAAGCCAGATACTATGAAACCATACGACGTGATGAAAAATCCACACCATTTTCAACGGTATATACGCTATTATATATCGAACCGGGAATAGATGTCATCAGGTTTAAAAATCGTGACGGAAGTATTTATGCCGAAATTGAGGAATCAAGTTTTACCAACAGGTTGACAGGGGTTAGTTTAGGTACCGGGCAGGAAGTATTTCCGAATACTTTTAACAATGGTGTTATCCATCAGATTAACAAGGTACTGAATCCTGATGAACTGGATACACAATAAATATATTGAATATATAAAACCTAAGGTTTGTGAACGAGATGAAAAAAATCAGAATTACCATAATTTTTATAGTTGCATTCTGTAGCTTTTTAATTTCAAATGCCCAGGATCGGGTCGTACTCAGGGGCAGGGTTATCGACAGCTCGGATAAAACAACAATTATTGGTGCCAATATTGTTGAATATGACAGTGAAGACAGAGTTGTAAACGGAACCATAACCAATGTGAACGGAGACTTCGTTCTCCAGATGGCTAATCCTGCGAACAATGTACGTGTGAGTGTGATCGGATACAAATCAAAAGATATCCCCAAGGATCCCTCTAAAACAATTATGATTGAACTTGAATCGTCTGATGTGGCACTTGGAGAGGTTACTGTTACTGCTGAAGCACGTTCTGTAAATACATTGACAAACATTGCTGACCGTGACCGGGCATCATCCTCGGTTAAAGTTGATTTAATGGACATGCAGGATGTGGGAGTTCTTTCTGCTGCCGATGCACTTCAGGGTAAAGTATCGGGGCTTGATATCATCAGTGCATCCGGAGACCCTGGATCAGGATCGCAACTTGTTATCCGGGGACTTAGTTCAATGGGAGGCAGCCAACCTTTGATCGTAATTGATGGGGTACCACAGTTCCGTATTGAAAATAACTTTGATTTAAGTTCTGCAGACTCTGAAGATATCAGTAACCTGATTAACATCGCCCTTCAGGATATAAAATCAATTGAGGTTCTGAAGGATGCTGCTTCAACAGCAGTTTACGGTTCGCAGGGTGCTGATGGTGTTTTACTTATTGAAACTCATAAGGGGCGTATGGGTAAGGTGCAGTTCGATTATCAGTACAAAAACAGTTTAAACTTTCAGCCTCCTGCAATTCCCATGCTGAATGGTGATGAATATATCATGCTCCAGTTGGAAGCATGGCACAATTCCAGGGGTGTTTACCAAATACCGCCTGAAATTGCCTACGACCGCGATTACGTTGACTTTTACAATTACTCTCAAAATACTGACTGGATAAAGGAAATTACCCAGGACGCCATGACTCACGACCATTATTTCAGTATTTCCGGTGGGGGAGAAAAAACAAGGTATTTTACATCATTCAGTTATGTTGATGAAGGCGGTACTACGATTAATACCAGCTCAGAACGTTTTTCAACACGTGTGAACCTGGACTATTTCCTTTCAAGGAACCTGCTGTTCCAGGTAAAATTTAATTATACTGCCAACACCATAGAAGGAAACCTTCGGATTGACAACAGGAATATAAGGGAAATGGCCTATATCAAAGCTCCGAATATGAGTATCTGGGAACATGATGCATATGGTAATTTAACCGGAGAGTATTTTACACCGATCAATAGTTATCAGGGGAATGGGGTTACGTTCTTTAATCCGGTCGCAGTTGCCAAACTTGGTACCAATGACAGGAGCATGAATACACTTGAAAATACATTCCTTCTACAATACAGGTTCAACGATTGGCTGGTGTTCCGTGAAACAGTATCATTCCAGTATCAGGGGGAAAAATCAAAAAATTATCTGCCATATAACGCCATCGGTGCAGATTGGCTGGAATGGAACATAAATAAGGCAGAAGAAAGTAATAATCTGAACCAGTCTATACGTACCGAGAGTCAGGTAGCATTTTCTTCACCATTTAAGAATAAAAATCATGAACTTTCAGGGGCTTTCACCTGGATAACTGACCAGTCAGGTTATGAATGGATGAACATTCAAAGTAACCGGACGCCCAGTACTGACATTAAAGATCCTGCAATCGATGCACAGATTAACTGGATAGGAACAGGGGCCGGAGAAAGCAGGATGATAAGCGGATTATCAAACATCAACTATAAAGCTTTCGACCGATATATGCTTCAGACAATTTTAAGGGCTGATGCACATTCTTCATTTGGAACCAACAACCGCTGGGGGTTATTTAAAGGGGTATCGGTTGGATGGAGGTTTTCAAGCGAGCCATTCCTGGAGGACCTTGATTGGCTGGGAGAAAGTATGTTCAGGTTCAGCTGGGGTGTAGCAGGAAGACAACCGGGAGATGTGTATGCCCGTTTTGCTACCTATCAGTCTACAGGAACCGGAAGTTATATTCTTAATCCTGCAATTGCCCCGTCAAGTATTCAGCTGAATAATCTCAAGTGGGAAAACATAACTTCTTATAATATTGGTGCAGAATTCAGTCTGTTCAATGACAGGATTTACCTGGAAACAGATATTTATGAAAAAGTAACAACAGATATTCTTTTTGGTGGTACTCAGGAGAGAGATTATTATCAGATTCCCTATTCTTCTGGATATGCAGGGTTGAAATATCTGAATGGTGGAATGATGACCAACAGGGGCTGGGAGTTGATGGCAGATTGGAGAGCCTTCCGTACAAAAGACTGGTTGGTGTCTTTTAATTTTAACTCTTCACAAAACATCAATACTTTTGACAAATTACCCGAAAATTTCAATCCGGAGCGTTCCACATCCATCGGTAACAAGCAGTATCCCATCAGGGTGCAGGAAGGTGTGCCGATTGGTTCTTTCTTTGGTTTCCGGTATCTCGGTGTATGGGCAAGCGATGAAGACGTTGTAGCAAGGGATGCCAATGATGAAGTCCTGCGTGACAGCGAAGGGATTCCGGTGCCCCTTCGTTATACCGACACATATACATTCAAAGGTGGTGACCCCATTTATGAAGATGTAAACAAAGATGGAAAAATTGACCTCAATGATGTGGTTTGGATCGGGGATTCAAATCCGAAATTCATCGGTGGTTTCGGTACCAATGTGCGCTACAAGGGATTTGATTTTGGTATCAGTTTTCATTACCGTATTGGATTTGATATCATCAATGGAGTTGCCCTGGAAACAGAAGGTATGAACGACAGAAACAACCACAGCAAGGCAGTGCTTAGTAGATGGAGGGTACAGGGACAAAATGAACCTGGCATTCTGCCTAAAGCTTACATGAACCATCCTGCCAATAACCTTGGCTCTGACAGGTATGTGGAAAAAGGAGACTACATGAGGTTGAACAACCTGAAGTTCGGATACCAGTTAAGTCAGGATTTGTGTAACAAGTTGGGAGTAAGGAAAGCAAATTTTACTGTGAGTGCACGTAAATTATTGACCTTTACCAATTACTCGGGTCAGGATCCTGAAGTATCGCAGGATGCCAGCAATCCGTTCTGGATGGGTGTTGATAATGCCAAAACACCACCACCCAAAATTATAACCTTTAGTGTAGGTGTCGGATTTTAATAAAATGAATGAATTATGAGAGCAACAATAAAATATTTTCTGATTTCCCTGGTCATTTTATCACAGGTTTCATGTAATGAATGGCTCGATTTACAACCTACAAGTGGTTTAGTCAGAGATGAATTCTGGAAAACAAAGGAAGATGTGGAAGCAGTGTTAATGGCAGGTTATGAATCATTTTCTGCAATGGACAGGAAACTGTTTGTATTTGGTGAAGTGCGTGCCGATCTTGTGAAAGGAGATTTTAACCAGGGCTGGGAGGAACAGCTGCTGATGGAGAACAACATCTATCCTGACAATGGCATTACCAATTGGGCTGACTTTTATAAGGTTATAAATTACTGTAACGAAGTGATAAAAAATGCTCCGGAAGTGCGGCAGATTGATAATACTTTTACAGACTTTCAGATGTATAGCCTGATGTCGGAGGCTTATTTTCTCAGAAGCCTGGCATATTTTTACCTTGTAAGGCTGTACAGGGATGTTCCGCTTGTTTTGACACCTTCAGAGAGTGATGATACGGATTTTTACCTGCCAATATCAACTGAAGAAACTATATTGAATCAGATAGTGAGCGATCTGGAAGCAAACCGTGTGTATGCGCCTTCAGGTGGCTTCCCAACTCTTGCTGAGAATAAAGGCAGGGCCTCGAAGGCAGCATATGATGCCTTGCTGGCTGATATAGCCCTATGGAGATTTGAGTATGCTAAAGCCCTTGAACACATCAGGAGTGTAGAGCAGAACATTGAAATTCAGCTGATGCCTACTTCCCGGTGGTTTGAACTTTTCTATCCGGGAAATTCACTGGAAAGTATATTTGAATTCCAGTTTGACGGTGGAAGGAACCAAAGAAATAATACTTTTGGATTAACGCAGAGATTTAGCTACAATTATGATCCAAGTCAGAAGGCGCTGGAAATGTTTGCCTTCGAGTTTGCAAGTGAATTGATTCGGGGCGAAGGTGCATCAATTAAAAAATATGGGGATGATGATTTTATCATCTGGAAATATGTGGGGCAGGCTCCTGACGGACAGACTACACGGGCCGGTGATGACCAGTACAGTGCCAACTGGATTATATATCGCCTGGCTGATATTAAATTGATGAAAGCCGAAGCTTTATCACAGTTAGAGCGCTATACCGAGGCTTTAATGGTATTAAACAGCATAAGGCAACGTGCCGATGTAAGCGCTCTTAGCCTGGCTAATACGAGGGTCGCTTTTGAAGATGCTATTCTGAATGAAAGGGCTCTGGAACTAGCTTATGAAGGCAAAAGATGGTTCGACCTGCTCAGGATGGGAAGAAGAGATAACTACGCACGTAAGGACAAACTGATAGAAGTCATTGTAAGTAACGTACCTTCTACCCAAAAAAGGATACTTGCTGCAAAACTTACAAATCCGCTTGGATGGTATCTTCCTGTTTATGAGAGTGAAATTGAGCGAAATAAAAACCTGAAACAGAATCCATTTTATGATTTTTAAAAATATTGCAATGAAAAAAATCACGTATATATTTGGGTTGTTATTGGCAGTTACACTGTTCTCATGTGAACCCGAGCCCATTGAAGCGAATTTCGAAGACGCAGTGCAACTTAGTATCTATGATTTCCTCATGGAAAACAAAGATCAGTATTCAAGTTTTATTTCCATCCTTGAAAAAGGTGGCTTGCTGAATACTTTAAGCGCTTACAATCCTGATGGTTCCGATTTCAGATATACTTTGTTTTTGCCTGATAATGGTGCAGTTGAAAGGTTTATCAATGATAATCCACAATTTTCTTCTCTGAACGATATATTGAATGATCAGGCATATGCTGCTGCTTTCTCGCGGTACCATGTTGTGAATATGGGCGTGCATACAAACCAGTTCCCATTCGGGGCGTTTTCTGAACCTACACTTTCGGGTGATTTCCTGACTGTTAGTTTCGTTATCCAGACCGATACCTCTTATTACCGGATCAACAACCAGGCATCAGTAAACCTGCCTAATATCGAAGTTTCAAACGGTTATATACATGGGGTTGAAATGGCATTAAAGCCAATTACCTTCACAACGTATCAATGGCTGGAACAAAATCCCGGTTATAAAATTTATAAAGATGCAGTTGATTTAACAGGGTTAAGGCCCCTGATCGATTTCAATTTAAAGGATGATGAAAAAAGACAACCTGTAACATTGTTGGTTGAACCTGACAGGATTTTTAACCAAAAGGGAATAAATAATGTAAATGATTTAGTTGCAATGATAAGTCCTGATGACAATAATTACACAAGTAATTCAAATCCTTTGTACAATTTCGTCGCTTATCATATGCTGACAGGGCGTCACTTTGTTGATAATTTTGAAGGTGTCAGTACAAATTACATAACACATTCCGATATCCCGGTAAGTATTAACGGGGTTGGAATGTTCCTTGCGATCAATAAGGGCAAAGAGGATACTGTAATTGTAAATAATACAGTTGTAGATTATATCGGCTTTTTTTATGATGAGAGTAATGTCATCACTCAAAGCGGCGCCATTCATATGATAGACCGGGTAATGGTTCAACGTACGCCATCCCGTTCCATCCGGACCTTTGAATTTTATGAAGAACCGCTTCTTAACCAATACAGGCAACAGCCCGGTACTTATTTGATTGAAGATAAAGATGCATTAATCAACATCCAATGGTCAGGTGCCGATTTATCTTTCGTTGATCTGGGTGAACAGGAATCCTCAGCCTGGGGTGCCGATTATTTGGAAATAAATGGGGACTTTGAAATTTCTTATACATTACCCAGGTTGATACAGGGAAGGTATAGAGTTTTTTTAAGGGCTGATGCCTTCAACGCTGCCAATGCACTGGTTGAAGTATTTATTGATGGGAAAAAAATAGGAAGTCTTGTGGATTTAACCTCAGGTGGTTCCTCTGGCAGCCCGTTTACCAGTATTGAACTGGGGACTGTGGATTTTAAAAGATATGCTACACACCTGGTCGAAATCAGGCCATTGATACCCGGAAGGTTTCTATGGGATTTTATTCGTTTTGAACCTTATTAATTACAGAACAGTATGAAACCAAGAATTTTTATCATATCAGTTTTAATTACAATACTTGCAATAACTGGTTGTGAGGAGCACTGGGAGGATCATTATTCAGTATATCCTGAATCAGTAGATCAGAATGTATGGGATGCCATGCAGGCGGATCCTGAGATATCTTCATTTGTTCAGCTTGTAAAGCAGTACCAGTTTGATACACTTTTCAACAGTGATATCCCCTATACTTTATTTATTCCTGACAATGATGCAATGGCACAATATCAGAAAGGAGATACTCCTGATACTTTATTGCTGAAGTATCATATCTCTTCCCATTTTATTCAGTCGGGAATGATTACCGGGAAACAAAAAATTCAGACTCTTTCCAAAAAATTTGCACATTTTGAAAGATCTGCAAGCATTGTTAAACTGGATGGAATTCCTTTAAGAAATGAAAGTCCGCTTTATCGTAATGGAAAATATTTTTTAATGGATCAGGTAGCAAAACCCCTTCCTAATTTCTATCAGTATTTTCTGGTCACCAACAGTCTTCTGAGTGAATATATTGATAGTCAGGACTCCATCATTCTCGATAAGGAGAGAAGTAAACCACTTGGTTTTGACGCTGATGGGAATACAATATATGATACTGTTTCTATTGTATTTAATAAATTTGAAGCAGCATATTTTCCTGTAAAATATGAATTCCGAAATACAACCGGCACAATTGTATTTCCTAAACAGGATGATTACCGTGAAGCACTTACCGTTATGGCTCAGCATATGGCTGTGCCAGGTATTAATGACTATAGTGATATACCACTTGACTGGCAGACGGATGTACTGATTCCTCATCTGCTTGATCAGGGTATTTTTCTGAATATGCTGGAGCCGGAAGAATTTGTATGGAAAGGGCCAAAAGATACATTAAAGCTTCAGAATATCAGGGGCGACAGTATCCAGATCTTTTATAAACCGGTGGAAAAGACTCTTCTAAGTAATGGATATGCATATAACTATGAAAATTATCGTATTCCTGATTCATTATATATGGGTGGTTCAAAATTTGAGGCTGAATGGCTGTTAAGAGAAACAGGTGTCAATAAATTTGCATGGACCCCACGGGCAGTTGTTAACAGCAGTAATCCTTATGCACCAATCAGAGAGTTTATCAGTACTGCCTCAAATGACAGTATCGTAAGGGTTGTATTTCCGAAAGGATATAACGGCAGTTATTCACTTGAGTTTGAAAGTAAAAAAATATTCCCACGAAAATATCTCATGGTAGTTGGGACACATATGGACATTGGAGGTATTTATGATATATATATAAATGATGAGCTTGTCAGAACATTTGATTATTATGACTTTGTGCGATACAGAGGATTGAATTTCAGTGTAACAGGTGCCCGTTATCTTCCAGTAGGCCGCTTCAACAAGTTTGACATGTATGTGGAAAATATTCAGGATTACGGAAGAGCAAAGATCAGGTTTGAATACAAAGCTCCCGGCCTGGCACCTTCCAATGGTTTAGTAATTGATTATGTTGAGTTTATTCCCGTAAACTAGGTTATCGCGGGAAACTAAAATAATGATGGAATGAAAAAAACATTCAAAATATCAAGAGCTTTCAGAATGGACCAATTAAACTTAAAGACCATAACAAGAAGCGCCCTTTTTACTGCATGTATACTCTTATGGGGTATTGCAGTTCAGGCTCAGGACACTATTGTTGTAAGAGGCCGGGTTCTGAACGGATCAGGTGATCCTGTTCCAAATGTTTCGATTGGAGTTGAAAAATCATTTGAATTGCCGGCGGTGACAAATGAACAGGGCGAGTTTTCTATTAAAGTTTTAACTGGCAATGAATGGTTGAGTATTAGCCCCATTTCTAATTACAAGGAAAAAAGAATATTTTTGAACAACCGCAACGAACTGGTGATTTACCTTACAAGGAATGATATTACTTCTGGTCATGATGAAGTAATGGTTTTATCACAATCGCAGTTAAAGCGTAATATGACAGTTGCACATGCTGAGTTAAATACTGAAGGCATGTTGTTTACACCTGCATTATCGGTCGACCAGTATATGCAGGGCCGTGTGGCAGGCATGCATGTTTTAAACCGTTCCGGTGACTTCGGTGGTGGTGCTGTAACACTTCTAAGAGGTATAAATTCCCTTAATTCAAATAACCAGCCGCTTTATATAGTTGATGGAATTCCAATTGCTTCAATGGGTTTATTTGGAACCAATCTGGACGGATTTTCTTATAATCCGCTTCTTGGAATCAATCCTCTCGATATTTCTAAAACAACTGTAATTAAAGATCCGACTGTTACTGCAGCTTTCGGTTCCAAGGCTTCCAATGGATTAATTATCATTGAGACACTTGACCCTAGTGCAACACAAACAGTCATTGAAATGGACCTTAGGGCGGGATATTCACTTGCACCTGAGCGTTACATTCCACAGTTAAACGCACAGCAGCATAAAACCCTGATCAGTGAGGTTCTATTTTCTTCCGGAATGAGGGAAGAAAGAATTAAGGAAGAATATCCAAACTTGTACTTAACTCCCAGAAGTGACCGTTTCATTGATTATCAGCATGACACTAACTGGCAGAGTTTAATTTTCAGTGATGCTGCCTTCAGAAATTTAAATGTTAAGGTTAAGGGTGGAGACGAAATTGCAAGATATGGACTGTCATTTGGTTATTTTAGCGGGGATGGGATCATCAAAACTACAGATTATGATGGCTATAACCTGCGATTTGTAAGCTTGTTAAATATTTTTACCTGGTTAAAAATGAATGCCGGTGTATCTTTAAATTACAGTACGTCGGAGCTGAAGGAATCAGCAAGAATATCTGAAACCAGTCCAATTTTGAGCAGTCTCGGAAAATCACCCATGCTGAATCCATATATGTATGATGAAGAAGGTCAGGAATTGATTACGCTGGCTATGGTCGACGAGTTGGGTATCAGCAACCCGGTTGCTGTCATTGAAAATTATGAGGCAAGTAATAACAACTTTAACTTTACGTCTACCCTTGGATTTACTGCCAATTTTACACCTGACCTCGATTTAAATTCTAATTTCGGATTAAACTACAACATCTTAAAGGAGCAGCTTTTTATGCCAAACAGGGGGATGGAACTCTACTACAATAAAGCTGCAATAAACGTATCGAAGGCTTCAAACAACAGCTTATCATCATTTTATAACAATACCTACCTGAAGTTTCAGAAGGCCATTGGGAATAATCATCATCTTACATCAAACACGGGTTTAAACGTTCAGATTAACCGATTTGAATTTGACTGGGGTTTAACTAAAAATGCCCATGAAAATGACCAGTATAGAATGTTACAGGATGGAACCAACCATTTAAGAGAGATTGGGGGAGAGAACCGCACCTGGAACTGGCTTTCATTTTATGAGTATCTTACTTATGCCTATAAAGATAAATATATTGTTTCCGGATCTGTTTCGCTTGACGGATCTTCCCGCATCGGTAGTGATGCAGCAAATACAGTAAGGGTAGCTGATATGCCTTTTGGATTGTTTTATGCAGCCGGTGCTGCATGGAGGTTGTCAAATGAGGCATTTCTGAAGAATCTTGGCTGGCTTGAAGACTTCAAACTGAGAGTTTCTTTTGGTAAATCAGGAAATGATGATATAGGTGAATCTAATGCCACCAACTATTACAATTCCATCAAGTTCAGGGAAACTGTTGGGTTGTATCCCGCATTGATTCCAAACGAAAAACTCACCTATGAAACAGTTTCACAATTGAACGGAGGCGTTGACCTCTCACTTTTTGGAAACAGGGTTAGGGCTTCAGTTGATGTTTTTGAATCCATTACTGAAGACATGTTGATCTATTCGCCATTGAATGCTTATTTTGGATATGATTTTCGTCCGGAGAACGGAGGCAGAATGCAGAATCAGGGTATTGATGCCAATTTATTTTTAAGACTTACCGAAACCCGTAATTTTACATGGGATATTCAGGCTACATGGTCAACCATTAAGAATCAGGTATTGGAAATTGAAGGAGATAGACTTGTAACTGCAATCAGAGGTGGTGAATCTGTCATTATGGTTGGAGAACCTGCAAACAGCTTTTACGGATTTATTTATAACGGGGTTTATGCTACTTCTGAGGAAGCTCAGAACGCAGGGCTAGTTAATGATAAGTATATACCATACCGTGCAGGTGATGCAAAGTATGCTGACCTATCTGGTCCAAACGGTACCCCTGATGGAGTGATTAATGACTATGATAAAACAGTGATAGGTTCTTCATTGCCCGAATATTTTGGTGGCATAAGCAACACTTTCAGCTTTAAAAGATGGACGTTAAATGCCTTCGTTCAGGCAGTAAAAGGAAATGAAGTATTTAATTACGTGCGTTATCAGAATGAAAGTATGGATGGATTGGAAAATCAAAGCACAAGCGTACTGAACCGCTGGCAATATGAAGGACATGTTACAAGTGTTCCCCGTTCGCTGTGGAACGATCCTGTGGGCAATACTGATTTTTCAACCAGGTGGATTGAAGACGGATCATTCCTGAGATTGAAAAATGTATCGCTAAGCTATACAATTCCGAATGAATTTCTTTCTTTTAAAAATGCACAGTTTTATGTATCCGCCAGTAATGTATATACATTGTCGAAGTATCTGGGATATGATCCTGAATTCGGTTATTCCCAGAGGCAACTTGACCAGGGTGTTGATTATGGACTTACTCCTCAGCCCCGGCAGTTCATTGTAGGTATAAAATTAGGCTTATAACATTTATATTAGAATAAGATGGAAAGATTTAAAAAATACATTCCGGTCTTTGTGCTGTTAATGATTCCATTCATGTTTTTAAATTCCTGCAAGGATTTACTAAATCCGGAACAGGAAATTAACCTGACAGAAGATAAACTGTATGACGACTGGTATGAGTATCGTTCTGTGGCTATGGGTATGTATGGACTACAGCAACAGTTGGTGGAACAGATTATGGTTATGGGGGAACTGCGGGCTGATTTATTGACGATCACAGAAAATGCAGATGCAGACCTGGTTGAAATTTATAATTTCAATCCTTCGAAAGAGAACAAATATGTTTCTCCTACCAATTTCTTTAAATTAATAGCAACTACCAATAATTTCATTAAGGTGCTTCAGGACAGAAGGCCTGAAGTTATCGATCCACAAAGCCCGATAAATAACTACGACAGACTCTATGGTGAAGCATTATGCATGAGGGCATGGGCTTATTTTAATGCTGTGAGAATTTATGGAAAAGTTCCCTTTATTCATGAATCGCTTACTACGATTGAAGAAACAGAAGCATACCTGAATTCTCAGGGAGAATACATAGATGAAGTAAGTATTACATTTGCAAAAAATGGATATCATAACGATACCGTAAGGCACCAGCCTATTGCTCTTGAGAAAATGTATTTTAATGAAAGGCTTGTAATCGATTATTTTACCAATGAACTTGAAAAGAAAGTAAAGGCAGTAGGTGTGAACCATTACATGGACAACAATGACATATCATGGGAAGTAACTGTTTGGAATACCCATGCTATGAATACCTTACTGGGACATATGTACCTGACTGACGGCAACCTTTCTAAGGCAGCTCATTATTTTGAAAAGATTATTTATCTTCCTTCAGAAAATTTAAGGTACCAGCTCGATCAGAGTTTTTCCAATTCCAGCTGGAGAAATATTTTTGGTAATATCGACAGCCGGGAACACATTTTTACCTTGTGGTTTAATAAGAATTATTTTCAGCAAAATGAATTTCAATCTCTTTTCGAAACCCGGCCGCCCCACAGGTATATGCTAAAACCTACAAGACAGGCAGTAATGTACTGGGAAACGATTTGGGATAACTATTCCATGATAACAAATAATAATGAGCCTTGGAAATCCAGGCTGGTGTTTAGGGGCATGCCTGGTGATTTTCATAGAGGTTATGGGGTATCATATGTTTATACCCGTGACGGAGTGCCAATTGATCCTACTCAGATACGGGGGATGCTTTATCTGAAAGGTGAAAGTGACTTAAGAACTGCAGCTTTGATTACGGAAAATGCCGATACGGTTGTGTGGAAATATTCATGGAATAAAAATGTATATGATATGGACCCAAACTTCATTGTATACCGGGCGGCGGGTGTCCATCTTTGGCTTGCTGAAGTTTATACCTATTGGGCATTTATGAGGAATAGGGTTCTGATGACGTTTACTTCAAATGCTGTAAATATCGTAAATAACGGAGCAAATTATTCAGCTGCTGCAAACAGGCTGCAGTTAGGTGTCAGAGGCAGGGTTGGTTTTGGTGGAACAAATGATGGAATAAAAGTGGGAAATATCAATTATGTACACGATCCTTTTACCAATGAAGTAGTTGGGTATATGGATGTGACTGGAAATTTCCTTGGCTTGCAGGAAATACTTGAAGAAAAAATCATTGAAGAAAAGGCCAGGGAACTTGCTTTTGAAGGTGAAAGGTTTTACGACCTTATAAGGGTTGCAAAAAGACGTAATGATCCTTCCTGGCTTGCTGAAAAAGTTGCGGCAAAATATCCATCGGATAGACGTGAAGCCATTTATAACCATTTATTGGATGAAAATAACTGGTACATTAAATATTTTGATTAAAATCAAAAGGTATCTAAACCAAGTAATTTTTCAATGGGGAGTGACAGGTCAAAAACCTGTCATTCCTTTTTATACCTGATCCTATGAAAACCATTTTATTAAAGAATCTTCTAGTTTTATTCGGAATAACTTTACTAAGTCTGACTGGTTATTCATCAGATGTCATAAATGTTTATGCGATCAACAGCAGAATCATTGCAGTTCATTTCGATGATGGCTACGTTCAGTATCATAAACGAGGGGAAGCAAGGCAGAAGGATCGTGTCATATCTGTCCCTTTGAATGTAATAGCTGCTTCTGATCCGGTTAATTTCAAAATCACTGCCGCAGATGGTTATTACGTAATCCCACGTAATCCGGTTAAGGTAGAAAGGAAATCGAAGGGTACCGAATTTACATGGCTGTGTCAGTCGTGGTCTACGGGCAGTGGATGTGTAAATTCCTCTCCTGATCATGCAAAGGAGCACTGGCTTTACCTGTATCTGCCAGAACCCTTAAGCGAAGGTACAGTTTATAAAGTTTTAACAGGTAGCCTGGCAGGAAACGGAAAGGAATGGGAACTTGATTTCAGTGCAAAAAAGAACAGAACTGAATCGGTTCATGTGAATCTTGTGGGTTATGATCCCCGTGCCACTCAAAAATACGGGTATGTTTACCACTGGAGCGGCAGTGGGGGATGTATCGGTTTTTCAGAATACGCAGGCAATACATTCAGGCTGGTAAACACTCAGACAGGAGAAGAGGCTTTCACCGGAGTGCTGGCTTTCAGAAAAAGTAAAAGCAATACAGAAACACAGCAATTAAATGATACTCCTGGGCAGAATTTCCTGGGTGCTGATGTATATGAATGCAATTTCTCTGAATTTAACTCCCCGGGTGAATATATACTTGCCGTTGACGGAATAGGCTGCTCTTTTCCTTTTAAAATTCAAAAGGATATTTACAGGCATCCATATTATACTTCCATTCGCGGATTGTATCATAACCGGTCGGGAATTGAACTGAGGGAACCTTACACCTCATTTACAAGGCCGGCACCCCATAATCCTGAATTAACCCCCGGATTCCAAAAGAAATTATTTTACACTTCTTCACGTTTTGTTGACTGGATTGATACGAACCATTCTTCTGCCGATCTCCCTGCCATAGAGGCCGGCATAAAAGGACCGGTAGATACATGGGGCTGGTATCAGGATGCGGGTGACTGGGATGGATATTTTTCCCATTTGAAAATACCTGTCATGCTTATGCTGACATGGGAGATTGCACCTGAGAAATTTGCCGATGGTGAACTAAACCTTCCTGAAGGTGAGAATGGTATACCTGATATTCTTGATGGAGCACGATGGCTTATACGTTTCCTTCACAGGACACGGCATGAAATCATGAACAGGAATTATGGTACAGGCGGTGTTGGTTCAAGGGTTGCCCCTGATTGGTATCAGCCTGCAGGAGATGGTGTGCCATCATGGCTGGATAAGGGTAAGTGGATTATATCGGGAGAAGATCCTTTTACCACATATTTTTATTCAGGTCTTGCAGCTCAGTATGCGGTGATTCTAGGTAAACTTGGAATTGCTGACGTTGATGGCATCGACTGGGAAAAGGAAGCCACGGAAGCATATGAATGGGCCCGCGCCAACACTCGTGAAGGTGATTCAGACCCATCCAAAAGGCATAATTATGATCTGATGAACTTCAGGTATTATGCTGCTGTAGGATTGTACCGGCTCACAGGCGATGAAAAATATCTTCAGGTTATCAATCTGGTATTATCAAAAATAAACTCCAGCACTGTATTGGATGAAGATAAAAAATGGGGTACATATTCCCTTGCTGTTGCTGGTGCGACAGCAGGACTTGAAAATTTACTGCCAAAAGTTAATGGTGCAGTCCTGGCAACGGCTGAGCAACATTTTACAAGCATCAGTCAGCGTGCAACAAGGTACGGAGGCAATATATGGTTTCCCATGCTTGTGGGGCAGGGCACTACCCCCCATGGTTTTGAAATCATGATGGGCCACTATGTTTCAAAAACTGCTGCCCCCTCCAGGACAGAAGACTATCTTGCCGGATTGTTTACAACAGCTGACTACTTCCTTGGCACCAATCCCCTGAATATGGCCTGGGTTACCAATGTTGGAGTGCGATATCCTGAGAGAGTCATGCATCTTGATTCATGGTACAGCGACTCAGGGGAAATCATTCCCGGGATCACTCCATATGGTCCGTGGAAGGATCAGCAGGGGAGTTCAACCATTGGTCCGTGGGAATTAAGCTGGCCTTACAAAACACTTTACCCTTCAGGTATCAATAACTGGCCGGGGCATGAACGGTGGTATAACAATTATACAACCCCGATGAATGCTGAATTTACTATACACCAGAACACAATTCTATCGGCAGTGGTATATGGGTATCTCTGCGATGTACCTGATGGTTCTTTTGAACCTAACCGGAAGCCTTCTGTAAGCATCATTTCTCCGGTACAGGGAAGTGAAACGGAAGGTGCCATTTCTATTACAGCAGAGATAAGTGATCCTGATGGCATGGAGGATATCGCCTGGGTGGAGTTTTGTAACGACTAGCATAAAATAGGCCAGGTAAATGAGGCGCCTTATACTTTTATTTGGAAAAACCCTGTAACGGGAACTGCAAAACTAACAGCCAAAGTGGTGGACAAGCAGGGATTTTCTGCAAGGTCAGCCATCGTTGAAGTAAAGGCATCGCCGGCTACAGGTTTTTCAGTGCTCCAAAGAAATGTACTGATTGAAGTTTATCCGAATCCTGTAACTGACCTGATACAAATAAAAACACCCGTCCCAATGACTGCGGTTACAGTATACAGTCTTACCGGAAGCAGGAAAATTATGAAGGATACCAGCGAAACAAACACCTCCCTTGACCTGTCAGAACTCAGGGAGGGGGTATACCTTGTGAAAGTTGAAATGGATGACGGATCCATGAACCTTACAAAGATTGTAAAGAAGTAGTTTCTTTACATTTAAGGTTTTCTGATCTACAGGAATATCAGGGTATTCACTGACCCTGGTTCCAAAGTCACCGTATATTTCCCATTCTTTGGTTTCAGCTTCATTTGCTTCTCGTTCCAAAGATTATTTTCTGTGGTGGTAACCATCATCAGAGTCTGGCCGGTGAATCCTTCAAGTTCAGCATTTGCAGGCTGATTTTTTAAATTGAGGACTTGAATGATTTTTTGCCCCTTTCCGTTTATTGCTGCTAAAGGAAGAATATCAGGGTCATTACTGGTAGAATGGAGTATTTGTGTTCCTTGGTTCAGATAGTTCACCTGGTGCCTTGTAACGTAGTACGAGGGGTATTTTGTTTTGGTGTCGGCCGACATGATTGAATAATTGTTCTGCCATGTCCAGTACTGTGAAACAGCCACCCTCGCATGTTTCATCATGCGGTGGGAGATTTTTGCAAAACGGAGGGCATAATCCCACGACTCATTCATTCCTTTCTGCCTCCAGGCCATTGCATCAAAACCAAGCTCATTGCACCATACTTCCTTGTTCCATGCCTGTGCCATCCCGGCAATGCGTTCAAATTCGCTGTCAGGAATATTCTCCGACCACCAGCTGTGAAAACAAAGGGGCCCAAGGTATTTCCATATTGTTGAATCAGCTGCAATCATGGTTGCAAATTCAACTGTTCCTTTTGCCTGTGCAGTATCGGCCCACAGGAACTTTGTTTTCAGCCCTGCCTTTCTGAAACGCTCTCCCGCCATTTTGAAAAAACGGATGGTTTCTTCAGGTGAAAAGATTGTCATATATCCTCCGTCCGATTCATTGAAGGAAAAATAATCCGCTTCCACACCGTAATCATTTTTCGCTTTTACAAGAAAAGCTTCTATCAGGTCAATGACTTCATCATACTTATCATGTTTGATCCTCCTTTTATCATTTCTCTCAGGATTCTCAACCAGTTCATCTGCAACCCGCCAAACAGATACAGTGAAGTTTGAAACGCCAAACTCTTCCTTCATGCGCTTCATGGTTTCGAGCAATGTTACCACTACAGGCTGCTCATTTATTTTTTCACCCTTGTATGTTGAGTATTCCTTTCCCTGGAACTGAAGTGGCAGGGCTAGCCTCACATGTGAAGGTCTGAATTCCTGCAGTGTTGCTTCCCCTACAGCATCCCACGCATTGTTTGTGTAATTTGCCTGGCAGTAGTTGCCTCCAATGGAGGTTATTATCTGCCTTTTTAGCTCTGGATAAACATTGATTTTAACAGGTTGCGAATATCCTTCAGCAAATACACAAAGCAATGGCATGAATAAAATGATGAATTGTCTGGCTTTCATTTTTATCTAAGTTTATTTATTTGATTAGTATTAATTCTGTTGCTCTTTTCATGTTTCTTCTTCAAACATATATCATTTTTCTCGTCATTCCTCCGTCTATCACGAAATTCTGGCCGGTAATGAAACTGTTCTCATCATTCAGGAGGAATAAAACCATGCGGGCTATGTCTTCAGCCTTACCCACTCTGCCTGCAGGATGCTGAAGGTTATCTTCCACTGTCAGGTTGTATTGTTTTGCCTGTGATTTCTTTCTGACTGCCGATACATCGATCCAGCCGGGGCTGATGCTGTTAACCCGCACCTGGGGCCCGAGGCTAACAGCCAGCGCATGGGTGAGGGAATATACTCCGCCTTTGCTTGCAGAGTAGGCCTCTGTATTTGCCTCCGACTGAAAGGCTCGGGTGGAGCAAAGATTGATTATACTGCCACCTGATTCTTTGAGGAAGGGTGCAGCATATTTTGCACATAAAAAACTCCCGGTCAGATTTACGCCTATTACCTGGTTCCATTCTTCAACTGTCAGTTCCATGAGTGGCTTGTTGTTTGAAATTGCAGCATTGTTTATCAGGCCATAAATGTTGCCCGAATTTTCTGCTGACAGACGGACAGATTTAATTACATCATCTTCATTGGATACATCACAGTAGAAAAAACCCAGTCCGGATGAGGGGTCCTCTTCCCGGAATTCCCGGATTGCTTCTTCGTCATTCTCAAAAACCGAAACAGTGAAACCTTCCCTGAGCAGGTTTAAGGATATAATCTTCCCTATGCCTTGTGCTCCGCCTGTAACAACTATATTTTTTTTCATAATTCTCATTGAAAATTGTATAAGGAAAAATACCACAATTTCAGCAATCATAAAAACAATGTGATGTGACGCGTGAAAAAAGAGTAATAATTTCTTATAACAGATAAATACATGATTAAAATTATTTGCATTGCTAAAGCCAAAGTTTATTTTCGCCCAAAAAAAGATGCATAAATTACTGTTTATACTGTTTCTGCTTCTGTGGCAGGCTTCTGTTGCCCAGCATAAACAAATGAGCCTGGAAGATGCCATAATTGGCAGGTCAACATATCTCAAAATCGATGAACCATCATCTCTGACATGGAAAAACGATCAGGAATTTTCTTTTATTGAGGGTGATATACTGTGGACCCGGGATGTTAAAAAGGGGGAACAGGTTCAGGTGATTTCACTCGAGGAACTGAACACAGCCAGGGAGAAAGAAAACAATACCCTGTTTCGCAGTATACCTGATCATTCATGGACTGCAGATGGTAAACTTCTTCTGACGGCTGGAGGAAGTTCTGGTATGTTAGATCCGGCAACAAAGAAAATCCTTTGGAGCATTGTGCTGCCTGCTGATGCTGAGAATGCTGTAACTAATGATATCGGACAGTTCATGGCTTATACCATCGATCAGGATTTATATATCTCCTTTGCGAATGGGAAGAATATCAGAGTTACTGATGACGGCGGCAATGGAATTGTTAACGGAAGCAGTGTACACAGGAATGAATTTGGAATAGAAAGCGGAATATTTATTTCCCCCAATTCGAACTTCATTGCTTTTTACAGGATGGATGAATCCATGGTTACTGATTATCCGCTTGTCGGTTATTTGGGAAGGGTGGCAGAGCATAAAGCCATCAGGTATCCTATGGCAGGAATGAACAGTCATCATGTAACTGTGGGGATTTATAGCATCAGGTCGGGGAAAACCATCTTTCTAAAAACGGGTGCGCCTTACGACAGGTATTTTACCAATATAACATGGTCGCCCGATGAAAAGTCAATTTATATTGCAGAACTGAACAGGGGGCAGGATCATTTGTCCCTCAACAGGTATAACGTTTCAACAGGAGAAAAAGAGCTTACCTTGTTTGAAGAAATACATGATAAATATGTTGAACCACTTCATCCGCTTTGGTTTTCCAAAACAAACAGCGAGGAGTTCTACTATCTCAGCCGCAGGGATGGCTGGTTTCATATATACAGATATCATGTTTCAGGTAAATTAATAAAACAGGTTACAAAGGGGGAGTGGGAGATAAGCGCCATTCTGGGATTCGATGAAAAGGAAAGAAACCTGTTCATTGAAGCGACCAAAGAAAGTCCTCTGGAAAAGCATTTATACAAAGTTGAAATCAAAACAGGGAAGGTTCAAAAGTTATCTCAACAGGATGGTGTACATAAGGGATATATCAGCCCAAAAGGTAATTACCTGCTCGACCGTTTCAGTTCACCTGAAGTGCCTTCTGCAACTGCCCTGGTTTCAACCGATGGCAAATCGTATAATATGATTCATATAGCTGCGAATCCACTTGCTGGCTACCAGCTTGGTGAAACACGAATGGTGACGATTCCTTTAGCTGACGGAAAAACAGAACTTGCCGGAAGAATGATCCTTCCTGTTGACTTTGATCCCGGGAAAACATACCCTGTTGTTATATATGTTTATGGAGGGCCCCATTCCCAACTTGTCGACAACAGCTGGCTGAACGCAGGCAACTGGTGGCAATACTATATGGCAACCCGGGGTTTCATATCATTCACGATGGACAACCGTGGCACAAAAAACAGGGGGCGTGAATTTGAGACTGCGATACACCGGCAACTCGGAATACGGGAAACAGAAGACCAGATGAAGGGCATTGATTTCCTGAAATCACTTCCCTATGTTGATAAGGACAGAATAGGGGTGCATGGCTGGAGCTATGGCGGATTTATGACCCTGAACATGATGCTCAGGCACCCTGATGTATTTAAGGTGGGAGTTGCCGGAGGGCCTGTTGTAGACTGGAGCATGTATGAAGTGATGTATGGGGAACGGTACATGGACAATCCTGAAGAGAATCAAGCAGGTTATGATGAAACTAATATGCTCAACCATGTTAATAACCTGGAAGGAAGGCTGATGCTCATTCATGGTGTCCAGGATGATGTAGTTGTCATGCAGCACAGCATGAAATTTCTGCAGGAGTGTATCAGGGAAGGCAAACAGGTCGATTTTTTTGTTTATCCAACACATCCCCATAATGTCAGGGGAAGAGACCGTGTGCACCTGATGGAAAAAGTGAGCCGGTATTTCATAGAAAACCTGTGAAGATAACCACTGTAGGTTTTACCGCGTGAACTGCAATTTCACATTAGGATTTTGCCAATAAAAACACCTAAATAAGTTCCAAATGCAAAACCCAGGATTCCGATTGTAAGACCGGAGATGATGACTTCCTTGTTCTTTAAGGCTCCGGCCACTGCTGGGACAAAAGGAGGAGAATAGGTCAGAGCTGTGATGGAAATAATTGTGGTATCTGTATCCACTTTAAAAAGCCGTGCCAGCAAAACATGAATAATTATCGATCCGAATACAACCCAGAGGACATAAAGAAATAGCTGCAGGAATTCAAGCTGGAACATTTCCCTAAGGTTTGCCATCGATGACAGGGCAAGACAGAAAATAATGATAAAGTACATTCCCAGGGGAAAGCTTATTTTCAGTTCATTTACTTTTCTGATAAAGGAAGCTGCCAGTCCAAGAGTAGTAATTGTAAGGATAACCACAATCGTTTGGGTTGATTTATCCTTGAATAATAGGCTTATTCCCCCGGCAATTGCAAAAATAATGATGGCCACCAGCATCGATCTTAGTATGCCTGGAATGTTTTTGCGCTTAAACAGGCCATCGAAATTATCCATGTCACTGCCTTCATCCGGCACCTGAAGCAGGTGTTCTGCACGGCGTACAATTTCAAAACGAGGCAGAAAAGTATTCAGGAGCCGCTGTGCAACTGTCATCAGGAAAAGCAGAGCCACAGAGCCAATGATAAGGTCATAGGTGTGGGTGAGGATAAAAGTATCGGGACTTACTTCCAGTGCCTTTCCGATAGCAGCCAGGTTTGGAGTACCCCCGGTGTAAACACCGATAAGCATCCCTGTTACCTTGGCCGATTCAGTGATGTCTTCTGCAAACCAGTAATATCCTGAAAACACTGCAGCAAGCAGGGCAACAAGTGCCAGGATCATTGACAGAAAAGCACTTTTTGCCTGTTTCAGCCATTTACGCATGTCGAGCGAAAAAAGTAAAAGCGGAAGTGCCAGAAGTATAGTGAAGGTCATTATATTGTCCTGCAACTGTGCAATGTTGTTGTACACCAGATCAGACTCTGCATAAAAAGGACTGTTCATATAAACTGAAAACTCATCTCCGGGAAGAAATGAACGATGTCCGCCAAGCAGTTCAACCAGCTTTTCACCTGGTGAAGGAATGATTCCTATATTACCCATAATCAACCCAACCGTATAAGCCAGCACTACGGCCCCGATTCTTTTAAGGGTATCAGATATTTTGGTAAGATAAATAAGCAGGACTGGTACAAGGAGGTAAAAAAGAATCAATAGCAATGTGATCCACATAGTCCGGTTATTAAGTAAATCAAATATACAAATTTATTGACTGACCACACCGGACACCTGAAAATTCGTCTAAGCTGACGGATGCTTAATAAAAAAGGCACAGGCTATTCGCCTGTGCCTTTTGTAAATGTACTATGCTTTTACTTAGAATTTGAAACCAAGAGTGAACATGACTTTATTTTTTACATTGTTAAAGGCAGCCATTTCCGAAGGTGCATAATAATCTGTTGCCGGAGCCGGATACAGTAAATCATAGTCCTTCATAAATGAATACCTGTAGGCAATGTCGAAGAAGAATCCCCCGCTGCGGTATCCCAATCCGCCTGAGTAGGTAATCCTGTTCGCATCAGCATTGGGCTGAACTGCTCCAAATGCTTCAGAATTATATGGTGAGGGGTAATATTCATAACCGGCACGAAGGCTCAGGTTGCTTGTTGCAAGAAGTTCTCCACCCACCCTAATGTTTCCAACCGGTTTGAAAATCTGTGCAATCTCACTGTTTTCGTCAACAAAATTATATCCGTCACCCCCACGGCGCAAGGTAGCCGAACCATAATCCACGTATTCATAGTCGACACTTATAAGGCCTGCCTTGCCTATAACAAATGCCCCGCTGAAGTTGGCCCTTAAAGGTGTTTCCAGATCGTAGTCATATTCTGAATAGGGTGAATATACCTTATAATCATCCGACCCATCCTCATAAGTTACCCAGGAGGACAGAGAAGTTTCAAACACGTCGTGCAGGTTGTAAAAGGTAGGTGTGTGAATGGATGCCCCTAACCTGATTTCGTTGATGGGTTTGAATATCAAACCCAGCTTGCCGTTGTACCCTGTCCCGCTTGTGCGCAGGAAACTGTTGAACTGCATTTCATCGAAAAACGGAATGTTATTCTGGGCATCCCATTCCCTTAACTGGGAGGATTCACGGTAATAAACATCCACGATCCCGATGGATGCACCCAGGTATAACTTGTGGTTAAAATTAAACCCTGCGCCCAGCGAATATTCATTGATGGCACCCTGGCGTGATATGCTTTTCCTCAGGCTTTGTCCGTAGCCTAAGTCACTTGGATCATTTGGATCTTTAAGATCATGAAAATAAAGACCATCATCACCTAGCAACAGCAGATCGGCGTCCCATGCAAGATCTTCATAGAACTCGCTCCAGTCATTAAGATTGGCATTATCAGCCACATAATCAAGAAAAGAACCGTTCATGTTGGCCGCTCCAGCCATCATGGTGCTGTTGAAATCTTTCAGCCGGTTATATCCGAGACCAATATTGATATTAACCAGACCAGTCTCTCCCTGGTTTCTTGGTGTTAAAGCTGATACATAACTCAGATTATTAAATGAGAAATTATACTTGCTGTCGGTCATCAGGCTCCCACGGTAAGTAGTTTCAATATCATTTTTATTAAAAGCCGGGGTAAAAACGAATTCTGATGACCTGTATAATCCAAGTCCAGCAGGGTTAATACTTACAGAAGTAAAATCACCCCCCAGTGCTCCGAATGCATTTCCCATTCCACCTGCACGTGCAGTACCTTGAACCTGGAAGGAAGAATAACGCAATGCATCAGCCAGATCCTGCGCTTTTATGAAAAAGGGGGTCAAAAATGATAACGTCAGTATTATTATGAATTTTTTCATGGCTAAAAATATTTCATTCGTAAATTAAAAAACAAGCCTCAAAATTACCTTCTGCCCGATGAAGAGGAAGATGACCTTGAACTGCCGGAACTGCCACCATAACTTCCTGAACTGGCAGGTGAAGAACTCCTTGATGGGGCAGAATAGCTGGGAGTGCTATAGCTGTTACTGCTTCTCGGAGGAGTACTCCTCTGGTAAGAACTTCCTGAGCGCGAAGGTGAAGATGAAGGAGCCCTGTAAGCTGGTGAAGAATTGCTGCCAGACCCTCTGTTATATGTAGAATTCGATCTGTAGGTCCGGTTGTAACTCGGCGTAGAACTTGGTGCAGTATAACTGCTGCCTGCGCTTTTGCTACGGGTCACTACTCTGGGTGTAGTAGCTACTCCTGTTGAAGGCCTTGTATAACTCTGAACAGAAGTGTTGCCCGGGCGTGTATAGGTTTGTGTTCTGACATTGCTTTGTGAATTACTTCTTACAGCCTGGGTTCCATTGTCTGACCTTCTTCTTTCAGTTACAACATTACTACTCTTTACCTCACGTCTTACAACATTCGACTGGTTACCTGTTCTGGCTCCTGATACCGAACTGTTTCTGCGGGAATCAGTAACAGTACCGTTTGAACCGGTAGTTGCACTCCTGGTAGTTGTGGTTGCAGTTCGTGCTGATGTATTAGTTGTCCGGCGGGCTGAGTTTTCACCATACATTACACCGGATCCGGTGGAACGCCGTTGTCCGTACCTGTAATTTTCAGAATCGATATACCGGGTATTTCCACTCCAGTAAGGATATCCACCATAATATCCACCATAATACCCACCATAATAGCCGCCACCATACCATGCATGGTACGGGCTGTACCAGTAGCTGTAAGGTGAATACCCCCAGCCCCAGCTATAGGGTGAGTAACCCCATCCGCCTCTCCATGCAAATGACCAGGAGGGATAATACCAGGAGGAATAGTAAAATGGATCATATAAATAAGCATCATAATACCAGCTATCCCAATAGAACGGATCGTAAAAATGCGGACGATGGAAACGCCTGATCCTGTATGCGTAATCTACTGCATCGCCTTCGTAGTAATTATTGATTACATATTTAACCTCGTCATCGTTATAATAAACAGTGGTGTCAGTAGAATACATATCATACTGATCCATGCTGTATGTAAGGGCATCGGCATCTCTTTCCGTGCCATCAAAAATGTAATTGTTCATTGTCTGGGAACCTTCTTCATTTTCCCGGATATCGCTAATCACCATCCTGTTGCCAGATTTGGTCTGACCTTCGGATTGTTCTGCAGATCTTTTATCAACAGAAATGGGCGGAGGAACGCTCCCCGGGTTGAAATAGATGTCATCAGCATAATATCCTGTGACTTGTGACCCGGATGTGCATGCACCGAGAAAAAGTGCTGCCAGCATTGATATTGTTAATCTTGATTTCATAACTCTCTCCTGGTTTATAATTTTCAAATAATATTTACTTTCTTTGTGTTTCCAATAAAAGCAATGTAAATAAAACAAAATTTGTACCAACTTAAGAAAAATGGCTAAGGAATTAACATCACGTAGTGAAAATTATTCTCAGTGGTATCAGGACCTTGTTGTTAAAGCTGATCTGGCCGAAAATTCAGCTGTAAGAGGTTGTATGGTAATCAAACCATATGGATACGCTATCTGGGAAAAGATGCAGGCGGAACTCGACAGAATGTTTAAAGAAACAGGTCATGTGAATGCATATTTCCCATTGTTTATTCCCAAGTCATTTTTTAGCCGGGAAGCCGACCATGTTGAAGGTTTTGCCAAGGAATGCGCTGTTGTAACCCACTACCGTTTAAAGAATGACGAAGAGAATGGTGGGGTGGTGGTTGATCCTGAAGCCAAACTTGAAGAAGAACTGATCATCAGACCTACATCCGAAACCATTATCTGGAATACGTACAGGAACTGGATCCAGTCACACCGCGATTTGCCATTGCTTATAAACCAGTGGGCCAATGTTGTACGATGGGAAATGCGCACCCGTCTGTTTCTGCGTACTACAGAGTTTCTATGGCAGGAAGGGCATACGGCCCATGCAACCAAGCAGGAAGCTATAGAAGAGACGGTAAAAATTATCAATGTTTATGCCGACTTCGCCGAAAATTTTATGGCCATGCCTGTAATTAAAGGCTTTAAGACAGAACGTGAACGTTTTGCCGGTGCTGTAGATACATATACAATCGAAGCATTGATGCAGGATGGCAAAGCATTGCAATCAGGAACCTCGCATTTTCTTGGACAAAATTTCGCAAAGGCTTTTGATGTTAAGTTTGCTAATAAGGAGGGCCGTGAGGAATATGTATGGGCTACTTCATGGGGTGTATCCACCCGTCTGATGGGCGCACTTATAATGGCTCATTCCGATGATAATGGCCTTGTTTTACCTCCGCGTCTTGCTCCAATACAGGTTGTTATTGTTCCGGTTTACCGGGCACTGGAACAACTTGATGTGATTTCAGGTAAAGTAAAAGAAATTGTTGCCCAGCTCAAAGCTAAAGGTATTTCAGTTAAATTCGACGACAACGACAACAAAAAGCCAGGTTGGAAATTTGCTGAATATGAACTTAAGGGTGTTCCGGTGAGACTGGCTATTGGTCCGCGTGATCTTGAAAACCAGACTGTTGAAGTTGCCCGCCGTGACACACTTCAAAAATTCACTGTGCCACTTGAAGGAATCGCTGAATACATTCAAGACCTGCTTGAGGAAATCCAGCAGAATATTTACAGGAAAGCACTCGACTTCAGGAGCAACAATACTGTAAGAGTGGATACATGGGAGGATTTTAAGGAAATGGCAGCCACCAAAGGCGGTTTCATCCTGGCTCACTGGGATGGTACCTCCGAAACGGAAGATCAGATTAAAAATGAAACAAAGGCTACAATCCGTTGCATACCGCTCGATAACGTGCAGGAAGAGGGTGTATGCATCTATTCCGGTAAACCTTCAACACAGCGGGTTATATTTGCAGTGGCATATTAGTGGAAGCGTCATCCGGCTTCTGTAAGCTGAAGTCTGATTTTATTTCTTATTTTCCTTTTTATTTCTAAGATGGTTGTGTATTTTAGTTCAAAATTTCAACCATGACTGAAAAAGAAATCAGGGCTTCCCTTCTTGAAGCTTTTGTAATTAAATCATCTGTTAAACAGAAGGTATATCAGAATACCACCCAAACATTTAAAATTTTAAGGAAAGTTTTAAAATCACTTGAGAAAGAGTATGTAAATATTTTAAGGGACAAAGTCTCAACTTCAGCTATGCCTGCTTTCAGGGAAAAAGGACCTTTTGAAGCGGAGTTTCAGATAGGTGGCGACTTACTTATCTTTAGCATGCATTCCAATGTGTTCGAATTCGATAACAAACACCCCATACTTCAATCGGCATACATTCAAAACGATCCTATGCGTTCGTATTGCGGGATGATTAACATCTACAACTTTCTGGCCGATTCATTTAAATACAACCGGGATAGGGATCTTGGCTACCTGGTGGCCCGGATTTTTGTCAATAAAGACAATCATTTTTTTGTTGAAGGGAAACGGCAGACCGAAGAAAATGTTAAAAGCTTCGCCATTGATACCATTTCTCCAGGCGTACTGAGGCAGATTATTGAAACTGCCATTGGATACTGCATCAGTTTCGACCTGCTTGTACCTCCATACGATCAGGTGAAACTTGCTACGGTGGAGCAGATGCAGGAAAAAATTATCCATTCGAGGATGACAACTGGTAAGAGGATGGGTTTTGTTTTTAATTCGGATGACATTTAAGGAGAGCCTCCTGTTCTGAACTCTATGTTAAACTAAATGTTTTTTTAAAAAGAAAGAAATGGAAAAAGTAGCAGAACGTTTTATCAGGTATGCCAGGGAATTAACTACTTCTGATCCCGGTAACAACGATATTCCCAGCACTCCTGAGCAGATGGATTTCATGAAAAAATTAGAGTCAGAACTGGTTGAAATCGGCCTGCAGGAAGTGGAACTTGATGAATTTGGGTACCTGATGGCTACCATCCCTTCGAATGTTCAGGAGGAATGTCCTGTAATAGGTTTTATTGCTCATGTTGATACAAGTCCTGATTTCCGGGGCAAAGATGTCAACCCCCGCATTACCAGGGGTTATGATGGGGGGGTAATCATGCTCAACGATGATGTAAAGATCGATCCTGCTGAGTTTCCGGAAATCACTCAATACCGCGGACAGGATATTATTACGGCTGAAGGAACAACCTTACTGGGGGCCGACGACAAGGCAGGAGTGGCTGAAATAGTCACCGCTGCCGAAATATTGTTGAAGGATAATAGCCGTAAACATGGTAAAATCAGGATAGGATTTACACCCGATGAGGAAATCGGACGGGGAGCTGATAAATTCGATGTTTCTAAATTTGGGGCAGATTTTGCTTATACCCTCGACGGAGGCGAAATCGGGGAACTTGAATATGAAAACTTCAATGCCGCCGGGGCAAAAATTTTTGTGCAGGGGAGGAGCGTGCATCCCGGTTTTGCTAAAAACAAAATGGTAAACGCCTCACTGGTGGCACATAAAATCATTTCCATGCTGCCTCCTCACCAGCGGCCGGAATACACCGACGGATATGAAGGATTCTTTCACCTTACCTCATTCAGTGGAAATGTTGAAAGAGCAGAAATACAGTTTATCATCCGTGACCATGATCTTGAAAAATTCAATGCAAAGAAGGAATTGATCCGGAAGATAACTGATCTTGTAAACGATGAATATGGTTCCCAACTGGTAAAACTGGAACTTACTGACCAGTATTTCAATATGAAGGAGAAGATTGAGCCGGTGATGCATGTAATCGACATTGCATGTGAGGCGATGAAAAAAGCAGGAGTGGAACCCAGGGTGAAGGCGATCAGGGGAGGAACAGATGGTGCCAGGTTGTCGTACATGGGACTTCCATGCCCTAATATTTTTGCCGGAGGCCATAACTTTCACGGACCATATGAATTTATTCCTGTACCTTCCATGGTGAAGGCAGTTGAAGTTATTTTGAATATTACAGAACTTGTCCGAAACAGAAATTGAATGTACAACCGGTTTGCTGAATTCATTCAGAGCCACCGTTTATTTGAACCTCACGAAAAGGTGTTGCTGGCTGTAAGCGGCGGTATCGACAGCATGGTGCTTATGCACCTGTTTGAAAAATCAGGGTTCAACTATGGAGTGGTTCACTGCAATTTTCAACTTCGCGATGATGATTCCATGGGGGATGAGCTTTTTGTTAAGGAACAGGTACTTCAGCATGGCGTTCCTTTTTACTCAACCAGGTTCGAAACCAGGGAACATGCCGCTGTGAATGGAATTTCAATTGAGATGGCTGCACGGGAGCTGCGTTATGAATATTTTGAACAGATCAGGTTTAATAACAGCTACGATTATATAGCCACAGCCCATCACCAGGATGATGTGCTTGAAACTTTTTTCCTGAATCTTTCGCGCAAAACAGGCATCAGAGGGCTTTCCGGGATCAGGGAGAAGAACGGGAAGGTTATCCGGCCGCTTCTTTTTGCAGGCCGGCGTGAAATAGAAGAATATGCCCGTTTAAATGACGTAGGGTCGAGGGAAGACAGGACCAACAGTGAAATGATTTATCAGCGCAATTACATCCGTCACAATATCATGCCGGCCCTTCAAGGCCTGAATCCTGCTTTCAGGGCAAACCTGGCTGAAACTGTATCCAACCTCAGGGAAGTGGAAGAAGTTTATTCCTACGTCTTAAAACAAGCCAAAGAACAGGTGATTTATCCTGCCGGGAACGGATGGGAAATTCATGCCAGCCGTTTAATTGAATTTCCTTTTCCAAAAGTATTGCTCTACGAAATCCTTTCTGAATTTAATTTCAACCCTGCCATTGCACGGCAAGTTTACAACAGCCTTGAGAGCCTGCCGGGAAAGCAGTTCTATTCCAAAACACACCGTCTTGTCAAAGACCGTGAGAATTTGTTTGTGACACCATTGCCACAGAATGAAGAACGGATCTTTTACATCGAAGAAGATGACCTTGAGATATTTGCCCCTTTTGAGCTGACTGTTGAAAAAACAGACGCGGATAACTTTTCTATAATCAAATCACCTGAAGCAGCCTGCATTGATCTGGAGAAAATAGAATTCCCCCTTCTTATCAGGAAATGGAAGCAGGGCGACTATTTCTGTCCTTTGGGTATGACAGGTTTTAAAAAAGTGAGTGATTTCCTGATCGATAATAAAGTGCCGGTCCACCTCAAGGAGAATATATGGGTCCTCTGCAGTGGCCAGGATATCGTGTGGGTAATGGGATACCGCCTCGATAACCGGTTCAGGATTGCTCCGAAAACAAAAAGGATTATGATAGTGAAGGTAAAAATGGAATGAAAAATTGAGATCACCGGCGAACCGGGGATATTCTGCTTAAGGAAAGTAAACTGGATGAATTTAATGGTTCAATGCCCATTTTTGTAGTAAGTTTTTCGTGACAAGGAAGATAGTATAACCGGATTCAAAGCATCAAACGGTCGGGCAACAAACGTGCTGTTTGTTAAAATGCCACCTGCCCCTCCTGCTATTTAGGGGGTCGTATTATTGCATCCAGGTTTTTGCTTCTCATATTATTGTTTTTTGGGCTGTAATACATTTTACAAAGGGACTTATTACTTCAAAAATGAGTGGCAAGGAGTACCCCCTGTAATTATCCTATAAAGGCACCTGTAGTAAAAGAAGCAGATGAATCTCCTTCCCGTTACATGCTCATTTCGAAATTTATTACATTTGTTTATCTAAACAAACTCAATAATCAAATCATGAGTAATACACGTATTTTCTTCATCTTTAGGCTATTTTTGTTGTCACTTCTTCTTTTAATAACAATTTTCAAAGTTTTCTCCCAAACAAGTTATAGGGCAGGGTACTTTATAACCTGGGAAAACGACACGGTGCACGGACTGATTGATTACAGGGGAGAAGTCCGGAATTCAAGTTTCTGTTCCTTCAAACAAGATGAAACATCAGAACCTAAAAGATATGAACCTTCTGAAATTCAGGCATACAGGTTTGACGAAGGCAAATATTACATATCACGGTCAATAACTCTGCAGGGACAGGAAAAGCAGGTTTTCCTTGAATTTCTTGTCAATGGTATTGCCAATCTTTATTTTTATCGCGACTTGAACAATTACAGCTATTTTATTGAAGACAAAAATGGAGAATGGCTGGAACTTACAAATGATGTGATAACTGAACAACGGGATGGGAAAGGTGCAGTTCAAAGGAGTTCGAACCGGTACATCGGCCTGCTAAAAGCAACTTTTGCCGATTCCCATGAAATTCAGCCACAAATTGACCGTGCGTCTCTCGCTCATAAATCTCTTATCAATCTTACAAAAAGCTATCACTATTATGTTTGCATGGATGATGAAGAATGTATTGTTTATGAAAAGAAACTTCCTTTGATGAAAGTCAGAGTTGCACCAGTTGTAAGAAGTGGTGTGGCATTTTTAAGCTTTGTTGAAGGAATCCATTCCAATTACAACTTTAATCCCATATTCTATCCTTCAGCAGGGTTTCTGATAAATGCCTCTTTGCCCCGTATGAATGAAAAACTCTCTTTTGAGGTTGAACTGGATGTAAACTCATACAATTTTCATGGCTCTTACGAGGAACAAAACCGGATGATCATGGAATACTACGATGCATACATTGACATCATTTCCCTTCAGCCGTCCATGGCTGTTAAGTATACTTTCCCCGCCCGAAAGATAAAACCCACAATTTCTGCAGGTGTTTCTACAGAAATATTTGCTTCAACTGAACAGAATATTGTAACTGTAAAAGTTCACAGCGATACGATATATACGTTTCAATCACCCGACATTCCTGTAGCTGCATTTGTGCCAGGCGGTTTTGTGCAATTGGGCTGTAACTTTCCGGTGTTTAAAAACAAAACTGCCTTTGCCAACCTCAGGCTTAACCATGCTGCGAAACGGCATCATGGAATCCGTATGCAATTACAGTCGGTTAACCTGAACGTGGGAATGTATTTAAGTAAAGGAAAGAAAGAAGCAGGTTTAAGACAGAATTCACGGTGAGAATCTGCGGACGCTGTACCACGTCAAAAAGTGCCATTAAAAAAAGCGGAATTATATTGAAATATACATGGTAGGTGAAAGGTTGAAAACCTCCGGGTCAAATGGAATCCAGAATTTGCTATTCTCCTTAACCTTGAGGACCTGCGGACGCTCAAAGGTTTTGGTGCAAGGTTCAGTATCACGTCAAAAAGCACCAATCAAATAGCGGGATAAAATATTTTCTGTTAATCTGATATATGCACCGTAGGAAGACCCCGAAGGGTTGAAAACCTCCGGGGGTCAAAATAGTATAAAAAGTACTCCGCTTTTAATATCAAACTGCCACACCTGTAGTGCTATGTCATGTTGTGATAATTTTCTTTCAGTGCTCAAAATCTTCCGACTAAACAACATAAACAATATAAACCTATAAACAATATCGCGTTCCTACGAAACTTTAGGAAGGGGTGGGGGGGGGAACCATCTATTCTTCCCATATTTAGTTCCTAAAGGAACTATCGCCAGATGAAACGTATTAATTTTTCTTTGCTGCTTTGCGCCTTTGCGGGGTGTGTTCAGAAAAGTGTGTCACACCTGTCTTTACAGAGCATAGCCCTGGAGCCGTAGGCGGAAGGGCTATGCTCTGTAAAGTTAGTTTTTTATAAGTGCTTTTCATATCTATCTCCAAATTTTTCTAATAGTTCCCTTTGAATAGCTGCCCAATGAAAGGCTGTACGATTCCAGCTCTTTTCATTGTATTTTAGGGCAAGATAAAGTTGTTTAATAAGACCTTTATCATTACTCCAGGCTCCCTTGGATTTTGTTATTTTACGCATTATCCGGTGCAATGATTCAACGGGATTTGTTGTGTAAATCATTCTCCTTATGTTTTCCCCATAATCCATAAATGACATTAATTCATTCCAATCTTTTTCCCATTTTGGACGCACTTCCTTGTACTTCTTATCCCAGATTTGTCCAAAAGCTTCTAACGCTACTTCAGCTTGTTGCCTGTTTGCCGCTGTATATATTTTACGCAAATCAGCACAAAGTTTTTTAATATCCTTATCACTGACAAAGCGTGTTGAAGAACGAATCATATGTACAACGCACCTTTGAACAATAGCTTTAGGGTAAACATGTTCTATTACATCCAGAAAACCTGTTAAGCCATCAACACAGAAGAAAAAAATATCTTCAGCACCACGCTTTTTAAGGTCTTCAAGTATTAACCCCCATTGTCTTGCCCCTTCTGTTTCATTAAGATACAAACCTAGTATATCACGCTGCCCGTGGGCATTGACACCATAACAGGTATAAATAGCCTTGCTGATGACGTGCCCTGCTTCTCTTATTTTGTAATGAATGGCATCAAGGTATACGATTGGATAACAACTATACAATGGCCGCTGCTGCCATTCAATTATCTCTGTCCACACACGTTCTGTTACGGCGCTTATTACCCCTGCGCTGACTTCTAAGCCATACAAGTGCTGTAATTGATGTCGGACATCTTCAACTGAGTGCCCCCTGGCATAGAGGCTAAGAATGATCTCATCAACACCAGTGCCTAATTCCCGTTCCCACTTTTTTATGAGTATCGGATCATGAGTCCCATTGCGATCCCGGGGAGTTTGTATTGAAAGAGGGCCGGCAGGACTTCGCACAACCTTGTTGGTATGTCCATTGCGGCGATTGGCATCCCCACTGGGTCTTTGGTTAAGCTTCTCATCAAGCTCACCTTCCAAGGCTGCATTTACCATCGATTGAAGCATATCTGTGAATATACCTCCATCTCCTAATATCGGATCGCCTTTGTACAACCGGCTTATTACTTCCTGGCGTCTTTGTTCATCCGGAATTATGTCTTCAAGTCTGGGTGGTTTTAACTTCTTTAGTTTGGCTTTTTCTTTCATGTGTCAAATTTATTGTCATTTCTTTTAATCATATCTTTTGACACACTTTTTTGAACAGTCTCCCTTTGCGTGAGATATGATAAAAACAATATAAGTTCCATAAACAATATAAACCTTCTCACCCGCTCTTCTCAAACCTTCACACTTTCAAACTTCTCTGGCCCCTCAAACTCTTCAAAATCCCAAGCTCATATAACCCTCTGATATGTTTTGCAACACTTCTTCTTTTTTAGCAGAAAATTTTTCATATGTTTAATACGATAAACAAGAAACTGATGAGCAAAGAACCTTTGATAGAAAACCGGCTGAACATCTCCCTGAAGGTTAAATTATAATAATTCAGTGCAAAAATAAAAATTGCAGGGCCGCTGTCATGGAGCTAAAACAGGTTTATTGGGTAAAGTACACTGTAACTGAGAGGGCGAAGCTGTGAAGAATGTTGATATAGTGTATTATTTTAAATTGAAACTATGTTGGATGGACAACTTAACAAAATTGCATCAAATATGGAGGAACAGCAGTCGCGCTTTTTTATTGCGATTCCGGCATTTTGCCTGAAAGGTATTGAACCGACTTACAAAAAGCCAGAGTATTAAAAAATTTTGAGTATTTTTGATTTGGCAACAGTTTTGAAAAATGGTTAATAATAATAATATAAATACATTTTCTATTATCAAAGAGACAGTAATTAAGTGCATTCCTGACAGCAGAGTACTGCTTTTCGGTTCCCAGGCACGAAGTGACAATAACTATGATAGTGATTTTGATTTTCTTGTTATTACTAAAAACGGAATGGATATACAAACAAAAAGAAATCTTAAATCAATCATCAGAAAAGAATTGGCAAAATTCAAAGTTCCGGCTGACATTTTAATCCAAAGTGAAGAAGAGATAAACCTGAAAAAGGAGATTACTGGTCATATCATTAAACAGGTTCTCAAAGAAGGAGTTCCGTTATGAATGATGCAACCAAGTGGGACCGGCCTTTACCCGCTGACCTTTGCTGGACCGGCGTTCATGAAACACCGGATTTCATCTTCATTCCCTACGGATATCATTTCGATCAGAATAAACCGGAATCGGAAAGAGAGGACAGGGGAATGGTGTTTGTTTAACAAAGAAACAAAAGAAGGAATTGCTGTTAAAGAAACGAAACAAGGAGGGTTTATTGATGACATTACCGGCGGTCCCCATTTCAGGCCAATAATAACATACGAAAATACAGCTTTAATGCTCATTTCGGCAATCGACATGAAGCATTACCTCAATTCAGATGAATTCAAAAACCGGGAGGTTAAACTTCCTGCAGAAAAAGAAAAGCTGAACCAGATAAAGAAAAAATTAAAGGAAGACGATAACCATTTTTTGGTAATGGTGAAACTGAAGAATCAACTATAAGCAAATGAAATCTAAACTTTCCATGAGAAAAACTTTGGCAATCCTCCTGTTTATTACTGCAGGAATAACAGGATGCAGGCAATCTGACACACACGATGCTCTTATCAAAGTTGATGTAACGGCAGGTTATCCCGAGAAGGAGTTGATCCTTCAGGACTTCCTGGATGTAGAATACATCCCGTTGGAAACAAATGATGTGTTTATTACCCAGGGTGTTGTAATGGCAATAGGCAGCAAATACATCATCGTAAAAAACTGGAGCCACGATGGTGATATTTTTATCTTTGACAGAAAAACCGGTAAAGGATTAAGAAAGATAAACCGTTTGGGCAAGGGTCCCGAAGAATATACTCATATCACCCATATTGTCATGGATGAGGAGAACGATGAACTGTTTGTCAATTCCATGACAACGAAAAAGATCTTGGTGTATGACTTATCCGGTAACTTCAAACGAAGTTTTAACCATACAGAAGGTGCCAGGTATACGCATGTATGCAATTATGACAAAGATAATCTGATTTGCTACAATGAGTTGGAAACATACAAAGATGGTGAGCACAGAGGGAGCGAATCCTTCCATTTAATTGTATCGAAACAAAATGGGCGTATTACCCGGAATATTTTTATCCCTTTTGAAATTATTAAGGCACCGCTTGTAAAAGATGGAGAAGCAACAGTTGTAACTTCCGTTCCACCAGTCGTTCCTTATTACGACTCCTGGCTGCTTGTTGAAACATCCTCTGATACCGTTTACAGCTATAATCCCAAAGAAAATAAATTAGATCCATTTTTGGTAAAATCTCCCACAGCAAATCCTGAAATACTTCTTACAATGGGTACTGTAACGGAGCGTTATTACTTCTTCACAATTTTGAAAAAGGTATTTGACTTTGCAACAGGGCTGGGATTTCCAATTACTGAATTAATGTACGACAGGCAGGAGAACGCTGTATTCAAAACTGCTGTTTTGAACAGTGATTATGTAAGTAAAAGGAAAGTGGATATGAATTCGTACCCGGTCAATAAAGAAATTGCGGCATTTCAAACCATAGATGCCTACCGGCTTGTGGAAGCCTATAAAAAGGACGAATTGAAGGGTAAACTGAAGGAAATTGCAGCCGGATTGAATGAAGAATCAAATCCTGTGATTATGATGATGAAGTATAAATAAACCAACTAAAGCAATCCGACTCAGGAATAGCGCCGGGAAGGGCTTTATTTCGTATATTTGTGATTATAAGTATTCAGGATTATTTTAAAAGTATCATATGTACAGTCAGGAAATTAAACAATTTATACATGAACACAGCAATCTTTTTTGGTATACCCCCGAGGATAAAAAAGAGGAAATAAGTAATGAGTTTCTGGTGGAAACCATTTTAAATTACGGCGACAAAGATGCGGTGGTTCAATTGTTTAATTTAATGGGCATTGATACAGTAGCTGAAATATTTTTCGACACCTTAAAGCGCAGTAAACGTAGAAAAGGAAACTATCACGAAGTCACTGCAAATTATTTTACCCTTGTTTTTAAACGTTATGCAAAGGCAAATAATAAACCCGCAGCAATCTGAATTAGTTCCTTACCTGAAAGATTTTAAACGCACTTTCTACCTCGCAGGGGGTACTGCAGTTGCGTTACATATCGGACATCGTCGATCTATTGACTTCGATTTGTTTTCACCTCTTGACCTCAACAAATCAAGAATTAAAGCAAAACTCAGGTCACTTCCTTTTGATCTGAAACCAATTTTTGAGGATTACGATCAATTGCATTTATTGATCAATAACGTTAAAGTATCATTCATAAATTACCCCTATTTAAATAGGGCCTGCTGAAAAACTCAGGCCATGATTTTATTATTAACTCTATTAGCTTTTATTATTTGGCATTCCATAGTGTAGTAGATATCTTTAATCGTCGCAAACTTCGTTAAGAAGATCTCATTCATTCTTGCTGAAAAACTTCCTGCCCACATTAACAAAAGGCACGGGAGTGCCACCCCGGCCAGTTTGACCAGGTTAAGCACCAAAATGATGCTGGCAATCCATGATTCACTGGTGTTCATCAGTCTGGCTTTTATACGGTTTAATCCATATGCTGTTTTTG
>JAEYNZ010000064.1 GCA_023412195.1 Bacteroidota bacterium
GGTATTTTCTTTCCTGTTTTCTTCACAATGGTATCATCCATATGAGCTACCAGCATTTGCCCTTCAGCAATCTCATGCACTACTTCATTTTGTGAAACTTTAAATAATTGTTCCATATCAATCCTGTTTTGGCTGAAAGCTCTGTATGCGGCAGACCAATCCATAAATTGCTGTCCACTTGCAGTTAAAATACCAGAAACAGTTTGCCTGCCAAGGCAAGTCAATGCTCCAAAGGCAAGATTACGCAATTGGCAGCCAATCCTTTTTTGACCAAAAGCTGTGTCAGCTTTATGCAATAAGGAATCAAACTCAGCTATCAGGTTTTGGGTTTCTTGTGCAGTTTTTTTTTCAAGGAAGAAACCGCCTGGTCACTTCGATGCAATACCAAACGCTGATGGTCATCGATTAACCATTCTGCAACTTCACCACGTTCAAATTCCATAGCCTGGGCCACGGCAGAAGGAAAGTTTATATACCACTGCTCACTTTTGGCCCTTTTAATCAACTGAATTTTTGTTGGGTATCCCATAACTTTTACTATTAGGTTGATATATTATCTAGTAATATGACTAGATAAAAATATATAAAAAAATCACAACATCCAAAGAATTGTCGTGATTTTATCTAGTAAAAGGCCAAAGTCAAGAAAACGGGTAGGGCAATAGCCCCACCCGTTTTATGAAAAGAGAAGCAGTTGGTTAAACGTTATAAGTTGATGAGGCGGTATTGCCACCTCGCCCTGTCCAGTTGGTATGATAAAATTCACCGCGGGGTTTGTCGGTACGTTCGTAGGTATGTGCTCCAAAATAATCGCGCTGTGCCTGCAACAGGTTTGCCGGAAGCTTTTCGGTGCGGAAGCCATCGAAATAGCAAAGGGCAGATGTAAGGGCAGGAACCGGAATACCATTTGTAAGGGCAGTAGCACACACTCTGCGCCATCCTTCCTGTGCTGCTTCAACCTTTTCCTTGAAGAAGGGGTCGAGCAGCAGGTTGGGCAGTTCTGGATTGTTTTCAAATGCGGCTTTTATATCTGCAAGGAAAACAGAACGAATGATGCAACCTCCGCGCCACATCAGGGCAATGCCACCGTAATTCAGGTTCCAGCCATATTCTTTTGCAGCTTCCATCATCAGGTTGTAACCCTGTGCATAGGATATGATTTTTGATCCGTAGAGCGCCATTTTCAGGTCATCAAGCAGCTGTTCACGGTTTCCTGCAAATACTGGTTTCGGACCTTTAATGACTCTTGAAGCCTGTACACGTAAGTCTTTTTGTGATGACAGGCAACGGGCGAATACAGATTCACCAATGAGGGTCAATGGTATACCCAGGTCGAGGGCAGTTATTCCGGTCCATTTTCCGGTACCTTTTTGTCCGGCTGTATCCAGTATGAAATCTACAGTTTCTTCACCATTCTCATCTTTATAGCCCAGTATATCGCGGGTGATTTCAATCAGGTAGCTGTCGAGTTCTTCCTGGTTCCATTTCTTAAACACTTCATGCATTTCTGAATTGCTCATTCCCAGGAGGTCTTTCATCATCTGGTATGCTTCAGTGATGATCTGCATGTCGCCATATTCAATACCATTGTGCACCATTTTTACAAAATGGCCTGCACCGCCTTCTCCTACCCAGTCGCAGCAGGCTTCTCCGTTTTCTACCTTTGCCGCTATCGATTGGAAAATGTCTTTTACATGTGGCCATGCCAGTGGTGAACCCCCGGGCATGATGGACGGACCTTTCAATGCACCTTCCTCACCACCCGAAACACCTGTTCCAATGTAAAGGAATCCTTTGCTCTCAACATATTTGGTGCGGCGGATGGTATCGGGGAAATGGGAGTTTCCGCCATCGATGATGATATCTCCCGGCTCGAGGTGAGGGATTACCAGTTCTATAAAATCGTCAACTGGTTTACCTGCTTTAACAAGGAGCATCACCTTTCGTGGTTTTTCAAGGGAAGCCACCAGTTCTTCTATGGAGCGGGCACCTATGAAATTTTTTCCTGCACCACGGCCTTCCATAAATGCATCCACCTTTTCCACAGTCCGGTTAAACACGGCAACAGTATAACCTTTGCTTTCCATGTTCAGTACCAGGTTTTCACCCATAACCGCCAATCCGATCAATCCAATGTCAGCTAATTTTTTCATGTTGATTTAATAAATTATGATGTAATTATTTTATTCTTTTTCATTAGTGTTCGGTTAATGTTTGAGATTTCTCCCCACGGTCGAAATGTCGTAGTTTTCATAGCTATTGTTATGGCTCCTCCCAAATACATAACTAACTCATTGTCATCTTGATCGAAGTGAGTGATCTCAAAATTCATTCTTTTCGCACTGTTACCGGACAAAATATATTCTTTTTGAATACAGTTGCATGTTTATATAATTTCTACATTAAAGCCAAGTCTGTCCAAAATACCTTTTGTTTCCCGCCTGATATTTTTTGCGATGACAGTGTATACATGAAACTCCCTTCTGACAGGATAATCCCCTCTCAGCTGTTCAAATAAATGAGGGGATTGCCTCAGCGCTTCATCATCGTTTTCAATATCATACGTTGCCAGAATGGCTTCAGCCAGTATGGAGTAATCCCTTCGTTCATTGCCATCTATTTCGATGATAGTATTTACAGGCAGTTCTACATTTGACGGTTTCCAGTTATTGATGCCAAGGTTGAAAAAACGGCTGATCGCCCTGACGCTCATTGTTGTTCCGTTTGCCTTCCCGTCTTTTGAATATCCTGCTATATGAGGAGTTCCGTAATCGGAAAGGTTAAGAAGCTCCAGGTCAATATCAGGTTCATTTTCCCAGCAGTCGCCTATAAATCCTGATATTCTTCCTGATTTCAGAGCCTTTTTTATGGCACTGGTTTCTGTTACTTCACCCCTGCATGAATTCATGATCAGAGGCTTTTTTCCCAGGTTATTCAGAAAATCCTCATTAACCATATGGAAAGTTGTATCTGCACCTGACTTGTAGAGCGGTACATGTAGGGTAATGAAATCTGCTTCTTTTTGGATTTTTTCAATTGAGCAAAATTTCTCAGGTCCTTCAGTCCTTTCCCTGGGAGGGTCGTTCAGCAACACTTTCATGCCAATGGCTTTGCAGAATTTTTCGACCCGTGATCCCACTTCTCCGACTCCTACAATACCAATGGTTTTGCCTGTGGGATCCACTCTTTTCCTTAATGACCAGGAGAACAGTGCTGACGCAATGTATTGTTTTACACTTTCGGCATTACACCCTTTGGCATTCGTCCATTCAATCCCGGCTTCGCTGCAGTATTCCGTATCAATATGATCATACCCAATGGTGGCAGTGGCTATAAATTTTATATTTGAACCTTCCAGCAGCGAACGGTTGCAGATGGTACGGGTGCGGGTTACCAGTGCATCCGCATCTTTTACATCCCCTGCTGTTGTTTTACTTCCCGGCAGGTATACCACCTCCGCCACTGGCTCAAATGCTCCGCGTATGTAAGGTATCTTATCGTCGATGACTATTTTCATCAGAGAACCACTAATATTACTTGTTTAATTATTTTCACAACACTCCAAATAATTGGTTAATGAAGTGATTTTTGCGGGTAATAATTTTTAACCATTTCATCCAGCACCCAATTTGTCCGGGCAGCAGAAGTTCCGGTACTCACGCATTTTCCTTCTCCCCTTAATTCATCAACAACCTGTTTTACAAGGTATGCGGAAATGTTTTCAGGGTTGTTGAACCCTGATTTTATGACACCGTTGCTGGTTTTGACCTCAATTTGTCCGTGGGTAAAAGAGGGTATCATAATTTCTCCCTTTTCACCTGTGATGGTAATTTTATCACAGTCAGCCGACTTGTCACCAACAAAGCACCAGCTTCCTGAGCCGGTAATACCCGACTCATGTTTCCATGTACCGGTCACTGTATCTTCAGCAGGATAAAAACCTGCCATATTTGAAGCAATTCCGGAGGCCTCAGCGATGGGGCCGAACAGGAAGTCGAGGTAATCGAACTGGTGGGAAGCAAGGTCAAAAAAGTAGCCTCCTCCGCTGATTTCCGGAAATACATGCCAGTACTGATCTTCAGGGTTCTGGTCTCTTTCTCTCCGTGACTTGTTCAGGCAGATGTTTACTACCAGGGGTTTTCCTATTGCACCGGTATCGATGAGCTCTTTTACTTTCAGAAATGCGGGCAGCGACCTTCTGTAATAAGCCACCCATAATGGCATACCTGTTTCCTTCGATACTTCCAGCATCTGAAGGCATTCCCTGTAATTTCGGGCCATGGGTTTTTCAACATAAACAGGCTTTCCTGCGCGCATAACTTCAATGGCATAACGTGCATGGGAGTCGGGTGGGGTGGCAATGTAAACAGCATCGACTTCCGGGTCATGGATCAGTTTTGATGCATCGGTATACCATTTAGGTACATTGTGTCGATTTGCATAATCCGCAGCTTTTTCACCATCCCGCCTCATCACCGCTACCAGTTTTGAATGTTCTGTTTTATAAAAAGCAGGTCCGCTTTTCTTTTCGGTGACATTTCCAACGCCTATAATTCCCCACCTTACCGTTTCGAATTTTTTCATACAGGTTATAACATTTTTTACTGATTCAATATTCCACTTGTATTTGTACAATTACTTCCAGAGTGAACAGGCACTAATAATTAAACCTGTCTTTATATGCCCAAAGTCCTATGGCAGGATTTGAAATATAAAAGATTTCTTCCCCGTCGGGCATGACATTAAAACCATCCTTCAGGATTGCCGGATTGTACCGTTCAGTCATTTCTTCGATTGGCGCATATTTAAATCCTACGTTTTCAATATCTTTTTTAGTCAGATTGTCTATTCTGCTTCCCGGGCAGTAGGTGATGCTGAACCTGCCTTCTGAAGAGCCATGTATAAGATGGGCTGCGGCCCCAAGATTATCACGGAGGTCTTTATGTTTCTCCACAAGTTTCAGGGTGTGAGGCGTGCCGAAATAACCGTATTTTCTGATGAGCTTATCAATTTGCTTATCTTCCCCGAATTCAACGAGTGCAGGTGCCAGCACTATCAGTTCCCCCTCATCGGCAAGCGCCATCCGGGTGCGATAGATGCTTTTGTTGCCCAGCCAGGTACTTTTAAATTCAGTTGGATCGAGCCAGACCACTACCTTTTTCAATGGTTTATCCACCATTTGAAAGTTTACCTGCAGCGACAGTTTTGCAGCCATATCGAACACACTGAAGTCGTCGCCCACATATAAGCCGTAGGTTTGCAACCTGCCATATTCATTCAGCCCGACTACAGTCTGGACATAAACAATTGGCAGATGGGATGAAAAATGCTCTGAGGCATAATTAAAAATTTTCCTTACAGGTGTATCGGCACGACCCATCATTTTTTCCATACCATAGGCTGCCCCGATAAAATGGCTTTTATTAATTCCCTCAGCACCGCCGGTACCAACAAATATGTTCTTGTTGTAGTTGGCCATTCCTACAACTTCATGGGGTACTACCTGGCCTAAAGATAATATCAGATCGAAACCTCCTTCTGTCAGCAGTTTGTTCACCTGTGCCGGCCATGTATAATTGACAGCCCCTTCTGATACTTCATGTACATATTCTGCCGGTACAGTCCCAAGTGTAACCACATCATTGCGCCAGTCGTGATCACGGAAAAGGTGCCTGGGCGTAGTGCCATACATATGGCTGATCTGGATATCCGACATGGGTGTATGGGTACCCAGTGCCGGTAATATATCGGTCAGTTTGTCTTGATAATACTCCCATGCAAATTCGGTGAGTTCACCAGCACGAGATGGAAGCCGTGTATAATCAGGTGGTATGGCAAGAATCTTTTTCTTTGCCCCCATTTTCTGCAGTGCCTGAAACAAACCCAGTTTCAGGTCATCTGCAGTGAGGTTATTATTTACAGATCCGTTTTCGTAATAAATCATTTCTATCTTTTAAATTATCTTTTAACCCTGGCATTACCTTTCCAGATGCTCCATACCATTTCCTCATCGGCAGGCTGTGCATAGTCGGTCAGAAAAGTGGCTGCCATGGCTCCGGTAGCCCATCCAAACTGAGGCCATTTTTCAGGGGCCCAGTTTTTCAATATTCCGTAAAGCATACCGCCTACAAAACCGTCGCCGCCTCCGATACGGTCGAGTACATGAATGGTACGAGGTTCTATTACATGCCAGTTTTCACCTTCCAGCATAATGGCACCCCAAAGGTGTTCATTTACACTTATAACTTCCCTGAGGGTAGTAGCAAATACCGAAGCATCAGGGAACCGTTCCTTTACCCTGTTTATAAGGCCCTTAAACCCATCTGTTTTAGCCTTAATGCCTTCACCGCCGGCAGGTGGCCCTTCGATACCGAAGCACAGCTGGAAGTCTTCCTCATTTCCGATGAGGATATCAGATGCAGATGCTATTTCTGTAAAATTATCCCGCAGTTCCTGTTCCCTGCCTTTCCAGAATGAAGCCCTGTAGTTCAGGTCGAAAGAAATGCGGGTGCCATGTTTTTTTGCTGCCCGTGCAATTTCAAGGCAAAAGCGGCTTGTTTCGGGAGAAAGGGCAGCAATCAGTCCTGAAAGATGTACGATCTGCACTCCTTCTGTTCCGAAAATTCTTTCCAGGTCAAAATCTTTCACATTAAGTGTTCTGCCAACTTCTCCGGCACGGTCGTTATGAACCCTTGGTCCACGTGAACCATAGCCGCTGTCGGCAATATTAAACTGGTGCCTGTAGCCCCAGGGATCGCCCTGATCCACTTCAGGACCTTCATATTCCATATTCCTTGATCTCAGGTTGCTCTTGATGAATTGGGCGATGGGACTTCCCTTCACGAAGGTTGTTAAAACCTTTACTGGCAGACCAAGAAAGGATGCAATGCTTGCTACATTTGTTTCGGCGCTGGTTGCATACATGGTATAGGTATCGCTGCTGTGTACCGGCTGACCGTTGACAGGTGTGATTCTCACTCCCATACTGGTAGGCACCAGCATGGCGTATTTACTGTTTTCTCTGAGTTTTAATGACATATTTTATCGGGTTATAAATACTTTTTTTGATTGTGAACTAAACTCCTCTTGTTGGGTGCGGTATAATATCAGTCAATTCTTCTATTTGAACTGGTCGTTGTTCTTCAATAGATTTTCTTGCGGCTACACCAATCAGGCACGACATAGCCCCATCGCGGGTGCCTGCAGCATGTTTTAACGGATCAGCCATTGCGGGATCCCGGAAGATTTTGTCCTGGAGGCGTGAGTCGCCACCTCCGTGTCCGCCACGTGCGGCTTCAACCTTTATGATTTCGTAATTAGGGTCGAAGTTTTTCATCAGGAATATTTCATCATAACGCACATCGTTGCTGCCACCCTGGTTCATTTCGGCAGCATGAAGCTGAGCCTGGTTTATTTTTTCCTGGCGGCGCCAGGGAATGTCTTCCCACGATTCAAGCCGGCCGTCTGTGCCATTGAATGCAATCCTCCATCCTTCATAGGGTGAATATGTGGTCAGAGAATAATTTACAACTACATTGTTGGCATATTTAATCTGTGCCGACATTTTATCATAGATGTCGATTTCCTCCCGCCATAAACAGTTGTCGCGGATATACCCGTCATATTTTTCATTGCTTACATACAGGTCCATGGCGTGCTTGTCTTTAGTAATGTCCCAGTAAAACCTGCATTTGTCGGTATAGGCACAGTTGCGGCAATTTGCCCCCCTGAACGGATTGTTTTTTCCGTAATGTTCCAGGTCACCATATGCAACCACTTCAACAGGGTCGGAATCGATAAACCAGTTCAGAAGATCGAAATGATGAGTGGCTTTATGCACCCATAGTGTTCCTCCCTTGTCACGTTCACCATGCCATCGCCTGAAATAATCGGCGCCGTGAAAAACATTCAGGTACCAGTGAAAGTCGACAGAAGTGATTTCACCAGCAGGCTTTTTAACAAGTTGTTCCTTAATGGCTGTGAACAATGTACCATACCGGTAGTTGAAGCCGATTGTGCATTTTTTTCCAGTACGTTTTTCAGCATCCAGAATGGCCTGGCTTTTAACTTCATCAGTTGTCATAGGCTTTTCCGACAGAACATCTGCCCCATATTCCATAGCCTTTATAATATATTCGTGATGGGTTGAATCCATGGTGGTAACAATGACAAGCTCAGGTTTTGTTTCCTTCATCATTTGGTCGAAATCGGTATAAACCGGGCAGGAGACACCCATATGTCTTTTTGCGAGTTCAAGCCGGCCGGGGTTGATATCTGAAAGACCTACGAATTCAACTATGTCGCTGTAATTATCAACCACCCTTTTCCCCCAGAAGCCTATTCCCCTGACTCCGGTTCCTACCATGGCCAGCTTTTTCTTGCTTTTTGCATGAACAGCAGCGGACAACGGATTTGAAAGCAGGGTTGTGCCGGCAGCTACGCCTGCGGTTGTGGATAAAAATTCTCTTCGTTTCATCGTATAGTATTTTTTATTTTTCTTACTTACACTTCAGCTCATGGTATATTTCACCGTAATGATGGCTCCCTGTTATTCAGAAATGACATCCGGCAGGTAAGTTGTTAAACACCACCAAAGGCGCTATATCCTCCATCGACAGGGATGACAATACCTGTTATAAAATCAGATATGTCAGAAAGCAGGAAAAGTGTGGCACCCTGTAAATCTTCGGGTTCTCCGAATTTGCCCATAGGAGTGTTGTCTACTATTTTTTGTCCGCGCGGCGACCAGTTTCCGGTTTTTTCATCCATAACAAGAAAACGGTTCTGTTGGGTCACAAAGAAGCCCGGAGCAATGGCATTTACCCTGATTCCCATTTTTGCAAGATGTACTGCCAGCCACTGCGTAAAATTGTTGACCGATGCCTTAGCTGCTGAATATGCAGGGATTTTGGTCAGGGGTTTATATGAATTCATGGAAGAGATGTTGAGAACTACACCTTTTTTATGTTTCAGCATATCCTGGGTGAAGACCATTGTGGGCAAAATGGTCCCCTTGAAATTCAGGGCAAAGACCATATCAAATCCTTCCATTTTCAATCCATAAAAAGTATCAGATAAATCATCAGATTCCTTCATTTGTTCAACCTTGGTTGTAGCCAGTGGACTGTTACCACCTGCACCGTTTACAAGGATATCAATTTCACCCAGCTGACGGTTTATCTCCTGTTTTGCCTGTTCAAGTGATTCCCTGTCGAGTACATTGGCTGCAACACCAATCACCACGGAACCTGTTTCCTGTGAAATTTCTGCCGCAACTTTATCTGCAACTTCTTTATTCAAATCGGCAATTGCAACTTTCATTCCTACCGATGCCATGGCCTTCACCATTGCAGATCCCAAAACACCTGCGCCTCCTGTAATTACGCATACCTTGTCCTTTAAATCACTAAACGATACTGGCTTCATTACATATCTTTTTTAAATTCTTTATAATAATCAACATTTTCTTTTGTTACGATATCTATTGACGTATAGTTCTCCCTTGCTGTGTCTCTTTTCTGCACCACATGCCTGAACAGCTTATTAATCGCATTGTATCCCTGTTCCTCCGGACGCTGGCAGATCAGAAACTGTACAATATCTTTTTTAAGATAGGCTACATTTTCCTTCAGAAGGTCATGGCCTATTATTTTAAGATCTGTAAGGCTGAATTTCTCAATCATCCTTCCTACATAATATACTTTGGAGTTTGTTACAAATAAACCTTTTATGTTCTTTCGCTCAATGTAGCTCCTTAAGTTTTCCATCCACAATTCGCTGCTGGTATCGGGAATTTCCATTGTAAAAAGCTGATGTATTGTTCTGTTGTTCTTAAGGTACCAGTCGTAAAAACCCTTTTCCCGCTGTACCAGGTGATTTTGGTTATCCATCTCTTTGGCAAAATGTATAATCAGGATATTTCCACCGGGAAGGATCAGATCGAGCAGTTTGCCTGAAACCAGTCCACTCTGGTAGGAGTTTTGTCCAATATATCCTAAGTGCCCCGCGTTTTTTATCTCGGAATCAATAAATACAAAAGGGATGTGCAGTTCTTTCAGGCGTTTGATAAAATCACCTGCCTCTTTTTTATAAAAGGGAGCCATCACCACTCCATCGGGTTTTAGTTCAAGAACCTTAAATGAGTTTTCGGCAAAACTTTTAGGATCAGACTGGCTGAATGTAAAAGCTTCTACCCGGACACCATATTGTTTAAGCTCGGCGATTCTTTTTTTTACACCCAGAACCGGTTTATTCCAGTATCCGTCGGGAGAGGGTGGTTCAGGAAAGAGGGTGGCAAAAGTTGCATTTTTTTTTGACGCAAGTGTGCTGGCCAGGATGTTAGGCTGATAATCAAGTTCCTTAACGATTTGCAGGATCTTAGATTTGGTTTCCTCCGCCACTTCTCCGCGATTATGAAGAACCCTGTCGACAGTGCCAATGGAAACTTTAGCTTTTTCCGCAATATCTTTGATCCGTATTTGTTTATTTGTTTCGATAACAAGTTAATTTTAAAGAGGATAATTCAAATTGTTAATCTGCTGGATTACAAAACTAAAGAAAAATTTTATTTTATCGTGTTCGTACACGGAAAATTCCGGATAAAAATGTTTCAGAACATTTTCAAAGGGATTATCAGTTTTATTGGAGAGAATCTCAGGATGGTTTTATATCCAGCAGATGGGGATTTTTGACCATGTATTTTATGTGCCGGAAAAGTTTACCTCCATGCGAGCCATCCACAACCCTGTGGTCGAGAGTTGCTGAAAGTGTAAACACATTTCTGACAACTATTTCATCATTCACAACACGTGGTTTTTTTGAAACTTTTCCAATGATAAGTACAATGGATACATTACCTGAAGGCAGAAGTGCCCCGAAACCTTCATCAAGACCAAGCGTTCCGATATTGGATATAACATAAGAACCAAAGCTGTTTGAAGAAAGGTTAAACAGGGGGAAGGATAGTCCCCAGTTGATGGTAACAATTTTATACAGGTTGAAAAGCCAGGACCGGAAAGGCCAGGGAAAAGAAGACAGCATATGTTTCGACTGCATGGTGCTGTTTTCATTTCCTGAGCGGGAACTTTTTATCTTCTCAGATATTGTTTCCGATAGCTCGGCAATGGTTAGACGATCTGCATCTGTGATTTTGACTGATCCCATTTCTCCGCTTCCTAACAAAACACTTACCATTGCATCAATACTTTTGCGCCTGACAACTACCCCCCTCCGGATGTATGTGTTAAATTCAGGGACTTCATCCCGTATTGCCCTTGCCACAATAAGTGTTATCAGATGAGTTATCGTGGTTTTTACACCTTCACTTCTTTTTTTCGAAATAAACTTTTCGAGTTCCGTAACATCAATTTCAACAGACCCATAAATTTTTGAATCTATGGGTTTTCTATAAATTGTAGAAGCCACCTTGCGCCAGTCGGTATTGAAGTTGTCGGTTGATTTCATAAGAAGATTACAATTAAAACAGCTCCGGTTTATTGAAATTAATTAAAGCTCCGTAAAGTTAATGGATTCGAATGATATTGGTAAAAAACTTTGTATTTTAGTAGGAGGAGAACCAACCAGGTTGAACTCATATCCCATTTGGTTGTTTTTGCTGTATTGATATCAATAAACTATTCAAAATACCAGGCCTGTGTTTGTTTTTTCCTTGTTCAGGATGTCTTCATGTGAGACCGGTTGCTCACAATAATATTCATCTGGAAGATAGGAGTTTTAAAACAATTTTCAGGTAAATGTCAGCTGTTTAAGAACAAACAGGGGTGTACACTGGTTTTGTGTAAGAAACATATTATTCTGACTTAAATCAAAAGGTTTATTCGCAAATGAAAATATATTTACCAGGACCAACTTCATTAACAACTGATTTAAAATATGAAGAAGTTGCATATACAGGTCTTATACTGAACAGAATTTTTATTTTTATGATCAGGTCGATCCTGGTGCTGATGATGCTTTGTGTAGCACTCGATTCGAAAGCTTCGACTTCGCCGGAAAGGGAAGAGTTGATAACAGGACAAAATTATTCCGCTGATATTTATAAACCTGGATCAGAGAAAATTACCGAACCCATATTGGTAATAAAAAATCCACGACTGAACGTAGCTCTGTACGCTTCTGCATCTTCATTTTCATCGGCAGGTGAAGAGATTTTTTTTAATATTGAGGTACGGAACACCGGAAATGTAGATATTACAAAAATATCAGTTGCCGATGTTCTGACAGGTTTGGAAGAAACCATTGCCACCCTTTCCCCAAGAACGGGGAGGAATTATTCCAGGAGTTACTTTACTACACAGGATGATCTGGAAGCTGGAGGGATTACAAACACTGTAACCGCGATTGGGTTAGATCATGAAAATGAAGAAGTATCGGCAGATGATACTCAATCTGTAACTGCTGTTTCACCCCCTCAGATGGTTCCTCAGCTGGAGTTGATAAAAACTGCATCACCTGTTACTTATTCTACTCCGGGAGATGTTATTTCCTTCAACATCACTGTAAGGAATACAGGCGATGTTGCTTTGACGAATATTTCTGTTACGGATCCGCTTATAGGGTTAAATGAAATTATACCCACTCTGGAACCTGAAGCTATGGAAGATTTTAATGGTACCTATCCTGTTACACAGGAGGATTTGAACAACGGAAGTATTATTAATATTGCAAGGGCCTCAGGGGCTGATGCAGAAAATAACCAGGTGGATGCAGAGGATTCAGAAACTGTAACGGCTATAGCTGATCCACAGTTGACCGTCACTAAAAGTGCCTCGGCTGCTACATTTTCAACTGTGGGAGAAACAATCACTTATACCATTTCAGTAGCAAATACAGGGAATGTTACAATTACAAACATAACAGTGGCTGATCCCCTTGTAGCACTGAATCAAAATATTGCAAGTCTGCCTCCGGGAGAGGAAGATGAGTTCATTGCACCGTATATGGTTACGCAAGCGGATATAAATAGTGGAAGTATTGTTAATACAGTAACAGTAACAGGTACAGATACAGAAAACAATCCTGTTACGGATGATGCCACAGCCACAATTAATGCTGTTTTGGCACCAGAACTCAGTGTAACAAACACCCCCTCGGCGGCTTCATTTTCATCGGTTGGAGAAACACTAACTTACAACATCCGTATTGGGAATACAGGAAATGTAACCATAACTAATATTGCTGTTTCAGATGTTCTTACCGGGTTAAGTGAGAACATCGCCAGTTTGCCACCAGGTGATGATGAAGATTATTCTGCACAGTATGTGGTTAAACAGTCAGATCTGAATAATGGAACCATTCAGAACACTGTAACAGCGTCTGGAAGGGATTCTGAAAACAATATTATTACCGAGACGGGGACAGCAACTGTCACTGCTGCATTAAACCCGCAATTAACCCTCACCAAGACTGCTTCAACTGAGGAATTTTCATCATTGGGGGAAACAATATCATATACTATTGCTGTTGAAAACACAGGTAATGTAACCTTAACAGGTATAACGGTTACCGACCCAATGACCGGCATGAACAGAACAATTGCCAGTCTTACACCCGGAGCAAAACAGGAATTTACAGAAAATTATACTGTTGCCCAGGCCGATTTAAACCATGGAAGTATTGTAAATACAGCTACAGCAACTGGTAATGATCCGGAAAATAACCCTGTCACAGATGGAGCTGAAGTTACAGTCAATGCTTCACTTACACCCGGGTTAAGCCTGACTAAAACTGCTTCAACAGCAACTTTTTCATCGGTTGGAGAAGAAATCTCCTATACCATTGAGGTTGAAAATACAGGGAATGTAATCATTACGGGTATATCAGTCACCGACCCTCTGACCGGTATGGACAGAACAATTGCCAGTCTGGCGCCCGGAGCAAAGCAGGAATTTACAGAAAATTATACAGTTACACAGGCAGATTTAAACCAGGGCAGCATTGTAAATACCGCCACAGCAACTGGAAATGATCCGGAAAATAATCCAGTCACAGGCAATGATCAAGTCACCGTCAATGCATCACAGACACCAGGTTTAAACCTTACGAAAAGTGCTTCGGCTACAAGTTTTTCCTCGGTTGGAGAAGAAATATCCTATACAATTGTGGTTGAGAATACAGGCAACGTCACTATTTCAAATATAACGGTCAGTGATCCACTGACCGGTATGAACAGAACAATTGCCAGCCTGGCACCCGGTGCAGAACAGACATATACGGAAGTTTATACAGTTACCCAGGCTGATTTAAATAATGGCAGTATTGTAAATACAGCTACAGCATCGGGCCAGGATCCGGAAGCCACTACTGTTTCAGATAATGATGAAGTTACAGTCAATGCATCACTTGTACCAGGATTAATCCTTACAAAAAGTGCTTCGGCTGCAACTTTTTCCTCGGTTGGAGAAGAAATAACATATACTATTGCTGTTGAAAATACAGGCAACGTAACTATATCAAATATAACAGTCAGTGACCCCCTGACCGGGATGAACAGAACAATTGCCAGCCTGGCCCCTGGTGCAGAACAGACTTTCACGGAAATTTATACTGTAACACAAGCTGATTTAAATGAAGGCAGTATTGTAAATACAGCCACAGCTTCAGGCTTGGATCCGGAAAATAATACTGTTGCAACCGATGATGAAGTTACAGTCAATGCTTCACTGGCACCAGGATTAAGTCTTACAAAAACTGCCTCTCCAGAAACTTTTTCATCGGCAGGAGAAGAAATCACTTATGCAATAGTGATTGAAAATACTGGCAATGTTACCATTTCAAATATAACAGTCAGTGACCCGCTCACGGGCATGAACCAGACAATTGCCAGCCTGGCACCTGGCAGTAATGCGAATTTTACGGAAGCATACAATGTTACACAGGCTGATATAAATAGAGGCAGTGTCATAAATACAGCTACTGCTTCAGGCCAGGACCCGGGTGGTCAGACTGTTAGTGCCACCGGGTCAGCCACAATTACTGCAGAATTAAATCAGGCGTTATCGATAAGTAAAATGGCATCATCAGATACTTTTTCTGCTACAGGTGATGTCATAACTTATTCAATTTCAGTTGAAAATACAGGCAATGTTACTTTGTCGAACATTGTTGTTACGGATCCGCTTACCGGAATGAATCAGACCATCGGTACTCTTTCTCCGGGGAATATTCGCAATTTCAATCAGGTTTATACCGTGACCCAGGCTGACATAAATGAGGGAAGTATCACCAATACAGCTACTGCCGTGGTTGGAAACATTTCTGAAACTGCTTCTGTAACAATTTCTGCTGTTCAGAATCCGCAGCTGACTGTAAGTAAAAGCGCTTCTCCATCAACTTATGGAACTGTTGGTGATGAAATAACCTACATAATAAAGGTTGAAAATACAGGAAATACTACCATAACCAATATTCAGGTAACTGATCCGATGACAGGAATGGATGAAACCATCGTCAGCCTTGCTCCCGGTGCTTCCCGCAATTTTACTGAAACTTATTCTGTAAAACAAGAAGACCTGGATGCAGGAACCATTTCCAATACAGTCACAGCTTCAAACAATACAATATCTGAAACTGCCACCGCAACAGTGACAGCATCACAGAATCCGGCTCTGAATATAAGCAAAGTTGCATCACCGGAAAGTTATTCAGCAATAGGAGACCAAATATCCTATACAATCATAGTCAGCAACACAGGGAATGTAACATTAACAGGGGTCAGTATTGAAGATCCTCTGACAGGTATGAACGAGACTATTTCCAGTCTTGCTCCAGGTGCCTCCCGTACATTTAATGAAACTTACCTTGTGACTGTTGCCGGTATTACTGCCGGGAAAATTACAAATACAGTGAATGTGGCTGGTTTGGCTCCTGATAACAGTACTGTAAGTGCCAGTGCCATCGCTGAGGTTACTGCTTTAAGTCCTCCTGTGGCCAACGATGATACCAGTGCAGATCATAATTCGGGTGATATTGTTGTTGTAGAAATACTTGCCAACGACTTGCTGCATGACTTGTCAGTGGCTCTTCCCATATTGGTTACAGTGGATATAAATTTACAGGCACAAGGTGTTCAGGATGAACTTGTAGTTGCAGGAACAGGAAGATGGAAATACAACTCTGCAACTGGCACCCTGACATTTACACCTGTACCGGGTTTCACTACGGATCCTGATCCTATAGAATACCAGCTTACAGAAAAACTTACCGGATTGAGTGATGAAGCTTTTGTTGCAATAGATTATAATGAAGGTGAGCCATTTGCAATCAATGACAACAGTACAGGACATCAACCTGGCAGTCAGGTCACGTTAAATATTTTGTCGAATGACCGGTTGAGTGATGGATCTCCAGCTACTACAGCAACAGTAACAATTGACCTTAATCCTCAGGCTGAGGGTATACAGGCAGAATTTGTAAGTACAGGTGAGGGCACATGGAATTATAATTCTTTAACCGGAGAAGTAACTTTTGTACCTCAGGCAGGATTTACCACAGACCCAACACCCCTCATTTATAATTTGACAGAAATTCTTACGGGGGAGGATGATCAGGCAACGATCACCATCGGGTATGAAGAGCAACCCCCGGTGGCTGCTGATGATGTCAGTACCGAAAATAATCCGGGTGATTCAGTCAGTATTAATATCCTTATGAACGACAAATTAAGTGATGGAACTGATGTTGTTCCTGGACTGGTTCAGGTTGATCTGAATGATGCGGTATCAGGTATACAAAATGAAATGATCGTTCCGGGACAAGGCAGGTGGGTTTATGTCAGCGGCACAGGATTGCTGACATTTATCCCTGAATCCGGTTTTACTGTAGATCCCGACCTCCTTCAGTACCAGTTGATTGAAGAGCATACCGGACTTGGGAGTAAGGCTACTGTAACAATACAGTACAATAGGCTGGCACCTGTTGCCACAGATGATGTGAGCAATGGAAATAACCAGGGAGATATTGTAACTATACCTATACTGTCGAATGACAGGCTGAGCAACGGAGCGGAAGCCTTACCCGCGTTGGTTACAGTAGATATTGATAATGAGAATCAAGGGATACAGGCTGAGCTTGAAGTAGAGGGTGAGGGGAAATGGAGCTATAATGCAGTAAATGGAATACTGACATTTACACCTGAGGAAGGATTTTCATCAAATCCTTCACCCCTGGCTTATACGCTAATTGAAAATTTGACAGAATTAAGTGCGGGAGCAAATGTTCTTGTCAATTATAATGCAGAAGCACCGGCTGCATTTGATGATACCAGTAACGGTAATCCACAGGGTGAACCTGTTGATGTCAGCATTCTGGCTAACGATAAAATGAGTGATGGCAGTGCTGCAACCCCCGGCAATGTTGTTGTTGATCTTAATCAGGAAGCAGATGGAATTCAGGTTCAGTTATCTGTCGAAGGGGAGGGGGCATGGATGTATGATGCAGAGTCGGGTATATTGACTTTTACACCTTTAGCCGGGTTTACAGGAAATCCTGCACCGGTTAAGTACAGTTTGTGCGATACAGATGATAATACGGTCTGCAGTGAAGCCTCAGTTTATGTATATTATGAACAAACCATTCCTGAAGCAGCCCTTGCCCTGGTGAAAACGGGATTGTATTCCTCAGAAGAAGAAACTGTTATATACACGTTTCAGGTAATTAATATTGGGAATGTTGAAATAGAGGAAATCACAGTCAGTGATGAAAGGATAGGCATATCCGGGCTGGGAATTTTACCGGCTACACTTGCTCCGGGGGATACCGGAGTCGCTACATTCATTTATGAACTTACGGAAGATGATCTGAATTCAGGTATGGTTACAAATTCGGCATCAGTTACTGGTTTAACAGGCGAAGGTGAAAGGGTGGAGGATATCTCAGGGACAGCGGTTGATAATGATGTTCCGACAGTTACCACACTTAATGTTCTTGCATCCATTTCTGTTGAAAAAGAAACTGTATTTATTGTGACAGAAGCGATACAGAATGAAGTGATTGACTTCAGGATTATTGTTGAGAACGACGGGAATGTTACATTAAATGAAGTTCTTGTATCCGATCCACTGACTGGTTTTGAACATGAACAGGAACAAATATTACCGGGTGAATCCTATACCTATACCACAAGTTACACAGTAAAGACTGAAGATGAAATAAACGGTGAATTTGAAAATATTGCATATGCATCAGGTAAAGCTCCCGATGGCAGTATAGTCGAAGATAGCAGTTCAGTTGTTATACAGGTTGAAGGTTGTGAACTTGTTATACCCAATGGATTTTCACCTAATGATGATGGTATTCAGGACTTTTGGCGGATTCAATGCATTGAAAAATATCCTGATGCCCGTGTAGAGATTTTTAACAGGTGGGGGAATCGTGTTTTTGAAATGGAGGGTTTCGGTAATGTTGATCAACATGGAGCCACCGATGCATGGTGGGATGGATATTCTTCAAGCAAAGCCACATTTGGAAGTGGAAAACTTCCTGCAGGCACTTATTATTATATGCTCGATTTGGGAGATGGCAGCAAACCATTAAGCGGATTTATCTTCCTGAACAGGTAAACTTATTAAAAGCAAACGGTTGAAATGATTAAATTCAGATTACATAGCTTAACAGGTCTTTTGTTTATGATCTTTTTTTTCCATGCCGGCTTCGATGCAAAAGCGCAGCAGGAACCATTGTTTACGCAGTACTATTTTAACACACAGACCTATAATCCTGCATATACAGGCACCTGGGATAATCTTGGTTTTATGGTACTGGGACGTCATCAGTGGATTGGAATGGAAGGTGCACCCCGGACATACACATTTTCCTTGCAGACACCCACCAAATTTGAGAATGTTGCTTTGGGTTTCAATATTCTTTCAGACAGGGCAGGACTGGAAAAGCGATTGATGTTGAATGCCGATTATTCTTACCGTTTGAAGATAAACAGGGAAGCATCGTTACGCCTGGGAATCAAAGCGGGAGTTACAAGTTATTCCAATAATTTTGCAGAATACACGGGTTATCCGGGTGATCCGACAGACCCTGCTTTTATGAGTGAAGCCGAAATCAGGATGATGCCCAATTTCGGTATCGGTGCTTATTTATCATCCAGGGAATATTACCTGGGATTATCTGTTCCAAAGTTGTTGAAAACCGACTTCCGGCAAAACTTTAACAACTATTCAACATGGGCAGAAATTCGTCATTTATTTCTTACAGGAGGGATGGTTTTCGAATTATCGGAAGATGTAAAGCTAAAGCCTACTTTTTTGTCTAGATTTGTATGGGGAGCACAACCTGTTGTTGACCTATCGGCCAATTTTTTACTGAGGGATAAAATATGGCTTGGTGCAAACTGGCGAACGGGAGATTCATTTGGCATGGTCGCTCAATGGATATTTGATAATCAGTTGCGAATAGGATATGGAGTAGATTTTGCTACAAACAAATTGCGTACAGTTCACAGTGGCACCCATGAAGTAATGGTATCTTATGAAATAGGTATCAAACGCAGGTGGAGCAGCCCCCGGATGTTCTGATACAAACAAAAGAAGTAGATGAATTGCACTATGAGTAAGACGATAACCATACTATTTATTTTTTTGGCCACAATCTCCTGGGGCCAGTCAGAAAGTTTTTTTGAAAGGGTTGAGTTCACAACAGAATTATTAAAGGGAATTAATACAGCAGGAAGTGAAATCTCTCCTGCTATAATTAATGGAGAACTCTATTTTTCTGCTCGTGAAGATGAAGCAACATCCAAAAGAAAATACAGACAACCAATTACCTTGTTTTATGATGTTTATAAGACTAATATCAATGCCGATGGTAACATCGATACAGTCCGACAGCGGGTTCCGGGGTTCGGAAATTTTTACCATGAAGGTCCGGTTGCATGGTGCAGTGCTACAGGAGAACTTTGGGTAACTTTAAGTAATGTGATCAATGGTGATACTTTAAGAGGATTTATAAAAGAAGAGTATGTAAGGCTTAGGCTTGTGATCATGCACGAATTAAACGGACGTTGGACAATAAAAGAAGAGTTTCCATATAATCAGGATAAGTTTAATTATGCCCACCCTGCTGTTAGTGCAACTGGCGATACGCTGGTTTTTTCAAGTGACATGACTGGTGGCTATGGTAATTCTGATCTTTTTATTTCAATAAGAGAAGATAGTGTCTGGAGTAAACCCCGCAACCTTGGAAGCAGAATAAATACGCATGGAAATGAAATGTTTCCTGTATTTGGCCCCGGGGGGCTTTTGTTTTTTTCATCAGACAGACATGAAGGAAATTTAGGTCAACTGGATATATATTTTATCAGAATTACAGGAAATAAAACTCCTGTTCATCTGGGAGAAACAATCAATTCTCCTGCTGATGATTTTGGTTTGAACATTGACAAGTCTGGCAGGTTTGGGTATTTTGCCTCAAACCGGGAGGGTTTAGGTTCCGATGACATCTATCTTGTAAATTTTAGTCCTCTGTATGAAAACTATGCCGGAAAAGTGTTTGCCAGTCATAATGGATTGCCTTTGAAGGATGCAGTTGTGCATTTGGAAGATTGCAATGGGAAAAGATTAAATACAACCCGGACCGACATTGGAGGTAATTTTGCATTTGAAGCAGCAATAGATAATTGTTATCAGTTTGCAGTTGAAAGGGAGGGATATAATCCTGAGCGCAGGAAGTTTGTTGAAGGTGAAATAGCGGAATTCAGATTAAATCAGAAAATGAACTACCAGATATTGGCACTGGATGCCGAAAGTGCAGAGCCAGTTTCTCAGGCTGTGATAGTTTGTAATAATCAAAAGTGGGAAACAAATTCAGAAGGGTTTGCACGGATGGATATGACCATGGGTAGTACATGTAATTTTAAAATAACCAGGAATGGTTATTTTGATTATATACTTGATTTTGATTCTAATGTTTCCGGAGCCGGAACTGCGGAGGTCGATACCATTATGTTGTTCAGGAAAACTCAGAATAAAACAATCAGGTTGAGCAATATAAATTATTACCGGGATATGTGGAGGATCATGCCTGAATCAGAGAATGAACTGAACCTTCTTGTAAAACTGATGAAAGATAATCCGGGTATCCGTGTAGAAATCGGTACACATACCGATAGCAGGCTGGCCGATGATTACAGTCTGTGGCTAAGCCAAAAGCGTTCTGATTCCATAACGGAATACATGGTTGAACGGGGCGTAAAAAAAGAACAGTTGATTTCTAAAGGTTACGGAGAGTTACAACTTTTGAATCATTGTACCAACTTTACTGATTGCTCAGAAGAAGAGCATCTTGTAAACAAACGTACTGAGTTTAAGATTCTAAGTTTTTAAGGTTTAGAACCTGTATGGGACTGATTCTATCATATGAAAGAAATTGATTCCGGAAGAATTAAATTTGTGTAAAATTTTTCTGATCTGTATCACGCATCATTTCCCACGCAAGTTCAAAAATAAGTTCTACGTTCGGTTTAGAAAAATATTCACCATCTATGCCATATGCAGGCCGGTGTTCTCCGGCACTCAGTGTTCGCGGGGCAGTGTCAAGGTAATCAAATGCCATTTGTTCTTCCATCACTTTATGCATCATAAATGCTGTCGCTCCACCGGGAACATCCTCATCAATGAACATTACTTTATTTGTTTTTTTAATCGATTGAAGAATCAGGTGGTTTACATCGAAGGGTAGAAGTGTTCTTATATCAATAACTTCCGCAGATATATTTTTATCCTGTAATAAGCTGGCAGCTTTGACGGCATGATGTACATTCCATGCATAAGTTACAAGTGTGATGTCAGTTCCTTCCTTTACAATTTCAGGAACCCCAAGCGGTATTTTATATTCACCCGGATTATCAGGAAGCCGTTCTTTAACATTATAACCTTTCAGAGGTTCTATGATCAGTGCAGGTTCCAGTGATTCGAGCAGAGTGTTGTACATTCCTGCGGCTTGTGTCATATTCCTGGGTACACAAAGATGCATTCCCCTCAATGACCCAAGCAGCATCTGCATTGGAGAGCCGGCATGCCAGATTCCCTGGAGTTGGTGGCCACGGGTCCTGACAATCAATGGGGCAGCCTGTTTCCCTTTGGTGCGGTACTGCATGCTTGCAAGATCATCGCTCAGAGTTGACAGAGCATATATCAGGTAATCGAGATATTGGATTTCAGCTATTGGTCTGAACCCACGTAAGGCCATTCCTATACCCTGACCTATGATTGTTGTTTCCCTGATTCCTGCATCAGAAACTCTGTCAGAACCATACTTCTCCTGCATTCCTTTCATACCCTGGTTCACATCTCCCAGGTAACCTGTGTCCTGACCGAAAGTTACTAAATTGGGATATTTTTTGAACAAGGCATCAAAATTCCGGCTCAGAATTTCTGATCCGTTGGCTTCAGACGTATTCTTCTCATCATATTCAACAGGTACAGGTTCTACCTGAAGTGCTGAATAATTTCCTTCAAGATAAAGGTTGCTTTTGTAAAATTTTCTGCTTTTTAATTCGAAATCATGAATCCACGACTTCAGTTCATTTAAGTCTGGCTTAACTTCCGGCTGCTGATGAAGATTGTATATGATGCGCCTTGCGAATGTCAGGTATTTTCTTCGGGTGGGAAACACCCGGTTTTTTATTTCTTCCAGCTCACCTGTTTTATCAATCATGCCATCGGAATCCGATTTTAAATTCCTGATTATTTTGGTGAGCTGATCTGTTTCTGCTCTAAATCCTCCTGTATAATGCTTCCACGCATTCTTACGAGCCTCTTTGGCTCGATTGGCTGCCTTGTTTTCAATATGCGTAAGTGTTTCTATATCTGCTTTGCCCGATTCAAGCAGCCATTTTTTAAACATCTCAAGATTATCAAACTCTTTTTCCCAATCCAGCCTTTTTTTGTTTTTGTATCTTTCATGAGAACCGGATGTGGAATGTCCAAGTGGCTGGGTCAATTCGGTAATATGAAAAAGAACCGGCACCTGTTCTTCCCTGCATTTAGACAATCCTTCTGAAAATGTTTTGACAAGAGAAGGGTAATCCCAGCCTTTACACGTATATATTTCAATGCCGTTTGTGTTTTTCTTCTTTTGGAAACCAGCAAGAGCTTCGGAGATGCTCCCTTTTGCAGTTTGCAGGTTTTTAGGTACACTTATTCCATAGCCATCGTCATATATTGTAACAGCAAGTGGAACCTGCATAACCGCTGCTGCATTGATGGTCTCAAAAAACATTCCTTCAGAAGTACTGGCGTCTCCTATTGTGCCAAAAGCTATTTCGTTTCCTGTAATGTTGTTGTGCAGATACTTTTTGATGTCCGGTTTATTCCTGACAAGTTTTGAAGCTTGTGCCAGCCCCAGCAGCCGTGGCATCTGCCCGCCAGTTGAAGAAATATCTGCTACAGAATTATATTTTTCTGACAGGTTTTTAATCTCGCCGTTTTCATCGAGATTGGAAGTACTGAAATGATTATTGAAATTCCTGCCTCCGGTTGAAGGGTTGATGTCATCATCTGTATCGCCATATATCATGGCAAAAAACTCTTCAGGCTCAAGCAACCCAAGAGCAAGCATCAAGGTCTGGTCACGGTAATACCCCGAGCGCCAATCACCTTTTTTGAAGAATTTTGCCAGTGCCAGTTGAACAACTTCCTTGCCGTCACCGAAAATTCCAAAATGGGCCTTGCCGTTGTGAACTTCCCGTCTGCCAAGCAAGCTCAGTTGCCTGCTTAGCCAGGCAAGGTAATAGTCATGGAGGAAAACTTCTGTTGTGAGTTGAGGGAGTGTAGTTATTTCCGGTTTTTCAAGGTACATGCGCATAAAATTACAGACAGTTTTGTCTTATACCGCAAAAATAAACGCTTTTTTCAAAGTATTGTTTAAAGCAACTTAAAGATTTAAACAATTAATTGGCAGACTGATGGAAATTAAAAAAGGAAATCCTTTTCACAAAGCCTGAAAAGGATTCCACTGAACGAATATTCCGCCTGACTTATTGAGATATTTAATTCTCATTCCGGGCTGCTTCTATGCTGCCGTAAAAGGAGATTGACTGCCGGTTGGTGCTGTTGACATTCAGCGTTGCATAACCCTGATCTGAGACAAAAAATGTATAAGTAAGGTGATCCATTTTGTTTTTAACATCCACACTTACCTGATATCCTTTTTTTGTTGATTTCAGGTCAAGATTCTCGACAGGTTGAGTGAAACTAAGAGCCGATTGGCGTGCCCCGTATTCAGCATGATAGGCAACTCCAAAAAATGGCAGATATGAAAAAAGTGTATCCCCTCTGAGTTGTGCATCATAAGAATGATTCAGGTATATATTGCCACCTCCCATAGGAATCGCATGAGTAGGCTTAAATACAAAGGTCTTATCTTCCAGCAGGTTTTTTACTTCTTCCTTTTTGTTTTGTTTTCTTTCTGATCTGGATTCCCTGCGGTTTCTGTTATCCTCCTGAGCATTGCTGAAGGATGTTACTGCAAAGATTAATATGAGTGAAACAATTATATTTTTCATGGCTTTCATGTGTTATATATTTTTGAATTGGATATATTAGCTAATCCTAACTTTCTCAGCATGAAAATATATATTACAAAAACTGTTCCTATCAGTATCTTAATTAGTAAATTATCTGTTTATGAATGAAAAATATGTCGGTGCCCATGTCAGTATTGCCGGAGGAGTTGAAAATGCGCCGGTAAATGCCCATCAGATAGGTGCAACTGCTTTTGCCCTATTTACAAAGAACCAACGGCAATGGCTTTCCAAACCTTATACAAAGGAATCTATTCTGGTTTTTAAAGAGAATTGTGAGAAGTTTGGATATAAGCCATGGCAAATTCTGCCGCACGACAGCTATCTTATAAACCTTGGCCATCCGGAACAAGGTCCACTGGAGAAATCAAGGGAAGCATTTAATGATGAGATGTATCGGTGTGAACAGCTTGGGCTCGACAGGCTGAATTTTCATCCGGGGAGCCATCTGAATCTTGTCAGCGAGGCGGAATGTCTTTCTATCATTGCAACATCCATCAATCTTGCACTTGAGAAAACAAACGGCGTGACTGCTGTAATTGAAAATACAGCAGGGCAGGGAACAAATCTGGGCTTTTCTTTTTTCCAGATAAAAACGATTATAGATCAGGTGAATGATAAAAGCAGGGTAGGAGTGTGTATCGATACCTGTCATACCTATTCGGCAGGCTACGATATCAAAACCAGGGAAGGTTTTGAAAGGGTTTTTGAAGAGTTTGATGAGGTGATAGGATTTGAATTTCTGAAGGGCATGCATCTAAATGATTCGAAGAAGGAACTGGCAAGCCGGGTTGACAGGCATGAAAGTTTGGGTAAGGGAACACTCGGCATGGGAATTTTTGAATGGATTATGAGTGACAGCCGGTTCAATGGAATGCCCTTAATCCTGGAAACTCCTGTTGAAGAACTATGGCCGGAAGAAATTATGCAGTTAAAGAAATTACAGCGATGAAGGAAGTGGTTTACCTGAACGGTCAGTTTCTGCCAAGAGAAGATGCCCGGATATCACCCGATGACAGAGGCTATATATTTGCCGATGGAGTGTATGAGGTTGTGAAATATTATAACGGAAAACCATTCCGCTACACCGATCATTTCTCCCGTTTGAAAAGGAGCCTGAAAGAAGTTCAAATCAATTTTGAAGGTTTGCCGGGTCTGGAGGAAGTTTTTAAGAAATTGCTGGAAGAAAACGGGCTGACAGCAGATCATGCAGGAGTTTATGTGCAGGTAACACGGGGCATCAATAAGCGGGTTCATCATTTTCCTTCTGATTTAAGGCCGGGTGTATATGCTTTTTCCTTTGAAATGCCCTCTTATTCCGAAAATCTTCGGAACGGCATCAGTGTTATTACCCGGGAAGATATCAGGTGGTTACGTTGCGATATCAAATCTATCTCCTTGCTTCCTAACACTATGTTATATAACCAGGCTGTGGAGGAAGGAGCAGGTGAATGTATCCTGATCAGGAACGGAAATGTAACTGAAGCCACTCATTCAAGTGTGCTGGCTGTGAAAAACGGTAAGGTAATCACACATCCTCTTTGTAATTTGATTTTGCCTGGTATAACCAGGAAAGTAATTTTGGAGATTTGTCATAAATTCAACATTGAAGCAGAAGAGCGTCCTATTACGGAAAAGGAAATGTATGAAGTAGATGAGCTGATCATTGCAGGTACAGGCAGTGAAATTACACCGGTGGTTAAAGTCAATGATAAACCTATTGGAAATAAAAAACCGGGTGAAGTTACCCGGTTTCTGCAGAATAAATTTTTTGAGCTTGTTTAGCCCAGCATATCTTTTACCTGGTTGTATACATTTTCACCTGTAAAGCCAAGTTTCTCATCCAGTACCTTAAACGGAGCAGAATAACCAAATGATTCCAGTCCCCAGGTTTTGCCATTTTCTCCTACCAGTCCTGCAAGAGTAACAGGCAATCCTGCTGTCAGTCCAAATCGTGGAAGCCCCTTGGGAAGAACAGTTTCCTGGTATTCTTCAGGTTGTTGACGGAAAAGTCCTTCAGAAGGAACAGAAACCACCTGTACCTGAATACCGTCGCGTTCGGCCAGCAGGTTTGCACCTGCTACAAGTGTTGCCACTTCTGAACCGCTTGCCACCAGCACTACATCGGGTTTTCCTTCCGGTTTCATCACTATATAAGCCCCTTTTTCACTCTGTAATGCCGATTTGTATGGATTGTCTTTTACAGGCAGATCAGGTATATTTTGCCTGGAAAGAATCAGCGCTGTTGGTGTGGAAGTATTTTCTATAGCCATTTTCCACGCAACAGTGGTTTCATTTGCATCGGCCGGACGCAGAACCAGCATGCTGTTATTGCCACTGTGGTTTTTAAGTTTCTCCATCAGGCGGATCTGTGCTTCCTGCTCTACCGGCTGATGTGTGGGTCCATCCTCACCCACTCGGAAAGCATCATGCGTCCATACATAAATGACAGGGAGCTCCATCAGAGCAGCCAATCTGACTGCTGGTTTCATATAATCGGAGAAAACGAAGAAGGTTCCACACACAGGAATAACACCTCCATGCAGGGCCATACCCGTAGCAATGGCTGCCATTGTTAGTTCGCTTACACCTGCCTGGAAGAAAGAACCTGTGAAATCGTTCTTTTTAAATGCGGTAGTTTTTTTCAGGAACCCATCGGTTTTGTCTGAATTCGAAAGGTCGGCTGAGGCAACAATGAGGTTCTCTATCTTTCCTGCCATTGCACCCAATACGGTGCCTGATGCAGCCCTGCTGGCTATCTGTGGTTTTTGTTCAATGGAAGCAAAGTCAAACTCTGGTGCTTTGCCTGAGAAAAACTGATGCCATTTTTTTGCTTGTTCAGGATTATTCCTTTCCCAATCAGACTGAGTAGCTTTTTTCTCTGAAGCTGCCTGCGTCAGTTCTTCTTTTCTATTTTCATAAAGTGCCTTAACTTCATCGAAAATGACAAAAGGATTTTCAGGATTACCTCCCAGATTAGTTATAGTATCTGAAAATGACGCACCTGCTTCTGAGAGAGGCATTCCATGGGTTGAAGTCTGGCGCTCGAAGCTGTCACCTGATTGTGTGACTGCACCCTTGCCCATAATGGTTTTTCCGATGATCAGGGTTGGTTTTTCCTGTTCACGGGTTGCATTTTTGAGAGCACCCCTTATTTCATCAGGATCATTGCCATCGATGATTACAACATTCCATCCCCATGCTTCATATTTTTTTGCAGTATCTTCACAAGTAACCTCATCTGTTTTGGTCGAAAGTTGTATGTCATTCGAATCGTAGAACATGATAAGATTGTTCAATCCCAGATTTCCTGCAATGCGGCCTGCACCTTGTGAAATCTCTTCCTGTATTCCTCCATCCGAAATAAAGGTATAAATCTTATGAGCCATCCAGTCACCAAAGCGGGCAGAAAGAAACTTTTCAGCTATTGCTGCTCCCACTGCCATTGTATGGCCTTGCCCCAGCGGACCGGAAGTATTCTCCACACCCCTGCCAAGATCCCTTTCAGGATGTCCTGGTGTAACACTTCCCCATTGCCTGAAATTTGAAAGATCATCCATGGAATAATACCCAGCAAGTGCCAGAATAGAGTACAGCATGGGCGACATGTGCCCGGGGTCAAGAAAGAAACGGTCACGGTTGGGCCATTTTAAATCAGTAGGATCATAGTTTAAAAACTCTGAGTAAAGAATGTGGATAAAATCGGCTCCGCCCATGGCTCCTCCGGGATGTCCAGACTTTGCCTTTTCTACCATTGATGCAGATAAAATACGAATGTTGTTAGCTGCTTTGGTCTCAATTCGAATGCTCATATTATTTGTATATATTCAATTTTATGGAAAATTTCAAAAATATTGAATCCCTTGTCAGGGATTGAAGTTATTTTTGCTTACCGGGTTCATCCTGTATGATTCTAACCATGAATACACCATTAATTGCTTTTAATTTTTCAGCCAATCCGGGATTTATTACCGACTGGGTAACATCAATGATGTTGTATGCAATGTTATCACGTTTCTTGTTTAACATGTTGTCAATATTCAGCCCTTCTGAAGCAAGTACACTGGAAATCTGACTTACCATATTGGGAATATTTTGATTGGCGATGAGAATCCTGTCACCTCCGTTTCTTTCCATATGAGCTTCAGGGAAATTGACCGAATTTTTAATATTCCCCTCTTCCAGAAATTCCTTAACCTGGTTAACAGCCATAATGGCACAGTTTGTTTCAGATTCCAAAGTTGATGCACCCAAATGGGGGATGGAAATCACATTTTTCATTTTTAGTGTAGATTCATCCGGAAAATCTGTTACATACCTGGCTACCTTGCCCGATTCAATGGCTTCTTCAAGAGCAGCATGGTCTACCAATCCTCCGCGTGCGAAGTTCAGTAACCTTACTCCCTTCTTCATCATGCCTAATTTTTCCTTATTGATGTATCCTTTTGTTTCAGGAGTAAGCGGAATATTCAGGGTTATATAATCAGCCTGGCTCAGCAGTGATTGGATCCCATTAACAAAACTCACCTGGTTGCTTAGCTGAAGGGCTTGCTTGACTGACATATAGGGATCGTATCCGATTACCTTCATGCCTAAGGACTGTGCTGCATTGGCAACCAAGACACCAATAGCACCTAATCCCACAACGGCTAATGTCTTTCCATATATTTCCTGTCCTGCAAAATTGTTCTTACCTTGCTCAATAAGTGCGGGTACTTCATCACCTTTTCCGATTAAGGATTTTGCCCAAACAATAGATTCAGATATGTTCCTGGATGCAAGCAACAGGCCAGCAATAACCAGTTCCTTAACACCATTGGCATTTGCTCCGGGAGTGTTAAATACCACTATTCCCTGTTGAGTGCATTTATCCACCGGAATGTTATTAACTCCCGCGCCTGCACGTGCAATAGCTTTAAGTGTCTGAGGCAACTGCATGTTGTGCATATTAAAACTGCGAAGAATGATTGCATCAGGTGCAGGTATTTCACTGGCTATTTCATAATTGTCAAGTGGAAATAGACTTAACCCTTCGGTATCAATTTTATTTAATGTCTGAATTTTGAGCATATCTTTTAAGTTTATTTTTCTCAGGGATGGATTATGACAAATATCACTTATTTATTTGAAGAATAAATATTGAATCCATCTTAACTATTAAATAAAAACAGAAAATTAAGAATTGTATTACTTCAGCCTGACTTTTGCCAATACCGGCAGATGGTCTGAAGGAAAACGATGATCTTTAAAATCGGAAAGGGCTGCATACTTCAGCACGGAAATTTCACCACGTACAAAAATGTAATCAATGCGGTTACTGCTTAAATCCGCATCAGTTTTAAATCCACTGAAGGTTCCTACCGGCCCGTAGGGAGGCTCTTCCGATACTTCGCGGCTGTCTTTCATATATCTTTTTAAGAGGACAACCGGTTCTGTTTCAGGTGTAAGATTGAAATCTCCGGTTACTATAACAGGCAGGTTTTTATCTTTTGTCATTTCCTGTACCTTTTGCCTGATCAGTGCAGCTGAATTTTTTCGTGCTTCTTTTCCAACATGGTCGAAGTGGGTATTTAGAAACAGGAATTGCTTACCTGTAACCTTCGATTGAAAATGCCCCCAGGTTACCACCCTGTTTAGAGCTGCATCCCAACCCTTGCTTGGCTTCTCGGGTGTTTCTGATAGCCAGAAAGTGCCATTTTTCAGCAGAATGAATTCTGATTTCTTATAAAAAACAGGTGAGAATTCGCCTCCGGTTTCACCATCGTCGCGACCTACACCAAACCATGCATATTCGGGCAATTCTTTTTGGACATCAAGGATCTGGCCATGTAAAGCTTCCTGCAATCCGAAAATATCAGCTTCATGAAAACGGAGTAGGCCTGTAACCATTTCAATTCTGTTAGGCCATGCATTGATGCCATCATTCGGAGTATTATACCTGATGTTAAATGAGATGATATTCATTTGTTGCGAAATTACAGTTATGGGGATTAACAGCAATAACATGAAAGATAATTTTTTCATTGTTCTGGTTTTTTAAAATTTAATAACCATTTCACCGGCAGGATTATGCTGAACCGGTCACTGCAAAAATATAATAAATATTCAATTGCCCCAGTGCTTCTTGAAATGGTGCATTCATAAAAGTGACCCGTAATAATGCGGGTCACTTCAAAAATAAAACTTTACGCAGAAATTAAAACGATCTTTTCATTCCGGATTTTATAATTACAAGAGTACTGATTCCTGTTTTTGGTAATTAATGTCAATCAAGAAACCCTTTTAGGTATCATGTCGATAAATCACCATTAAACATATAAAGGGAAAGATTCTGCCGGTATCTGAAGAATCTTTCCGCTTTGAATTATTTAAAAACGCTCTCTTTTGGTATATTTTGTATGCAGCAGATGGTGCGAAAGCTCGCCCAATGGTTCACCAAGAAAATCCTTATATAGTTTTAGTACCTCAGGATTCTCATGTGATTTCCTTATTGCAAGATTTGCATCTTCTGCATAAATGGCTTCAGCCCTTTTTTGCCGAATCTCGGGATTTGTAGGAATAGGCTGTCCTCCGCCTCCCAGACAGCCGCCGGGGCATGCCATTATTTCAACAAAATGAAAATCAGTTTCACCTGCTTTTATGGAATCCATGACCTGTTTTGCATTAATGAGCCCATGGGCAACTGCGCATTTCAATTCCACTCCATCAAGGAAAGCCCATTCCTTAAGTGGGTTTTCTATTTTAATGGTGGCTTTTCTTACACCTTCCATTCCTCTTACTGCAGTTATATTCAGGTTTTCAAATGGAACTTCCCTGCCGGTAACAAGTTCATAGGCTGTGCGCAGTGCTGCTTCCATAACACCTCCGGTAGCTCCGAAGATAACACCGGCTCCTGTGGATTCACCCATTAACCTGTCGAATTTTGCAGGTTCCAGCATATCGAAATCTAGGCCGGCTTGTTTAATAAGTATGGCAAGTTCTCTTGTTGTGAGCACATAATCCACATCACGGTAACCACTGTCATGCATCTCAGGTCTGTGCGCCTCGAATTTCTTGGCTGTACAGGGCATAATTGAGACTGAAACAATGTTTTCAGGATCCAGGTTTCTTGCCTTTGCATAATAGGTTTTTGCCAAGGCTCCAAACATTTGTTGGGGCGATTTACAGGTAGAAAGATTTTCCAGATACTCGGGGTAGAGGTGTTCGATGTACTTAATCCATCCTGGAGAGCAGGATGTTGCCATAGGCAGCTTAACATTCGGATCTTTGTCTACGAGCACTTTTTTCAATCGGGTAAGCAATTCAGTCCCTTCTTCCATAATGGTAAGGTCAGCTGTAAAGTCGGTGTCAAGTACAGAGTCAAACCCAAGGCGTTTTAATGCTGCAACCATTTTCCCGGTAACCCGTTCACCAGGTTTCAATCCCATTTCTTCTCCAAGTCCAACTCGAACTGCAGGTGCAGTCTGAACTACCACATGTTTAACAGGATTAGATAAAGCTTCCCAGACTTCTTCAATGTAATTCTTTTCAACAAGGGCACCTGTTGGACAGTGATTTACACATTGTCCGCAATTTGTGCATACTACATCGTTCATAGCTTTTTCAAAGAAGGTCGTAATTTTCATACGGTCTCCCTTGTAGGCCACCGTGAGGGCATTGACCCCCTGGAGTTCGGCACAGGTTCTTACACAACGCTGGCATCTGATACATTTGCTGTCGTCCTTTATGATGGAGGGCGAAAACATATCAATGCTGTACCTTTTCAGCGGTGCAAGTTCAAGAAAATCCTGGGTCATTATTTTATACTCTGAAGCCAGTTCCTGCAATTCGCAATTTCCATTACGGTAGCATTTTGTACAATCAGCATTGTGCTCTGCAAGCAGGAGTTCAATGATATGTTTTCGGGAGTTTCTGACTTTAAGACTATTGGTAAGAATCTCCATTCCTTCCTCACATGGTGTTGCACAAGCAGCCGAAAGTCTTTTCTGACCTACCACTTCAACAACGCATACCCTGCAGTTTCCGGCTACGCACAAATCTTTATGGTAGCATAAGGTAGGAATTTTTATCCCTGCTGCTTCGGCAGCTTCAATAATGGTTTTCCCTTTCTCCAGTTGAACAGGATATCCATTGATTGTTATATTTACTTTTTTTTCCATTGATTCAGAATTTGGTAGTTTAATAAATCATCTCTTCACGGAAGTTTTCAACAATGGAAGAGAAAGAGTTGGCCACAGATTGCCCTAACCCGCACTTTGCAGTAAGCTGCATGGTTTCTGTCAGCTTCAGAAGCTTGTTAAGATATGATGCTGGCTTTTCACCTCTTTTAACAGCCTTAATGCCCAAAAGAAGTTGCTGGCAGCCTACCCTGCACGGGGTGCATTGGCCGCAGCACTCTTCCCTGAAGAATTCAAGATAGTTGTCGAGTACATTAAACATGGAGCGTGAGCTGTTGAAAAGCATCATTGAACCTCCTGTCGGCAATGATATTCCAACGAGTTTTCCTTCATACCCTATTGCTGTATCCCTGAATTTTTTGCGTGGCACCAAAAAGCCTGATGCACCCCCTACCTGCACTGCCTTGGTATCACCATCTCCAAATTCATATACGAAATCCTGAAGGCTCATGCCAAGTTCCAATTCATAGATCCCTGGTTTGGGTGTATCTCCTGATACTGAAAATAATTTGGTTCCACGGGAGTATTGTACTCCAAGGTCGTAGAATTTTTTTGCACCGTACTTAAAAATCGTGAAAGTATGTACCAGCGTTTCTACGTTATTGATTACAGTAGGCATACCCATGTATCCTGCCTGGGTAGGGAAGGGAGGTTTGTTTCTGGGTTCTCCCCTCCTGCCTTCCATCGATTCCATCAAGGCTGTTTCTTCACCGCAGATATAAGCCCCGCTACCCATGAAAATTTTAATTTTAAAATCCAGGTTTATTTCCTTGCAGTAATACTCAAATTCATCAATTGATTTATTGAGTTCCTCTTCCAGAAATTTATATTCACCGCGCAGGTAAATGAAACCTTGTTTTGCTCCTGTAACATACCCACAGACAGCCATTGCAGTGAGAACCTTATAGGGTACTTTGGAAAGAATTTCCCTGTCCTTGAAAGTCCCCGGTTCCCCTTCATCGGCATTGCATATAACATATTTTACTGGTGCTGTAGCTTCAGATGTCAGCTTCCATTTCAAACCGGTAGGAAACCCTGCTCCGCCACGGCCCTTCAATTCCGAACTTATAAGTTCATTTATGAGATCTTCCGGTTTTTTCTTTATGGTGGTGGAAAGTACCTTCTCCCAATCGTTTTCATTTCTGAAAATGAAATCCACCCTCTTTAACTGATATGAATATGCCATTGTTTCCGGTTTAATTATTTTCCTTCATGTACTTTGAGAGTATTTCCCTGACTTTCTCAGGACTTACCTCCGTATAAACATCATCATTGATAAGCATTGCAGGAGCTTTATGGCACCAGCCCAGGCAGTTGGTTTCCAGTAGTGTAAACTTTTTGTCCGGTGTGGTCTCTCCAATTTTAACTTTCAGCATGTCCTGAATAGCAAAGAGCAGCTGATTTTTTCCTTTCATAGAACAGGTTATTGTTTTACATACCCTTATGATGTATTTTCCTGCAGGCTTGGTTTCGAGGAAAGAGTAAAATGAAGCTGTCCCAAAAACTTCTGCAGCAGGAATATCCATTTCCCGGGCAATTTCCACCATAGAATATTCAGAAAGGTATTTTTCCTTCTGGATAACACCCTGCATTACCGGCAGAAGGTTCTCCCGCTTTCGCCCATATTGGTCGGCGAGATCTTTTATTAAGGACTGGATGGGATTCATAGAAAATATTTAAGTTATAAAATGGATTACTTTTATTCGTTATTCATACCTTATTCAGGTAAAGCAACGTTTTCAATATGTCAAATTGAAATATTCCTTAGCTACGCATAAAAATAAGCAGATGATTGATAAAAAACTATGAGTGTGTTGCGTAACATGTCTGTTATTCAACATGATTTTGGTAAGTTAAAGTAGATTAATTTTAAATAAGAGGGATTATATGATTTTAATCCAAAAATGCACCGGTTTTTGTTAATAGATGCTTTTTTGAAGCAACCTTTTGAAGAGGGGAAAGGTCTTTATTTTAATGAACAAAGAATCAAACAATTTATTCCAGGACTGCCATGAAAGCACAAGTTATTTTTATTTTCCTGTCATTTTTCTTCATGTCACCAATCTTAAGTATAGCTCAGATGGTTTCTGTTTCCGGTTATGTAAAGAACCAGAATACAGGAGAAGTCCGTAAAAACGCCACTATATATGAATCCATTTCAGGGATCGGAACCATAACCAACAACGAAGGATATTACAGGCTTCTATTAAATCAGGGAGAGAGGAAGCTCGAATTTTCAAGTCCGGGATTTAGCAGTGTGACCTCTGTATTCAACATGAAAGCCGATACCACCATTACAGTGGAATTAATTCCATTGGCTTCCGCACCTCTAAAACCAGAAGGGGAAAATGTGCAGCAAAATGATGAAGATTCCTCAACCTCTCAGAAACCTTTGCGAAAACCGTAAAACTGATTATTTTCCCAGCACCTGTGAAATGGCTGTACCCTGGCTTTTATCAGGTTGAGGTATTTGCAACAAATCACTCAGGGTTGGCGCCAGATCCACAGCATTGTATTTTTCCCGGATGATTTGTGGCTTAATACCCTTTCCATAAAACACCAGCGGAATATGAGACTGATCAGTATAATTCACCTTGGTAAATTTATAATTTGGCTGCCACCCCTCTTTCAGTAAATAAAGGAAATCGCCTGAACGGTTCTTTGAGTATGATTTGTAAAGTGTTGCCAGCAACCCGCTGGTGGAACTTCCCTGCTCAAGCTGATGTGCTGTCATCGATATCTGAACAGCTTCAAATTGATTGATAAAGTCAGATGCGTCTTCTCTGAGCTCATGAAGATTAATTTTGTGTTTTTTAACCAGATCATGGTTCAGGTAAACCTGTAAGTCGCCAGCATATTCAATCCAGTTTTCCTGACCGTAGGTAATATTCAGGTAGGATGTCAGCAATGCCAGGGCGCTTTCAGGTGAAAAAAAATCAACCGGAAGATTGAAGGCTTCCTTCAGGTAATTAACCGGATACGATGCTGAAGTATTGGCAGTAAGGAAAAACATTACATTACTTTTTCCATATCTTTTTTCTGCAGCCGCTATGATTTCTGCAATGTTCTTATCAAGATAAAGGTAAGTATCCTGCATTTCCAGTGAAGCAGGGCCAAAATTGTTGTTTTCATAATCCATTGAAGAAAATACGAGTGTTACGAAATCGGTATGTTCATCAAGGCCGGCTGGTTCATTTTCAAACAATTGAAGTGCAAAGTTCTTGATAATTTCATTGGCGAAAGGGGTGGTTCTTAATGGATTTAAATTCTCTGCCCTGCGCGTGTACTTGCCAATGGAATGCGGAAATATATTCCATCCTTCGTAGTAACCCTTTTCCAGAGGATAATTGTCGGGCAGGCTTTCGGTATACTCCTTCTCTGGCAGAAGCGTAACCCAGTTTTGAAAGCTGTAACGTTCAGGATAATTCTCACTGTTGAAATTCCTGACCCAATCGGGGAAAATATTGATATAAAAAGAGCTTGAAACAATTCTCCCTGATTCAGAATCAAACCAGTAAGCACCGTCAGCTGAATGACCTGCAGCAAATACTGCTGACTCACGGTTCATTGCAACGCTGTATATCAATGATTTTCCTCCGGAAAAAATCTTGAGATTATCAGTGACTGTATTCGTAAGTAACTTCTTGGGAGAGGCATTTCCGACCTTTGTATCTGAACCCAGCGTAAAGTAATTGTCATCCTGCGTGCATTCAACTTCTTTCCTCCTTAACCTGTCATACCAGTTTTTACCAATGATGCCGTGTACTGATGGACTTACTCCTGTAAATAATGTTGCCGTACCTGTTGCGTAGCTGTGGTTATGTTGCGAAAGATTAACATTTACACACACCGCACCTTCATTGTATAATTTTTTAAATCCGTTTGATTCAAATTTATGCCAGAAGCGGTTTATATAGTCGGGCCGCATATTTTCGATAACAAGCCCTATCACAACTTTGGGTTTCTGTGATGAATCATCTGTAATAAATTGTGCCTGAACAGCAGTAATGCTTGTTAACAGCAAGCAAATCAGCAGGGTCGTAACTTTTCTCATATGCATGTAAATTGGCCGCCTAAAGTAACAAAGTATCTTCTTTAATTCAAATAAACGTCAGGCACACAGGAAATATTTTTTTATGTATTTTTAGTCCGTAATAATATAAAACCAGATTGTGATGAAGAAAGTCTTTTCAGTATTTGTTATTCTTTTTTTTACATTGAATGTAATCGGACAAAGTTTATCCTACCGCATGGAGGAACTCACTGCACCCGATTTTATTAGTGCTGTTGAAAAAAGTTCACGCACATGTATCATTCCTATTGGTGTGTTTGAAAAACATGGGGCACAACTACCACTAGGTACCGATTTATATATGGCACGCGAATATGCCCTTCGTGCTGCAGAACAGGAATATACAGTTGTATTTCCATGGTATTATTTCAGCCAGATTAATGAAGCCCGCCATCAGCCGGGAACCATTTCATACAGCCCTGAACTGATATGGAAAGTTTTGCAGGAGACTTTGGATGAACTCAACCGTAACGGGTTCGATAAGATTATCCTCGTAAACGGACATGGTGGCAACAATGCCTTCCTTAATTACTTTGGAATGGCACAATTATCCGAGCGCAGAAACTACTCCCTATACTGGTTCAGGCCTGAGAGGACCAGAGAGGTGGCAAAAAAGGCTGAAGCATTGTCCCAACCCGACAAGTTTGACTCGCATGGCGGGAACAGTGAAACATCCATGATGGAAGCTGTTGTGCCGGATCTGACCCATCCTGAACGGTCGGGACAGCAGTCGGGTGTTGACCAGGAGAGGATGAAACATCTTGAATATGTTTATACAGGGATCTGGTGGTATGCAAGTTTCCCAAACCATTATGGTGGCGACGGGGCAAAAGCAACTGCTGAGGCAGGTGAACTGCTGATCAACGATACGGTTGACCAGCTTGTAAAAATGATTCGCCAGGTTAAGGATGATAAAGTTGTTCCTGCCCTTCAAAACCAGTTCTTTAATGAAGCTGATAATCCGTTAAAGACAAAACAGTAATATAAAACAGGTTTTTCGGTCGAATTTAAACCGGTTCATGACGTAAAAAAGGATATGTGGTTCTGAAATCATGTATCCTTTTTTATTTCAGACAAAAAAATCTTTTCTTTGCACAAAAATATTCTGAATGGAAAAGAAGCGGGTAAATGTGGTGACAATGGGTTGTTCGAAAAACCTTGTGGATTCTGAAGTATTGCTTAACCAGCTTGAAAAGGGAAAGTACGATGTAGTCCACGACTCTTCTGAATCCGGATTTGACGCTGTATTTGTAAATACCTGCGGATTTATTCACGATGCCAAACAGGAATCCATCGACATGATCCTGGATTATGCAGAAGCTAAAAAACGGGGTGATATCGGAAAACTCTATGTGATGGGATGCCTTTCCGAAAGATATCAGAAAGATTTGGAGGTGGAGATTCCTGAGGTAGACCGCTATTTTGGGAAATTTGACCTCAAGGCAATGGTTGATGAGTTAAAGGTAACATATCATCCTGAATATATCTATGAAAGGAAAATTACAACTCCGACACATTTTGCCTATCTGAAAGTTTCAGAAGGTTGTAACCGGGCTTGTTCCTTTTGTGCAATACCCATGATGACAGGCAGGCACAAATCAAGAACGGTTGAAAGCCTGGTTAAGGAGGCACGCTACCTGGCTAAAAAAGGGGTACGGGAAATACTTCTTATTGCTCAGGAATTATCTTATTATGGAACCGACATTTATGGAAAGAACCAGCTTCCTGAACTGATTGAAGAAATCTCTGAAATAGATGGTATTGAATGGATCCGCCTACACTACCTGTTTCCCTCTAAATTTCCTTATGAAATATTGCCCCTGATGCGCGATAACCCAAAGGTTTGCAAGTACCTCGACATGCCGCTTCAGCATATTTCAAATCCTGTTCTGAAGAACATGCTTCGCCATGTTACACGGGAGGAAACAGAAGTACTTATCCAAAGGATTAAGCGAGAAGTCCCGGGGGTGATTATCCGTACGACCATGCTTGTCGGATTCCCCGGTGAAACCGAAAGTGATTTCAAGGAACTGAAACAATTTATATCTGATACCAGGTTTGAACGTTTGGGAGTCTTTCCCTATTCACATGAAGAAGGTACTTATGCCTCTAAAAAATTCATTGATGATGTACCTGAAGAGGTGAAGCAGGCACGTGCCGATGAAATTATGGAATTGCAGCAGCAGGTGTCTGCTGAACTGAACCGCCAGAAAATAGGGCAGACCTTCAAAGTTCTCATTGACCGTAAAGAAGATGGATTTTTTATTGGCCGTACAGAATACGATTCTCCTGAAGTCGACGGGGAAGTGTTTGTCACTTCTGATAAAGAATTAAAAACCGGCGAATTTTATCAGGTAAAAATCACCGGTTCTGAAGATTATGATCTTTATGGCACTGCTGTAAACTGAAATTTACAACTTGCTTAATTCTGTTTCAGTTTCTGTTTTTCCCCATTCTGGTGCAAAAGGTGAGGAGGGCTGGTAACTGTCATATTTCTCCTTTGCCTTTACCAGAATAGGCTTGGCAACTGCTGCTCCTCCTCCAAACTCAGGTGGCATATTTAAAAGCATCATCCCACGAAGAAAATAGGTTCTGGGATTATCAGGATTTAGCCTTTCGGCCTCATCCAGGGCCTGGTATAATTTTCCAACGAGCTCCGGCCCGCGGGTCATGGGATCAACCATGATCCTGGAAGAATACAAAAATGCATTCAGGGTATATAGTTCCGATTCTTTTGGTGCCCTTTCCAGTGCTGTATCAATAAACGACTGCGCCTTGTCGATATACTGATCCCGCAAAGTGGAATTTTCTGTCGACATGCTTATGGTGACATAGCTGAAGGCAGCATAATACAGTGGCAGCCATTCTGATTTTTCATTCATGGCAATCCTTTCAAAAGTATTCGCTGCATCGGTTAAATCATCGCCTGTTGTGGCCTGCTCCAAACCTGACATGGCATTTTTCATTGCCTCTGTGTACCTGGATTCCTGAACCTGCGCATGTGCATTCAGCACAAGAAGTACGCTAAAAATGTAAATAAGAGTTTTCATACCTGACATATTTAATAATTATAGTTGAAATGAAATCAATAGCACAGCAAACCTTTTAGCGGCGGGGGTTACAGGTTGTGAAGCATAGATTCCGTTTGCTCCGGGAACTTCACTGAAATTATAACCATAAACATTGTTAAACCCAAACATATTGTTTACGATCAGGTGAAACACAGTTTGGGTATTGAAAAGATACGTAATATGTGTGATTCCCATACTTGCATCATGAAAATTTTTGGTACGGTCTGACATAAATTCCGGATTGTTGGGATTGTGGTAAGGCCTTCCGCTGGCAAAGGAGTAACTGCCTGATAAGAAGCAGTTCAGGGGCAGAAAGAATTTTTTATAGACAACTGAAAAATTATGCTCCGAGGCATACCGTGGGGTTGCCTGTACTGGAAAGTCCCTGTAATCGCGTTCTGAATCATTCCATGAATATGAAATCCAGTAGTCACTCTTACCAAATTCTTTTTGGTTCCTCCAGAATACATCAATACCCCTTGAATAACCGCTCCCATCATTCGTGTAATTCCCAGGCACTGTCGAAAATTCATCCTCAAATTTCACAAGATCCGTATAGTTTTTATTGTAAGCTTCCACCCTGAAGGTATAGGTGCCATCCATATATTGCCAGGTTAATATGGAATGGGTCGATCTTTCCGGCGCCAGGTTATCTGAAAATTTCAGGTAATCATCTGCCGGGTTCTGGAAAAAATCACCGTATGCTGCTGAAGCCTGGCTGTTCTTGCCTGTTCTGACTGCAGCTGATACCCTGGGTACTACTTCGGAATGCGAAAGCAGGGAATTATGCTCAGCACGTAAGCCTGCTTTGAATGCCAGGTATTTTGAAACCTTGAGTTCTGATTCTGCAAATGCAGAAACCTGATGATTGAAAAATGAAAGCAGGTATTTTTCCTGCAATATAATCTCCTGGTTGTAATTGTTATAAATCCAGTCGGCACCTATTTTTGTAGTGACCTTCCTTGGGCTGGAATTGGTGAGGGTAACCTTTGCCTGTCCGCTGTTTTTTGTTGTGAAAAGATTTGTGTGATCCAAATGAATGTTATCCCTGTCGGCATTTATTGCAGCACCGGTATGTATTATCCAGTTGTCGCCCAGCATCTCATTCCACGTAGTATTGAAGTAGATGTTCGTGTTGCCAAGTCCCACTTCCTGCAGCAGCGACTGCTGAAAATTGTTATGCAGCAGCCTGCTGCTGTTGTGGCTGAAACTCCCGAATGTTTTAAGCATGCCTGTGTTGCTGGTTTTATGCCTGAACATTAGGGTGGACCCGGTGATGACTGGTTCCTGTATCCAATGAATGTTTTGTTTGAAAATTTTATTGCTGAAGCCTGTATGAAGGTACTCCCCTGTCAGTGCAAGGGAAGTATTTTTCCACCTCTTTGCATGAGAACCTTGTAATCCAACTGTCAATATTGCTATGCTTGATTTGCTTTCTGGTTCCAGTGCGGTTGTATTCAGTGAAACAATGGATGAAAGTGCCTGGCCAAATTCTGCAGAGTAGCCTCCTGTACTGAATACTGCACCGTTGAAAAGAATAGGGGAGAAGCGCCCCCGGGTTGGCAGGTCAGGCATTTTTGAAAAGAAAGGCGTGCTGATGAGCATACCGTCCATAAAAGTTTTGGTTTCATAGCTTTCGCCACCCCTGACGAACAGCCTTCCTTCTTCACTTACATGATGTGACCCGGGCAATGTTCCGAATGCACCATAGATGTCTGCATTGGTGCCTGCTGTCAATACAATGTCAAGCGGCTTCAGCATGACCGACTTTTTTGTGTCGCTGGCCTCGAAAGCCCCTGCATTAATGGTGACTTCATTGAGTTCATTAATTTCTTCCCTGAGAATGATATCCTGATGGATTTCCTCTGTTTCTATCAGCAGCTTGACCGCCTGTGTTTCATATCCGATATAACTTGCGATTAGCGTATATTCTCCTTTGGCTGTGGTTTTAAAACTGAATCTGCCCAGGCTGTCGGATGTGGCTCCATCATAAGTACCCTGAAGAAAAACATTGACTCCCTGCACCGGTTTCTCCGGTTTGGTGACCACAGTCCCTGAAATTTTTACCTGTGCCTGTGCAAATAGCATGGTTAATTGTAAAAGAATGGTTAACCCTGTTTTCATGTTGTTGAATCTTGTTTTGTTTTCATGATTCAAATCACGGGTATTTTTTCAACGAAGGAAAAAAAAAGAACACAGGCAGTTTAATTAAGCGCACGAACGGTAAATATCAAGCCTGAGCCGGATTATAAATATTTAAAATTATATGTTGTCGGGGCCAGCAGGTCCTATTTGCCGAAGATATAAACAATAGATAGCTGCTGCTGCTGATCAAGATCATTCCAGTCCAGAACATGAAATGAAAGGTTAAACTTGCCTCGAACATTTTTATGATTCAAAAAATACCAGATGACATCGGTACGCCAATAACTATTGAGTCGGTAAAAGAGGTCGCCATAGGCAAACCGGTGGCCCGCACCTGAATGCAGCACGGTCTTTAATCCGTAATTGTGCCAGCGGCCGTTGGCTTCGGCAAACAGACTGAATGAATGTATAAATCCGTTTGTTACGCTTCTTTCCCGGAACGATGAACCAAGAACACCTGCTTTGATATATCCGCTCCTGACCGGGTCAGCAAAAGTCCGTATTCCTCCCTGCAATGCAAATCCAAGGTAATCTTTAATATGGTCACCTGGAAAATCGATGGCAGGACCTGCATCATGAAATAGCAGCAAATGGTTTTCAAAAAACAGACTGTTGTGAAATATTTTTCCTGAAAAGCCTGCCATAAAATTTTCTCTGTTAATATCTGTCTGGCGGCTTACCCAGTCAACAAACCCATTCTGGTGCCCCCAGGTCCACCGCACTTCGCCAAATAAACCTTCCAGATTGGGGCGGTAATAAAGCAATGTATCTGTTAACATAGCCAATGGAAAATCAATACGTCCCCTGCGAGGAAAGGCCCCAAAAAGAAAATCCTTCTTCTCATCCGAAAACTGGTAGTAAAGTGTGAGTCGTGGTTTATGGTAATCTATGGCACTGCCAAACTCGTGCAACTGGCTTATTCCGCCCATAATTTTATGCTGTCCATGACTGACGCCCAGCTCAAAGGCGCCTCTGCTGCCTAAAATGGTTTGTGAATTCGCCTTACCGCTAAAGAATTCCCGGTTGTCACCAATGCCTTCAAATAAAACCTGGTATTCAAAGCTTTGTGCAGCAACAGAAACAGGTAAAAAAGCGAGAATGAACAGAAGAAGTTTTAATATCAGTTTATCCTTCATTTCCGATTTACTGTAATTAATTTTCTGTACGAAATTAATAAATCATTTGCTAAACCTTTAAAATATGCCGGATAGCTCAAATGTTTTTACTTTTGGATAAAATTTAATTTCTGATTTATGGCTGTATTGAAATTTGATGAGGTGCCTTACGAAAAAGTGAAGGAAGGGCTTCAGAGGAAAATTATCCACACTGAGCACCTGATGTGTGTACTGATAGATTTTACAAACGGACCCTGGGATGAACCCGAACCGCCCCATTCTCATCCGCATGAGCAAACTTCATATGTTGCCGAAGGAGAAATCATTTTCTATTGCGAGGATGAACCCGATCAGCATCTGAAACCGGGTGATATGTATGCAATACCACCAAATAAAAAGCATACGGTGAAACTGCTTACAAAAAACGTCAGGCTTATCGACAGTTTTACTCCTCTGAGGGAAGATTTTCTATAGGATAAGAAAAATATAAAAGAACCAGCATGTAAGATTCTGAAGGAATGTGCAGTAACCTGAAAAATTTTCTAAATAATTCAGTGAAAATTAATTTTATCCGGTATCATGATTGAAACATTGAAATTTAAGATCTCTTACTTCGTATGGGATGACAATGAATTAGTTATGTATTTGGGAGGGGTAGGGGAAAACACTGTCAATGGTAGTTGTGACCCCAAATAAAAATGGGGCACAATGCTGATATGACAGGGAATGAAGATTATATTATAAATCACTGTTAACCGACTAAAGTCGGGATTATTAAATTTTATTATCTGTAGAGCCCAATTTATGGGCAATTCATTTAGCCATTAATTTTTAGACCCCCTCTATTTTCAAATCCATTTTAATTGAAG
>JAEYNZ010000137.1 GCA_023412195.1 Bacteroidota bacterium
CTTGTATTTATAGGTTCGGTCATATTTTCATTTTCAGTTGATTATGCCTTTGAAAACGTTTTGGAACCCTATCAGCAGGCAAGGATCAATGAGTTGTTTGGCATAGAATCGGACCCACTGGGTGTGGGTTATAATGTGAATCAAAGTAAGATAGCCATTGGTTCAGGTGGTTTTGCAGGGAAAGGGTTTTTGAACGGTACACAAACCAAATATAACTTTGTGCCTGAGCAGAGCACTGACTTTATCTTTTGTACAGTGGGAGAGGAGTGGGGTTTTATTGGCAGTACAGTTGTCATTTTATTGTTTTTAGCCTTGTTTATAAGGCTTATTATACTAGCTGAAAGGCAGCGGTCAGGTTTCTCGAGGATCTATGGTTATTCTGTTGCACTTATATTGTTTTTCCATTTTATGGTAAATATAGGAATGACTATTGGTATGATGCCGGTTATTGGAATTCCGCTTCCATTTTTCAGTTATGGCGGTTCATCTCTCTGGGCATTCACCCTTTTGCTTTTGATCTTTATCCGGCTCGATGCAAGCCGGTTTGATTACTTGTCAAGCTGATAAAAGCAAGAATATGACAAACTTCATGTTTGTTTCATTTCATTTGCGGGCAAAATTTTTATATATTCGCTCGACTTTTGCAAAAATCAATATTTTTTAGTCAATTATTATAATGCCCTGGGGGGCATTTCATCAAAAAGAACAAGGGCCTGTTCTTTTTAGTTTATCATTTCAAAATGGAATATAAATCTTTTTCTTTACACAACTTCAGGGAGATTTCCCAGATGAACCACCTGTCGGAAGAACAAAAATTTAACATCGAAGTTACGGGCACTGTACTGCCTTTTAAGACCAATAATTATGTTGTTGATGAGCTGATCGACTGGAGCAATTTTAGTAACGATCCGTTTTTTATCCTGAATTTTCCTCAGAAGGAGATGCTTGATAAAGCAGACTTTAACAGGATGGCATATCTGTTAAAATCGGGTGCTTCCAAAAAAGAAATACAGGATGCAGTCCGTAAGATAAGAATGAAGCTGAATCCAAATCCGGCAGGGCAGGAGAGCAATGTGCCGGTTTTGGAAGGGAAAAAACTGAATGGTATTCAGCATAAGTACAGGGAAACGCTTTTGTTTTTTCCAACGCAGGGGCAAACATGCCATGCCTATTGTACTTTTTGTTTTCGATGGCCTCAGTTTGCACTTAACGAGTTCAAGTTTGCAATGAAGGAGACAGATACCCTGATTAAGTATCTGAAAGCAAATCCGGATATCACAGATGTTTTGTTTACAGGAGGTGATCCGGCAGTAATGAAAACAAGGTTTTTTGAGATGTATTTTGAAGCGCTGGCAGAAGCAAATCTTCCCAATCTCAAAAACATCAGGATAGGGACCAAATCGCTTGCTTATTGGCCATATCGTTATCTGTCTGATCCGGATGCAGGTGAGTTGCTCAGTCTTTTCAAAAGGATGAAAAGAAAAGGGTTTAATATAGCAATTATGGCTCATTTCAATCATCCGGGAGAGTTAAAAACCCAAGCTGTTAAGGAAGCTGTTAAACGATTGATTTCTGCTGGTGTACAAATCCGATCACAATCGCCTGTCTTGCGTCACATTAATGCATGCCCTGATATTTGGGCCGATAACTGGAAGGAACAGGTGAAAATGGGGATCATTCCATATTACATGTTTATTGCCCGGGATACCGGGGCGCAGGATTACTTTGCTGTTTCATTAAACCAGTCGTGGCATATATTCAGAAATGCCTATAATCAGGTTAGTGGTATTTGCCGGACTGTCAAAGGACCAAGTATGTCATGTCATCCGGGTAAGATACAAATTTCAGGAGTGGCTGATATTAAAGGGCAGAAGGTATTTGTTTTGAATTTTCTTCAGGGCCGTGAACCTTCATGGATTGGAAAACCATTCTTTGCAAAGTATGATCCCAATGCCATTTGGATTGATGATCTTGAGCCTGCCTTTGGTGAATCCCTGTTTTTCTATGATAAATCAGGTTTTAAAACCAGTATGATTAGTTAAATATAATTGCATTTTTCCAATTTCATGATTTTTCATAAATGCACAAATTATAAAATGAATCACTGTTTGGTTTATATGTTTAAACTTTTACTAAAGAGGAGGCCTGTTTATCAAGATTCCTGATTCATTTTCTGCAAAGGCAATTAAATCCTTCATGAATATAAAAAAGTGTTTTTGAATGGAGTTGAAGTTTTCATTCATGACAGCTATTGCAATGTTCGCTTTAGGAGGAAGTGAAGTGTACCTGCTCATGATGTCGAGCGACTGATGAATTCCCTCTGGCCGTGCATAGGATTCAAGACGGCGGTTTTGAATCAGAATGGGAAGAAATCCCTGGACACGCAACGGAAGGTATATGAAATTGGAAAGCAGAACGGCATGAATCCTTCGTGCAAACTTACGGAGTGATTCATGGCTGTACATCTCCCAATGACTGGCCAGGAAATGATCAAGAATTAAATCAGTTACAACACCTGAATAGAGGGCGAAATCAGACCTGAAAAGCTTCCTTATTTCCCGGAAAACGGGATGGCTGTCGGTAAATGAATCTATCTGCCTGTGCAGGATGATCCCTTTCCTGACTGGCTCAGGATACTTCAGGAAATCCTTCCCCTTGACATAGTCTCCAATGAAGTTGCCTGTTATAATTTTTTCATCATCCCCTGAAAGATAGAGATGTGCAAGAAAATTCATTCTGAATCATTTTTATTAAAACACGGAGCATTCCGAAATGTTATCAGTTCACACAAACCGCCACAAGGTAACATAAATTCAAGGGATGAGATTTATCCTGTTTTGACCAAGCTTTTTCCACTATTTTATGGGTTTATAAATATCTAACCTATGAAACAAAAAGTAATCATCCTGGGTGCCGCAGGGCGCGATTTTCACAATTTCAATACCTTTTTCAGAAACAACAGCAGTTATGAAGTTGTGGCATTTACTGCCACTCAAATTCCTGATATCGACAACAGGTATTATCCTGCAGAGCTTGCAGGAGAATTATATCCGAGGGGAATTCCTGTTTTTCCGGAGGAAAAGCTGGAAAGAATTATAATAGATAACAAGGCTGATATTTGTGTTTTTGCATATAGCGATACGCCTTATCAGCACGTTATGGAAACCGGATCAAGGGTGAATGCAGCAGGGGCATCATTTATGATACTTGGACCGGAACAAACTATGATCCATTCGTATAAACCGGTTATTTCAGTATGCGCCACTCGTACAGGCTCAGGTAAAAGCCAGACGAGCAGAAAGATTATAAAAATGCTGATGCAACGGGGTTATAAGGTTGTAGCAGTCAGGCATCCTATGCCTTATGGTGACCTTGTTAAGCAGAAGGTTCAGCGCTTTGCCACTCTGGATGATTTAAAACTGCATAAATGTACCATCGAAGAAATGGAAGAATATGAACCTCACATTGAACGTGGAAATGTAATTTATGCCGGAGTGGACTATGAAGCCATACTGAAGGCAGCAGAGAATGATCCTGACGGCTGTGATGTGATATTGTGGGATGGCGGCAATAATGATTTCTCCTTTTACAAACCAGATCTTTCAATTGCGTTGACTGATCCTCACCGGACCGGTTCAGAACTGTCATATTTCCCGAGCCAGATTGTTTTGCGTACTGCGGATGTAGTCATCATTAATAAAATTGATACAGCTGTACCTGAAGAAGTTGAGAAACTGCGGTTTAATATACTTTCTGTAAATCCGGCAGCTGTCATTATAGATGCAGAGAGTCCTGTTACAGCAGTTAACCCTGAAGTTATCAAGGGAAAGAGGGTACTATGCATTGAAGATGGCCCTACCCTTACACATGGAGAAATGAAATTCGGAGCTGCAGTGGTTGCAGCGCATAAATATGGTGCTGCAGAAATTGTTGATCCAAGGCCTTTTACAACAGGCAAACTGACCTCTACTTTTAAAAAGTATCCGGATATCGGCAAATTGCTTCCGGCAATGGGTTATGGTCCTGAACAGATAAAGGATCTGGAATCAACCATAAAAAAAACAGATTGTGATTCTGTCATCATTGGCACCCCTATTGAATTAAACAGGATCGTTCAGATTGATAAACCTTTTACACGTGTATTTTATGAACTGGCAGAAACGGGCAAGCCTGATCTTGAAGAAATACTTACAGAATTCGAATCAAAGTTTCTGCGTCAAAGTACTCATTCTTCGGAAAAGGTTGTTAAAAAGAGTGTTTAAAAAAATTAACCCTGTAAAGCATAATTTAAAGGTTTCAGCCATTGTAAAAATTTGAATCCTTATGGTTTTATCGTTATTTTTGCCAACGGCGAGAACAAATCATGGGAAGAAAAATAGTAGCATTCGGAGAAGTAGTATGGGATATGCTTCCAAACGGAAAAGTCCTTGGAGGTACACCATCTAATATGGTTTACAGGTGTAATTCATTTGGTGAGGAAGGTTATCTGCTTTCAAGGGTCGGGCATGACGACCTTGGGCTGGAAGCGTTGACGAAGCTGGAGGAATTGGATATCTCAACAGCCAATGTGCAAATAGACAGTGAGTTTCCTACGGGTACTGTAAATATTTCATTCGATGAAAAGCATGAAGCTATTTTTGATGTAACACCTGATGTGGCTTTTGATCATATTGAATTTTCCCCTGAAGCCCTGAAACTGGCACGCAACGCAGATTGTCTTTTCTATGGCTTGCTGCCGCAAAGATTTGGAATTTCGAAGAACACAATCAGGGAACTGATCAAAGAGTCTCCTTCTTCCATCAAATTTTTGGACTTGAAACTGTTTCAGCATTTTTTTAATACCGCTGTGGTTGATTATCTTCTTCAATGTTCCAATATTGTACGTATTAAGGAAAAAGAAATCAGTTTTTTATCTGAAAAACTTCGGCTTGAAAATGGAGATATCGCTTATTTCGGCCAGCAACTGGTAAAGAAGTACAATATCGACCTGGTGCTTATCACACGTGGCCCTAATGGGGTATGTGCTGTTCATAAAGACAAAGGCAGCTTTTATGATGGAGGATATCAAATCGATATTAAAGACAATATCGGTTCCGGAATGGCTTTTTCTGCAGGATTTCTGCATTTTTACCTGAATGGTAAACCCTTGCAGGAAGCATTAAATTTCGGCAATGCTGCGGGTGCTTTAAATACAACGATGACCGGTGCCACTTCTTATTTTACAAAGCCTGATGTTGTTAAATTTATGAAGAGAAACAAGAAGAAATCCTAACGGTAACATCAGCCGGCGCGGGAATTTCTTTTGTTTGGCTTATATCTCCTTCATTTCAGTAAAATATATTCTATAAAACATGCTTTTTTTAGTAACCATCCTGAATGTTTATCTGTTTAAATGGTTATGAGAAGAAGCAAACATGATATAGCGGTTAACCTTATCCATAAGTTGTGGAGGGTATTTTTAGAACGTGTATCTTATGCACGGTTCTATGAGAAAGCAGTTTTACGAAGAAGTGGGAAGGTAATCATTGACCACATAGGTTTCCGCACCCTTCGGGCGCATACAGGAGAACAACCCGAAGGAATGTGGGCTTTCCGGCACATTTTCGATTGCCTCGGGTATACTCCTGCAGGAGACTATCATTTTCCAAAGAAGAAAATTAATGCCATGCATCTTGAGCCTGTTCATCCCGGGCTCCCCATGATGTTCATCAGCGAGCTGGAGGTCTCTCATCTTCCTGAATGGGCCCAGCATGAGATTGCAGAGGTGGTGGGAAGTACTCCTTATCTGATATCAGATACAGGGATTGAATTGCTCAACAGGCTGAAAGAAGATGGAGAGCTGACAGAGGAGGCGGCTGAAGTTTTGGAAAATGAACTGATGAGATATTTTAACCGTCCGTGGAACCCGCCGTATAAAGAGACAGTTTTAAAAATTAATGAACTTTCCCATTATGGAGCATGGGTTTTACTGCATGGCAATGCTCCAAGTCATTTTGCATGTCTGGTTAACCAGCAAAATGTTGCAGGTTGGATTGACATTGAAACTACATGTAAAGCTTTGCAAAATGAAGGTATACCAATGAAAAAGCATATTGAGGGTGAAAGCGGCAGTTCTTTGCAACAGTCAGCTACCGTGGCAGTGAAAGAAGATGTTACAGTCCGTGAGGATGGACGTTACGAAGATATACCCTGGACTTATGGATATCTGGAACTTGTTCAGCGGGCCCAGCCTGAAGGAAACGGTGGTGCACCTGTTCCGAAATTCCTCGAGAGTCAGGAACGGCATCTTTATCAGATGACCATTACTCTGGAGAATTAAAATTTAATAATTTACTTGTAGGTTGGATGAGGGATATTGCTTCGGCTTTACCCATATTTATTCTTATTCTTAACGGTGAAAATAACATACCTAAGGCCAAAATCTTCCTCTTCGGCCTTATTTTATAACCTTTAATATTTTTGAAGGAGCAATGCCTTTGTTTTTTCAGATAAGGCAACAGCAGGTTTGCCCGGGGGGTTATTATTTATGCCATAAATCAATTTGTAAGATAAATAAACAAGATCAATGGTCCGGAATAATAATTTTATTGTTTTTGAGCCTTCATAACATGATTTTCATCAACTTTACGAGCCGAATGGTAATTTATTTTTGCCATGACAGTAAATTAACTTAAGCGTAAACTTTTTTATCAAAAATCAATGTTTAAAAATCATCCTAAAGGTCTTATTGTAGCCTTTTTTGCCAATATGGGTGAACGTTTCGGGTTCTACACCATGATGGCCATTCTCGTATTGTTCCTGCAGGCAAAGTATGGGGTAAATGCCGAAACTGCAGGCAGCATCTACAGTTGGTTTTATTTTGCCATTTATGCACTTGCATTACTGGGGGGTATCCTGGCAGATGCCACTAAAAAGTATAAGGCAGTTATTCTCGCAGGTATTATCATCATGTTTTTCGGATATGTGATGATGGCAATTCCTGGAATGCCGTTATCGCTGACAGTGGTATTCCTGCTTACAATTGCACTGGGTAACGGTTTGTTCAAGGGAAACCTGCAGGCTGTTGTTGGCCAGATGTATGATAATCCCAAGTATGGTCATTTGCGGGATAAGGCATATCTTATTTTCTACATGGGTATTAATGTTGGTGCTTTTTTTGCACCCTTTGCCGCAACAGCTGTACGCAACTGGTGGCTTAACACCCATGGTTTTGCCCACGATGGCAGCCTTCCTGCCATGGCTCATCTGATGATCAGTGGTAAACTTACTAATTCTACCAGGTTCGCAGAACTGGCCAACGTAGTTTCGTTAAACGGACCAGTGACCGATCTCGATAAATTTGCCCGGGAATACATTGATGTATTTGCCACCGGTTATAATTATGCATTTGCTATAGCGGCAGTTGCCATGTTGATTTCGTTGATGGTGTACATCCTGTTCAGCAAGTACTTGCCAAATAAGGAAGTAAATACAGCTGCCCGTGAAGTAAAAGTGGAAGGCGGAGTATCCAAAATGGGTGTTTCACTTGGCGCCATGGCTTTAGTCACTATGGCGGTTTATTTCATTTTTGGAAATGTAGACATTGGTTTTGCTTTTGGGTTATTTGCCGGTTTTGTAGCATGGATTCTGCAGGTTTCTACAAAAGAGGAAAGGCCTCGGGTAACTGCACTGTTGCTGGTCTTCGTAGTTGTTATATTTTTCTGGATGTCGTTTCACCAGAACGGACTTACACAAACCATGTTTGCACGCGATTACACAGATCAGAATGTAGGTCCATTTACCTTCCTGTTTTTCAGGCTGGATTATATTCTTGCTTTTATAGGCACTGTTGCCGGACTGGTCATGCTGGTCAGGAAAAAATCGGAACCCAAATTGAGGATCTTAGGTGCCACACTCTTTCTGGGCCTTGGATTTCTGACATATTATTTTTACAGCAGGGAAGATGCAATGAATGCCATTGCCCCTGAAATATTTCAGTCGTTCAATCCATTATTCATCGTTTCGCTCACCTTTTTGGTAATGGGTATTTTCAACTGGCTTGCAAGTCGTGGAAAGGAGCCATCAACACCAAAAAAGATTGGTATAGGGATGATTATTGCCTCTATTGGCTTTATGATCATGCTGGTGTCGTCACTTGATCTGGTATCACCATTTGAATTACAGGGAGAGCCGGTGCCCGATTCATCAAGAGTATCGCCATACTGGCTGATGAGCAGTTATCTTGTACTTACAATTGCAGAGTTGTTCCTGAGTCCTATGGGTTTATCATTTGTGTCAAAAGTCTCACCTGTTCGTTTCCAGGGATTGATGCAGGGAGGATGGCTGCTTGCAACAGCAGTGGGGAATAAATTGCTTGGTATAGGCAGCTACTTCTGGGACAGACTTGAACTGTGGCAGCTTTGGGCTATTTTCGTCGCCTGCTGTCTTGCCTCAGCGGCCTTCATTTTTATCATTATGAAAAGACTGGAGAAGCTGACCAAATAATAACCTGATTAAAATACTAAAACTGCCGGGAATAGATCCTGTTGCCAGGCTGAACCGGATTAAGGTTCAATATCGGGCAACAGAAAATAAAGTTTCCGGCAGTTTTATCTTTATAGTTTCTCCATCTCCTCCTTAAGCCAGCGGGGCCTGTCGGTAGTGATGCCTTTCACTCCAAGGTCTGTCATTCTTTTTGCGATCGCAGGATCATTAACTGTCCAGACCAGCACCTCAAGGTTTTGGGCAGCTGCCATCTGCATTACCTCCTCATCAATAATATTGTAGTTCAGGTTTATGCCCTCAAGACCAGCTTTGGCAGCCTCTTTGATTTTTGTTTTTAATTCCTGTCTGGAGGAAGTTAACCAGTAACATTTATTGTTTGGAAACTGTTTTTTTGTATCCAGAATGGTTTCCCATCCAAAACTGATAAATACAATCTGGTTCAGTTTGCCGCTTCTATCTATTTCCCTGCTAAGATGAGGTATGATTTCGCTCCCTGCCTTGATTTCTATTACCAGCGTCTTTCCAGCAGGAACAGTTTCAATGATTTCAGTAATAAACGGGATCTTTTCACCTTTAAATTTTTCATCCTTCCAGCTGCCGACATCCAGGTCCCTCAGTACCAGGGAGGGTGAGTCCTTGATGACCATGTTTTTTTTACCAGCAGAAGTTCTTTTGGTGTCTTTATCATGAATCACCATGACGCGGTTGTCGAGCGAAAGGAAAACATCTACTTCAACTGCATCGGCACCAAGTTCCCATGCCAGGTTTGCTGCAGCAACCGTATTCTCAGGAGCCAGGTATGAAGCACCGCGGTGCGCGATAAAAGTTTGTTGTGCTGTAAGCCGTGCACCGAAGAAAGCCAGTAAAATCATAGGGTATATCTTCTTCATTGTTTAATATTTATATCCCGAAGATAAAAAGGAAAAAATTTTAATCCTCGTTTCGCTGAAAAAAAATGTAGTTTTACCTCCACATTCAGATAAGAAATGAATAGGGAATTTGCATCAGACATCGGTATTTTTTTCTTAAAACAGCTGGCCCTGCTGCCATTCAGGTTGCTCTATTTTTTATCTGACCTCATGTATTACCTAATCTATTATATAATCGGGTATCGCAAAAATGTGGTTATTAAAAACCTGAAAAATTCGTTTCCGGAAAAAAGCAATACAGAAATCAGGAATGTGGCAAAAAGGTTTTACAGGCACTTCTGCGATTTAACAGTTGAGGTTATTAAGCTGCATGCCATGAATGAAAAGGATTTCAGGCGGCGATTGAAAGTCAGGAACATCGGGCTGCTTGATCAGTTATACAATCAGAACAGGAGTATTGTGGTATTGACGATGCACTACAACAACTGGGAATGGAGCAGCTGCATTCCACTCTACATGAAGCATAAGCCCCTTGGTGTTTACAAGCCGCTTCACAACGCAAAATATGATGCATACATTAACAACAATCGCGAACGGATGGGTGTTAATATGATTCCGAATCAAATAGTCCTGCGCAGGATTGTAGAGTTACAGCGCAATCATGAGTTATTCCTTCTTTGGCTGGCAGGCGATCAGACTCCCCCTGTATTTCATGATTCATGGTTCACGTTTTTAAATCAGGATGCTATGTTTTATCCCGGGCCAGCTACCCTATCAATGCGTTTTAATTTACCTGTGCTGTTTCAGAAGATTGAAAAGGTAAAAAGAGGATATTACGAAACGACGTTTGAGATGTTGATAGATAATCCCATGGGGATGAGTGAATCAGAAATCATGGAGGTTTACATTCGAAGAATGGAAGAAATCATAAGGGAGCAGCCCGAATATTATTTGTGGTCACATAAACGCTGGAAACATAAACGGCCGGGGCCTCTCAGCGTACAGAACAAAGAGAATATTACTGCCAAACCGGAGAACGCATGAAAAATCCAATGGAAAATGCTGTTGTTAACCCGGTAAACAGGCCTTCAGGGATAACCATTCAAGATATTAGATACCATGAGGGATTTATCAAACGAAACCTGAACAGGGTGGTTGTTTTCTTTTTGTACCTGATTTCCTTGTTACCTTTCAGGCTGTTGTATGTAATATCTGATTTTCTTTACCTGATGATCCGTTATGTGTTCAGGTACAGGAGAAAGGTAATCGAAGAAAATCTCCTGTATGCATTTCCTGAAAAAACTGATGTGGAAAGAAAAAGGATTGCAGCACGTTTTTACCGTCACTTTACTGATTTGATGGTTGAAGCCATCAAGTTACACAGTGTATCTGCAGAACAGATGGACAAACGGCTAAAATTTGAAGGCATTGATCAATTGAACACTCATCTGGCCAACGGTAAGAGTATCATCATTCTGGCTATGCACCACAACAACTGGGAATGGTGTAGTTACATGCAGACCATGACCAACTGCATGGGTTTTATGGTGTATAATCCGGTACGTGGCAATCAGGCCATGGAAAAATTCATACTACACTCGCGTGAAAAATGGGGTGGTAAATGTATACCTGTACATCAGTCGGCACGGGTCGCACTGGAGTTTCATCAGAATAAAATTCCAACCGGCATCTGGCTTGGAGCAGATCAGACCCCTCCTGCCACATCAAAATTCTGGACTATTTTTCTGAACCGGGAGGCTCCTTTTTTTACAGGACCTGAAAAAATTGCTGCAAAAACCAATCAGCCTGTGTTCTTTCAACATGTAACCAAAACAGGAAGGGGCAAATACCTGGCAAGGTTCATTCCATTAATAGAAAATCCGGCAGAAGTTCCCCCCAATGATATCCTGCTTGCTTATGTCAGGAAAATGGAAGAAATCATCAGGCAGGAGCCTGATTATTATCTTTGGTCACACCGCAGGTGGAAACATAAACGGCCTGCTGATATTCCACTTACCCTTTAGAAAATGGAACCGGGCTTTCCAGATATTTATTATTTCAATCCCACCTGCGAGTATGCCGTAGGAAACGGACAACCATCATGGCAGCCAAACCTTTTGCTTCAGAAGATGGAAGAAGATTTAGGCGTTCTTCCAGTATATTTTTCCAGTCAAAAGGATGTTGTGCTGGTTAAAAAAATGCCACCTGTGCCTTTTATCCGGAGGATGGAAAATATCGGTATAGCTATTCCTGAATTTTTCCCGGTCCAGGAGGTGGCAAGAGATAATAATTTTGCTGTCAGGTCAAAAAACCGGTTGCTGCCCTGGGGCTGGAGCCCTGCAGTACACCGTCTTTTGGGGCCACTGAAACCTTCCTGTTCAGCAGAATTCAATGAATCACCTGTTGCCCAATGGAGACCATGCTACCGGGATCTTTATTCACGAAAATTTGCAAGGGAAATTTTATCTTCATTACTGCCTCATCTGCCTTCAGAGGTTATGATTAAAAGCCATATGCTACCTGAAGTCTGCACCTCGTTAAAACAGATTGAGGAACTGCAATCAAGGTGGGGAAAGATCATGGTTAAGGCACCGTGGAGCAGTTCGGGACGGGGGCTTCAGCCTTTAACAAAAGTACCTGTTGTGACTAAAGTACAGGAAAAGCTTCAGGGTATCATCAACGATCAGGGATATGCAATGGCAGAGCCTTTTCTCAACAAGCAGCTTGACCTGGCCCTGCAGTTTGAAATTAAAAAGGGGAAGGTGCAATATTTAGGCGTCAGCCGATTCATTGCCGACAGAAAAGGAAGGTATGAAGGCAATTATCTGAATGGCTGGCCTTCCGGATTAGATTCAGCTGTTGTCAGGTTTGCAGAAGATATGTGCAATCTTTTGCCCGGACCAGTCGCTGAAGTTATTGAAGCCAGTGACCTGTCAAAATCGTTTGAAGGCAGCTTTGGTGTTGATACTTTAATTTATACCGATGAGGAAGGTTCTCTGCGAATAAACCCATGTCTGGAACTAAACCTTCGCATGACAATGGGGCTTCTTTCCCTAAGGCTGGAAAAGATTATCGATCCGGGCAAAAGAGCTGTCTTTAAAACATGGTATTATCCGGGTAAACCTTTTCTCCGGTATATTCAGGAAATGGAACAAAAACACCCCCTTAATATTGAAGGCGGAAAAATTAAATCTGGATTCATGGCACTCGTTCCTGCCGATGAAGGTACTCAATTCGGAGCCTGCATATTGATAGCCTGAAGTTATTATAATATTTAATTATTAGTGGACCTTTTTGTCCTTTAGTAAATATTTCATATCTTTGGCCAATCATATTAAAACAATTCATCATGAAAATTACAACAGATACACCGGTAGGAGAAATTGTAAAAGCAAATTTTAAAGCTGCATCCACTTTCCAGGCAAACAGGATTGATTTCTGCTGTGGCGGGCATCAGTCAGTGCTTGAGGCTTGTAAAAAGGCAGGTGTTAAATCAGAAGTGCTGATTAAACAGCTTGAAGAAGTTTTGCAGGATTCAGATCCGGATACCGAGTACATCAACAATCTTGAATTGGGTGTATTGGCCGATTATATTGTAAACCGCCATCATTCATACGTGAGGAAATACATACCTTTTCTGACACAAAGCCTTCAGAAGATTGCAGACGTTCATGGAGCAAATCATCCTGAACTGACAGAAGTCAGGGATCATTTTCTTGCCTCAGCGGGAGAACTTACAATGCACATGCAGAAGGAGGAACTTGTATTATTCCCCTATGTAAAACAACTTGAGCAGGCTAAAAAGGAGAACAGGTCCAAACCAGTATCAGCATTTGGGTCCGTAACGAACCCGATAGAATCAATGATGCAGGAGCATCAGAATGAAGGTGAACGTTTTGAACTCATGGCCAGGCTTACCAACAATTACATGGTTCCGGAAGACGGATGCACCACCTATGAAGTAAGCCTTAAGCAGCTTGCCGATTTCGAAAAAGATCTGCACAGGCACATACATCTGGAGAACAATATTTTATTTGTCAAGGCAAAAGAACTGGAAGACAGCTTCAGTTAATATGAAACGAGTATGATTCGTTTGCACAAATATGGATGAAATTCATCCTGCGAGTTCCATCCGACAATTAAAAAACAAATTTATAACGGATGAAAAAAGCACCCATTCCCATTTCCGGCATTTTCTTTTTCTGGGCTGGTTTTGTATGCTCAATCAGTTTTATGGAAGCCTGGTTAAAGTTCAGGGCTCCGGGCGTAACGCTGCCAATAGGGCTCAGTATTGGTAAACTGATTTTTACTGCATTGAACCGGATGGAATGGGTGTTTGTTTTCATTTTGATGGTTTTGCTCGTACCCCATATTAAGAAGTTTTCCGTAACAGCTGTTTCCATTTTTGCCACAACAATTGTGCTGCTGCTGATACAGACTATATGGTTACTTCCCCAACTGAATGACAGGGCTGAACAAATCATCGCAGGTCACCAACCCGGTGAATCGTATGTTCACATGCTTTTTGGAATAGCTGAAGTTTTAAAGGTATTATTTCTGATATATCTGGGGTACACTACAGTTAAAAAAGCAAACAATTATGATTGAAATAATTTTAAAACCCCCAGGAAAATGAGTACAACGTATTATCCCGTAGATCCTGATTATCACGACATGATTCTGAAGGAGATGTCGGAAAAGGAAACAGCCGTAATCCATTTTTTTAATGGAGACAGTACACTTGGAAATATTTCAGGGAAGATCAAAGGTATTGTTGTTGATGAAAATCATGAAGAGTTTGTAGAACTTCATGCAGGCGAAAAGGTTCGGATTGACAGGATTATAGTCCTGAACGGAAAACCAGGTCCGGCCTATGATGAATATGATGCATATGCACTGGCCTGTCTCGACTGCATGGGTGGTATGGATTAAGTGAATTAAACATTGGCGGAAAGAACATGTAGTCCGGTAATATTCCTGTTGTTTCTGCATGCTTTTCATTTCAGTAGCTTTGAAATATTCTGGAAGGCAGAAGAATTCATCTTTCTTATTCATTCTTATCTCATAATCATATCTCTTTAGACCCGTTCCCGATATTATTTGTTCCGGAATTCTCAGGTGCATCTTTTTTCGTAAATTGATTGCTTCTTTAGAATGATAACAAAAGAATCATACAATGGGAACTGCAGAAAAGCCTGCCGGCAGGTCAAGAAGACTCTCAGACAAGGAGTATAAGCGGGAACTTAAAAAACTCCAGATAGAACTCGTTAAGCTCCAGGAATGGGTGAAAAAGAAAGAGCTAAAGTTGGTTATAATTTTCGAAGGCCGTGATGCAGCAGGTAAAGGAGGGGTCATTAAAAGGATTACCCAGGTTTTGAATCCCCGGATCTGCAGAGTGGTGGCTCTTGGAATACCAACTGAGAAGGAAAAAACCCAGTGGTATTTTCAGCGATATGCAAACCATTTACCTGCGGCAGGAGAAATGGTGCTTTTCGACCGGAGCTGGTATAACCGGGCAGGAGTTGAAAAGGTGATGGGATTTTGCACCAACGATGAGTATTGGGAATTTCTTCGTTCATGTCCGAATTTCGAGAGAATGCTCATCCGGTCAGGCATAATCCTTATCAAGTACTGGTTTTCGGTAAGCGAAGCAGAACAGGAAAAGCGTTTCAATTCAAGGAATGAAGATCCTACTAAAAGATGGAAGCTGAGCCTGATTGATATGAAGTCCCGGGAGATGTATGTTGAGTATTCCATGGCAAAAGATGAGATGTTTGCCTACACCGATACGAAGATCAGTCCGTGGTATACTGTTGATGCCGATAGTAAAAAGCGTGCCCGTTTAAATTGTATTCATCATCTGCTGACAATGATAGAATACGAAGATTTAACGCCCGAACCTATCATATTGCAGCCCAAGAACAGCAATAAAGGTTATGTTCGGCCTCCTATCGATGAAACAACATATGTTCCGGAAGTATACTGAAGTTTAGTTTATGATAAAGCAGCCCAATGAAATTATTTTCTACTAAACAAATTGCAGAAATAGACAGGTATACCATCACCCATGAACCGGTGGCCTACATTGAACTGATGGAAAGGGCAGCCATGCAGGTAACCTTATGGTTAAAGGGAAAATACAATACGGACCGTAAAATGGTATTCTTTGCAGGGCCCGGGAACAATGGGGGAGATGCTCTTGCAGTTGCACGGCAGATGGCTGACTATGGATATCACTGTACATTGTGCCTGTATGACAGGGGAAAAGGATTGAAAGGTTCTCCCGAAATTAACATGCAGAGGTTGGCAGGGCAGAGAAAAGCCGGCATGAAGTATATTGCCGGTATAAATGATTTTCCTGAAACAGGACCGGGGGATGTAATTATTGATGGTCTTTACGGGTCAGGATTATCGAGGCCTTTGAATGGTTTGCCTGCAGAAATTGTGCAAAAGGTGAACAGTCTGCCTAACGAAGTGATTGCCATTGACATTCCCAGCGGATTGATGGGAGAAGACAATTCGGGCAATGTAACTGAAAATATAATAGAAGCTGATTTTACCCTTACATTCCAGTTTCCCAAAATATGTTTTCTGTTTGCAGAAAATGAAAAATATACAGGGAAATGGGTGGTCCTGCCCATAGGCTTACATCAGAAAGGAATAGAAATTACCCCATCGGAGTATTATTTTACGGAAACGGAGGATGTAGCTAAAATGATTCTTCCCCGGTCAAAGTTTTCACACAAGGGAACCTTTGGCCATGCACTTCTCATAGCCGGCAGTTACGGAAAAACAGGTGCAGCAGTGCTCGCATCGCGTGCCTGTATGAGAGCAGGTGCAGGTTTGCTTACCACGCATGTTCCCCATTTCGGTTATCCAATTGTTCAGACGGCTGTTCCTGAAGCAATGGTCAGCGTGGATGCCCATGATTCGATCTTCACAGAATTTCCTGATCTGGCTTCTTTCAATGCCATTGGTGCAGGTCCTGGCATTGGTATGAAATCCAATACACGTTCCGCCCTTCACGAATTGATCATACAGTCACGCGTACCGCTGGTGCTTGATGCCGATGCCCTTAATATTCTTTCTGAAAATCCCGAATGGATGCAGTTCCTGCCGGAAAATACAATCCTTACTCCCCATCCGGGTGAGTTCAGAAGGCTGGCCGGGGAAACTGCAGATTCCTGGGAGCGTATTCAGAAGCAGCTCCAGATGGCTAAAAACTTTAAGGTGATTATTGTGCTGAAAGGTGCCTATACTTCGGTAGCTTTACCCGACGGACGGCTATACTTCAACTCTACCGGCAATCCCGGAATGGCTACCGCAGGCAGCGGTGATGCACTGACCGGAATCATACTTGGACTGCTGGCCTGCCGCATGAAACCTGAAGATGCTGCCATTGCAGGTGTCTACCTGCACGGCCTTGCTGGCGACCTGGCAGCAAAAGTGAAATCTGAACATTCACTTGTCGCAGGTGATATTATAGAACATCTTGGGCAGGCTTTTCTGGAAATGGAACAGCAGGTTTCTGAATATTAAAACACCTTGTGCTGGTGTGGCTTTAGCCAGAGCCATATAAACCCTGTTTTAAATTGAATTCCTTGCCTATGATATGGATCACTTATGAACCAAACCCTTGTTGCCTTTTTCCTTAGGTAAACAATTTAGTATGGTGCAAAGATCAGAAAGGGATTTCTTTATTGTATTTCTCTTTAAATTTATTCCTGGGCATATAATTATCTCACATATAAGGAAACTAATGGATTTGCATGTTCACAGGATAAATTGAACAATCCTTCCTTCCAGGTAACAATATCTGATATTTCAGCGGCTGATCATCAGCAGCAAACCGTTATGGTCGTATCAACCTGCCTTTAAGGTTGTACCAGAACCGCTATAAGTTCGCGATATATTCGCGATATATTCGCGATTAGTTCGCGATATAAAGGCGATTTACCGAACCGATCGCGAATGCATCGCTAATTTACCGTGAATACGTCAGGATGCATAACCAGAGGATTTGCATATCTTGTAAGGATTGTGATAAATTTAAAAGTTAACCCAAAAACAGTGCTGATGCCGGAAGTTGATCATTTATATCACAGCAGCAAGGGTCCCCCTGGGAACTATGTTTTTTTCATGAGGCCTGGACCAGCCGTTTTCAGGACCAGGCTTGTCCTGTGCATGAATTGTTAAACACCGGTTCAACATGCACGTCAAGAGCAGATGAAGCGTGCGGACTGGCAGGCTAATCAGAGGATTATGGTATTTGCCTGAAAAAGAAGATTCTTTTACTTATGCTTTAAAGTTAAAAGAGATTGCGGCGAATAAATTGTCACTTTTGAATTTCTTTATAAAAAAAGACGGATTGCACAATAAAATTCTATTTTTAGGGCTTTAATTAAAACAAGCAACGGAATGATGAGGAAACTGATTTTCATAATGGCTGTGGTGTTTACCCTCCCCGCAGCCGGTCAGCGGAAAAAGGCTGAAACCGGAGTTGTCCCTGTGGTTGCGGAAGGAATAACTTATTCGCTTCCGCGCATTGGCTTTAGTATAAAGGTTAATGCCGTTAAGGAAACATTTGAACCGGGCCCTTATGTTGCTTATGCAGGGCAACTGCTTGGTATCGGTGATGCTAAAAACCGTCCTTCTGTGAAATGGTCGATCCGGAAAATTGATTTCGACACATTCTCAGAGCCGGATCCTGAACAGGTATTTAAATCCATGGGGACTGGTGCATTTACGGTAGACCTGACACCATCAGGCTGTATCTCAGGTGTGAACTCAGGACAATCGTCCGGACAGTTATCAGAACCTTCTATATTTTCCCAATTGGAGGAATTTGTAAAAGATGATGGTTTTTCCTTTTCAAATATTCAGCAAAATCCTATGCCCGCACGTGCAGATTCAGTCAGGCGGACATCAAGGATGAGCAACGAGGAAAGGGCTGCAGATGCAGCAAAGCGGATCATGGAATGCCGTAATCTGCGATACCAGATCGTGGCCGGGCTGTTGGATGAGTTTCACCCCGATGGGGAAGCCTATAAGGTGAGCCTGAATGAGCTTGAGCGGATTGAAAAAGAGTACCTCAGCCTGTTCGTAGGGCGTACTACCTATCAGAACCATGAAACAGGATTCAATTTTGTGCCCACTTCAGCATCTGAAAAAGGGGAAGTCGTGTTCAGGTTTTCCGAAGAAGGTGGAATTCTTCCCGCTTCAGATCTCTCGGGAAAGCCCGTAATGATCAGGGTCGAGCCTGAGAAAGCATTGCTTTCAAAATTTAACGGGCTTGCCACGTCCGAAGATCCGGGGGCAGGGAAAAGCGGAATCTTTTACAGGCTTCCGGCGGTTGCCAACGTGATCTTTTTATATGAACTGAATACAATTGCCACGTCACGAACAATATTGCCCCAGTTCGGACAGGTTACACCTGTACCTGAAGAACTTCTTGTGGGAGGATATTCGATAGAGTTTCATCCTGAAACCGGCGCGATAAAGTCGGTTTATAAAAAATAAAACCTGAAAAGGGAGAATGAAAAGGATGGGCCTCCTTAACATGTACTTTTTGCATCAAGGGTTCAGTACACCGGGCTTTAAACAAAAATATAATAGCTTAGCTGCAATTATATGTATGTACTGCACCTTTTAGAATACTTTCATTTTTTCTTACTGGCTACAACATGATCAAAACGGAATGTAGGCACAGGACGACCCGGGCTCAGGCTTCTTAGGGTTTTAAATTGGTATGTAATATCGTTTGTAACCATGGATTGAAATGCTTCTTTTACTAAGGTTTCCAAAGTTTCAGGGTTCATTTCAACCCGTGCATTTAAGGTTAATGTTGCATGCGAATCGTTTTCTGCCTGATTTCTGAAATTTATTGTTTCTCCGCTTCCGGTCAGGTTGCCGGTAATAAAACCTCGTCCTGATTCCAATATTAGTTTTACATGCCCCACTGAAGCATTCATATGATCCAACTTCCTGCTCAGTTTGCTTAAAAACTGCCTTGCAAATTTATTCCAGTCAGCCTCCAGGCCTGAAAGTTCAATGGTGCAATTCAGCCAGCCCATTAAAGCTTCTCCTTCTGCATATATATCATAGTCTACTTCTGCCAGATGGTTTCCTGAATCATTTCGGGTCAGAACTTCCATAATCCATTCCTCAATACCCTCACCTGTAACTGAACTGACACTTTTTATTTCAGCATCCGGAAAACGGATTGCTGCTTTCTCTTTTAGCTGGTTCAACTCGCCGGGAGTCAGCATATCTGCCTTGCTAATAAGGATGATGTCACTTTCTTCCAGTTGTTTCTTAAGAATATAGGCTGTTTTGGGGTTCAGTCCGGCATGACCCCCGTTTAAAATATCTGCCAGGCGTAGAGGGTCTGCCATTACTGTAAGAGGGCTAACTACAAGGTCTCTTTGCAGCATGTGTTTAAGTGGCTGTATGATTGTAGCTGAAAGATCGGTACAACTTCCAACGGGTTCAGCAATAATAATATCAATTTCAGCTTCTTTTTTCAGGTTTTCCATGGCTTCAATCATTCCGTTGAAATTGCAGCAAAAGCAGCTTCCATTCACTTCTGCAACTTTTGCTTCATCATGCTTTAAGAAAGCAGTATCAACAAGTTCAGGGGCCTGGTCATTAGTTACCAGTCCGGCAATCAGTCCTCTTTGTTTCATCAATCTGGCGGTTTCACATAATAAAGTCGTTTTTCCTGCACCTAAAAATCCTCCCACCAAAATGAGTTTTGCAGCTTTCATATAATGGTTGCTTATATTATTATTTAATTAAAATACATAAATAATAAAAATGAACCATTTTCAATCTGAAAATGGTTCGTTCAAATTTAAAAACTATGGAAGCTGTTAAAGCATGGCCGCTCCCGGGCCTGTTTTATTATAATCAGATTATTTTTTTACTGAATATTCATAATAGTTATTTCCGGTAATCAGCACAGCAGTATATTCCCCACGGGTGAGTTGTGATAAATCAAGAGCAGTATTGACAGTAAACTGCCTGTCTAATGTTTTTTCAAATAGTAACCCTTTTTTATCAAATATCTGTAGTCTGGAATCTTCCTGAGCAAAATTTAGCCACGATACCTCAAGACAGTTTCCATTTAACGTAAAATAGGGTTGGATTTCTTTCTTCTGTTTTATTAATTCAACCTGGCCATCATCGATTTTCAGGGTGCTTTCCATCAGTTCATCATCTACTTTTACAGTTAAGGTATAAATACCACTTCTGAGGGCTGAGAAATTATAGTATTTCGCATATTCAGTTTCAGGTTTGACTGTCATTTTGTAATATACAATTTCACCTTTTTCATTTTTGATATCAATTTCAAATTTGCTTTTGTCGCTGTTGACAGCATGAACCAAAGTTTTTTTCTTATCAGCAGGTATAACATCTACCTTTAAGTTGCCGGTGGCCATAACAGCACCAGAAATTAATACCAGGACCAGCCCCGCAATTGATGTTTTTAAATTTTTCATGACTTATTAATTTAATTGTTTAACCATTTTTTGTACTATATCTTTTTACTTTAATTGCTTACAAACATAAATCACCATAAAAAGTATTGCAAATTTTTGCGACGTACACAGGTTTAGGAAGGATGTTTGAAGCGTTGGCTACTAAAAGGATTTTTATGTTCCAGCAATTTTCGGGATTGAAACGAATCGTCCGGCCTTTGGCACAATAGTCTCTAAGCCATTAGATCAAATATTCTGAATTCAATCCATGTGTTGGATCTGTGAGGCCTACTGTGCGGAAATCCTCCGCTGCAATATTACCAATACTTAGTAATTCTACTGAAACACCTGCAAAATAGCAGGGCTCTCCTATATAAGTGGAAAGCAAATAACCATAGACTCTTAGTTAATCAATGAAGATTGAGGCTACAATTGTTTTGCTCTATAAAAACAGATGGCAAGTGGAACTTTTTTTAAATAGATAAAACAGCATCTTCATATTAAATCTTTTTGGGGAGTAACTGAGAATGCTGTCAGAATCGAAATATTTACAGCGATCTTAAATTATTGCCTTGGCAATTATCGAACATGACCTTCAGCTTAATCGCAGTACATTCGATGTACTCCGAATTCTCAGCATGTCGCTTTTCGATAAAACTCCAATTAAAGAGCTTTTCGAAAGAGCAGAGCCTGCTGACGATAAGGCTGAAAATGATCATATTCAATTGTCTTTTAATTTTTGGTGGACACTAATGGATTGGAGAATTTATGCTTTTAGAAATGGCACCATTCCCAAGACTGACAATGACCAGAGAAAAAGCATAAAACCCTTGTCTAATAAATATTACAAATTTAACCAGTAACTCAGCTTCAGGTTTAACGACCTGAATTTTGGCCAGAAGTTTCCGGTAAAATAATTATCGTTATATACCAGGTAAAGATCAGACAGTGGGGCATATCTCCACTGAATGCGGGAATTAATTCCCATATTGTTGCGCTGGTTGCTGTATTGCACCAGAGTAGACCAGAACAATGATTTACTGAATGTAACATCAATTTTTGGAGTGACCAGCCAAAAGCTAGCACTAGAATGAGGTTCGGGCAACCTGATGGCATCAAACCGTGAATTCAGGCTGAGCAAGATCCAGGGTTGGATACGGTATGTCAGCATTGCTGATGCAGAAAAGCTGTTTCCGTTGTAGAATTGACCCCCTGATGATGCTGCATTTATTGATACTATTTTACCCGGGTTCGACTGGTATGTCAGGTTATACTGGTAGAATGAAAAATCATGGTTTGCCGGAAGAGGCACACCACGTGAACGTGCAGGATCGAAATCAAATAACAAAAAAACATATTGATCCTGGAGATCTATCCGAAGAGTTGACTGGTCGGTGAAATTTATGGTATAAAAGAGCATATTGGTATGGTCTGTTTTTTTGAAATCCATCCCGGGGCGCCAGTAGTATAGCAACATTGCCCCCGGGCCGTGCTGGCTTACCAGCCCACCTGAAGGATATATTTTATAAATAAACATATTCCCGCTTTTAAGAATGCCGGTTCTTGGTACATAACCAAGATCGGCCCTGAACCCATCATCAACATGCATAATATCAGCAGTTGCCGAAAATTTGCGGGAGTTATATGTTGCAGTAGCCTGTGATGACAGGTTTCCTTTTTTATCGTCAGGTTGCAGTGATTTATGCAGGTAAAACTTCCCGGTCCACCTGTTATCGGCTGAAGCCATGTTATACTCAGCGCCAAATACACGGTTATACTCCCGTGAAGGAGTTACAAATTCATAATCATGGAATGTTTGCCTGTTTATTGCGAAGAATCCTATATTTGATCTGCTGAACATTTTTTTCTGTACCGACAGCATAGTGTTGTTGTTCGAAGGAATTTCACCGGCAATATCATGGCCTGTTTGAATATTCAGGAAGCCCATGCGCCAATTTTCATTCAGTTTTCCGCTTAATCTGATGCCCCCGATGATACGGTTCTCAATCAGGTTCCCCTCTCTGTTTCTTGCAAGCCCTATCCTTCTCGAGAAAAATGGTTTTGCTGCATTGAACATATCACCATAGTTCCCGAACAGGTCGTTATTGTCAATAAAAAACTGCCTCTTTTCAGGAAGAAAAACTTCAAACCTGGTTAGGTTGGTAAATATATCATCAACTTCTACATTTGAAAAATCGGGATTGACAGTTATATCAAGGTTCATACTGTTGCCAAGTGCAACTTTGACATCCCCGCCGTAATGAATTTTATTGCCGGATAATCCTGAAATGAAATCTTTTAAAGTCAACGCATTTATATAGGGAATAACTGCAATTGCCTTTTTTGATTTTCCCAAAGGTTTCTCAAAAATCATTTCACCGCTGAAGGCCAGGTTCGATAACAGCTGGTTTTGGGGTACACGAACCCACGTGCTCTGTTCGTTTGTCTGCATGTCCCACCGGTAAACTTTCAGGTGCCAGGAATTATCTCCTTCAATGAATTTGAGGGAACTGAAAGGTATTGCAGCCTCCAGGATATAATGGGTGTCGTGCATGACACTTTCAACCAGCCATTTCTGGTCCCAGGTGGTGTTAAAACCTTCTTGGTTTGATCCACCTTCCGAAATAAATGCATCACGTTGAACGCCATATGGAGTCATACCAAACAAAAAGGCGGTAGTCCCGTCTTTAAACGTATCGAACATGAAGGTAACATTGTCATTGTTTGCCCCGCTGAAATCACGGCGAAGTGAGGCTACTACATAGTTATTTGTTTTAACCTCAGCACGTACGCCTATATATATAGCATGGTCATCATATAAAATACGGACTTCAGTTGGATTTACTGATTTAACGGAATCAGTAGGGAAGAACTGCCAGAAATCATTTATTAAATTGGATGACTCCCAGGCTTTTTCATCAAGTGACCCATCAAGTTGAATTTGTTCCGTGATGTGTTTTACAATAACTGACCTGCCCTGTCCATAGGCCATGGAACAGATAATCAGCGAATACAGAGCAAAAATAATTTTTTTCAACTTAATCAATTAAATAAATTTATCAGAAACAGCATTTTACATCATCCGAAAACAAACTTAGATACTTGCAAAAAGAAAAACAAAAATCTGCGATAAATACATGTTTTCACAGGATATTAAGAGGTTTTACTGGTATCTTGATCTCAGAAAAAGAAATGGAATTTTTTTAGTTAGCAATCTTCAAACACATCATCCTGGCCTGGTTTCTTATCAGTTTTCCATCTGCAAGGCCAATGGTGCCCAGTTCATTGCTCCAAATCTTGCACTCATCCCTTCACCGGCTGCTTGTATTGTTAAAATTCCAACCGATGCCAGGGGTATAAATCCATTCGAAGTCGGCCCGTGATTATATTCAGGAAAAAATGATTGCTGTTGCCAAACACAGAACAACCGGAACCCGAAAAACTGTCAAGGAGATTGCCTATGAGCTGGGGTTTAATACCCTCAGCAATTTACACGAATGTTTAAGAAAATTACTGGCTATTCACCTAATAAATATAGAAATCAGATGAATTGATTGTTTTAAAAATCCTGTTCGTTTATACATTATTCTGCCACCTTTATACACATCATCCTTGACTGGTCGCGTATGATTAGTTTTCCATCAGCCATTGCCATTGGTGCCCAGTTCTGGGTAGAGCCGCCAAAGCTTGTCATTCCGTTGGTGGTATCTACTCCGCCTTCTTTAAGGAGTTCTGCTTTTGATAAAGGATTAAAACCTGTTGGATTGGGTTGAATCAGGTATAACGTGTTGAATCCATCGGTTGCCAGTAGCAGGCCGTCAGCCAAAATAAAACTTCCTTTGTTGAATTTCGGGTCCTGTCGGGTCTTCCACAATATCTCACCTTCCATGTTCATACACACCAGCCCGTCACGCCTTTCATTGGTTCCGTACTGAACATAGAAATATCCGTCGATCAAAACCGGGGGCAGTGTATGTGCGCCAAATTCTTCGGTTTTAAAGAGTTCTTTCACTTCATAATTACCGCTGGCGGTTTTAAGAATTTGAATCAATACTGAGCCAGCCCTGTAGCCTCCTGCAATCATGATTTTATTGTCACCTGCATCCAGGACCGGGTTGGAAGGGATGGTGCAATGAAAATCATCGTATTCCCAAAGGATGCTTCCATTTTCGGGATCTATTCCTGCCACTTTCCCTCCATGAGGGGTGACCCCTCGACCACCTGTGGCAGCAGTGATCATGACAATATGTATTTTATCACCGATCTTTACCGGAACAGGGCTTACATATCCAACAGGACCAAGGGAAGGGGTTGTCCATCTCAAATCTCCTGTAAGTTTATCGAATGCCACTATCCCCGCATTTTGAGTCTGGGAGGCAACTATCACCAGGTTTTCATGGATGAGCGGACATTGGGTGATAGCCCAGGTTGGAATTTCTCCACCACCAAAACCGGTCCAGATATTCTTATGCCAGACTGGCTGATGTGTGTTTATATCAATGCACAACAGATCGCCCAAAGCTCCGCAGGCATATACAAAATTACCATCGGCAGACGGCACACTGCGTGAGCCGGGGAAAGGGAAGGAGCCCGGTGCGTGATGCATGTAGTTCCATAACTCTTTTCCGCTGCCAAGGTCAAAACACCGCAGGTTATCCCCAATTTTATCATCCCTGTCGAGCAGGTAAACCTTTCCATCTTTAATTGCAGGTCCGCCGTAACCAATTCCAACGCCAACCTCCCAAAGAATCTCAGGCCCTGTTTCCGGCCATGAACGCATTAAATTTTTTTGCATGGAAGTACTGTTCCTATCCGGCCCTAAAAAATGAGGCCAATCCTGTGCTGCCAGATTTCCTGTTACCAACAGGAAGAAACATATTACTACGGATGGCATTCTTAAAACTTCTTTCATGATGATTGGTTTAAAATATGGATGATTTTTATCTTTTTGTTTTTAACCTAATAACTTCAGTATATGTTTCCACTCATTACTTTAATACAAATCAAATATAAATTTACATAAGAGTAAAACAAAAAATTTGCGATGAATGCCGGTTTAAGGGGCATGATTGAAGAGTGGGGAAGGAAAAATACTCTGTAACCATGGCAATTTAACCTTCATTCATCCTATCAATTGGATTGTTCATCGTAACTGCTTGTATATTCAGGATGTTTAAATTAAGTTTAGCACAATTTTATAATGATAATGACAGAGAATAAACAACCAATCTTTTTCCAGTACAGATTCCTGTGGCATTTGTTGTTTTGGGTGGTGGTATTCATCATTTACTGGTTTTCGGCTGCCGGGATGATGGGACGTTACCGGCAGGAACTTATCATGAATTTTTATACTTTGCCGGTAAGGATGTTTGGTGTATATACCCTGATTTACCTGATTCTCCCGCTGCTTACTGAGAAAAAGAAATTCGTACTTTTCAGTATTGCTGTGGTTATACATGCTTTATTCTATGGATTCCTGATCTATGCCACCTACTACTTTGTAAATCCCTTTCCTGAATTTTACGATTTTTCAAAACTGCCATTGTTTAATCCTACCAAAATATTCACCAAATCAGTTTCCGATTATGTGATTCCTGTTCTTGCTGCAGCCATTGTTATATTTAAAAAATGGTATGCCGATGAACAAAAAAATAAGCAGTTGGCTAAGGAAAAGATTGCAGCTGAACTGAATTTTCTTAAATCACAAATCCATCCGCACTTTCTGTTTAATACCCTGAATAACCTTTATGGCCTTACGCTTACCAAATCTGAAAGATCACCTGAAATTGTACTTAAGCTGGCTGAATTGCTAGACTATATGATTTACAAAAGTAATGATGATTTTGTGCCTCTTTCCAAGGAGCTCAAGATTGTTGAAGATTATATTGATCTTGAAAAGATGAGGTACAGTGCTCGCCTGGATCTTGTTTATGATGTTAAAGGCGATACAGGCAGTCACCAAATCGCACCTCTTATCCTTCTTCCTTTTGTGGAGAATTGTTTTAAACATGGTGCCAGCAAGGATCGCAGCAACCCTTCGATCTTTATTCAGCTGGTTATTGACCGGGACTTCCTTCATCTGAAAGCAGTCAATTCTGTCCCAGGGGAAAATAAAATGGTTGAAACCGAAAGCAATGGTATCGGGATGATGAATGTGAAACGAAGACTTGAACTGATTTACCCTGATAAGCATTTTCTTACGGTAAAAAATGAGATGAAAATGTTTGAAGTTGATTTAAAGATCTTCTGGAAATAAGAAATGAGATAGTATGGAAACAAAAGCGAAATGTCTGATTGTTGATGATGAACCGCTTGCCATTGAGGTTTTGAAGTCTCACCTGGGAAGATTAAGCAGTATTGAAATTGCAGGTACAGCTTCTGACGCGATCATGGCTTTTGAGTTCCTGGGTAAAAACGATGTCGATTTGATGTTTCTGGATATTCATATGCCGGAAATGAAAGGGACTGAACTGATAAAGACACTAAAGAATCCTCCTTTTATTATTCTTACGACCGCTTACAGGGAATATGCCCTGGAGGGTTATGATCTCAATGTTTTGGACTATTTGTTAAAGCCTTTCTCCTTTGGAAGGTTCATGCAGGCCGTTGAGAAGTTCTTTTTTGTGTTTAACCGTGAACCAGAGTTGTCATTGAATCAGAAAGGGCATGGGGTTGATTTTCTGTACCTGCGGGAGAAAAACGTTATACATAAAATCGCATTGGCTGATATTATTTATGCTGAAAGTATGGGCGATCTGCTCACAATTCATGCAACTGACAGAAAAATAACCAGCCGTACAACTATCTCCTCAGTTGAAAAGATCTTGCCTGAAGATCAGTTTATCAGAATTCACCGTTCTTTTTTGGTATCATTGAAAGCAATAACAAGTTTTAGTCCGGTAAGCGTATTTCTGGGAAAAATTGAGTTTCCAATAGGAACCAGCTATAAAGCCAATGTTTTTGAAAAGTTGAATTACCAGGATTTTTCAGCTGCAGGTGGATAATTTTCATGCCGGGTATTTATATATTTCATGATTCCCAGTCATTCGGATGCAATATTTCCCTCTTATGTTGATGTGCTTTTCGTGGTTTGGCCTGAATAAGGCTTGAAACCCATGGGAAATTAATAACCCTATTAATTCATGTCATTTGTATGAAATCATACTTATCCCATCATTTTTTTTATATTTTTATCCGCCTGATAAAAAAAACTAATATGCATTTACATGAATACATCAACTAAGACCTTAAAAGATTCTGCTGCCTTACGCTGGCTGGTGTTGATCCTGATTTCCGGATTAATGTTCAGTACCTATTGGTTTCAGGATTTCTTTTCACCTCTGCGTGACCTTATGGAATCCGACCTGGGCATTAACAGCGAAGAATTTGGCAGGATTATCGGATTGACTACCATCGCCAATATGTTTGGAATGATCATTATTGGAGGGATTATTCTCGACAAATGGGGTATCAGGCTTGCCGGCCTGGCATTCGGAGGTCTTGCAGCTTTGGGTGGGATCATTACTGCCCTTGCATCTGTTGGGTACTTCGGTGAAGATAAGTCAAGCATTCTGACAGGGCTTATAATTGGCAGAATCCTTTTTGGATCAGGCCTTGAAGTGGTTTGTGTGGTTGTAACCCGCACCATTGTTAAATGGTTTAAAGGACATGAACTTGCACTTGCAATGGCCATCAACATGGGTTTTGGACGTTTGGGATCGGCTCTTGCCATTGCCATTTCGCTAGACATTGCCGGTGTAAAAGTTTCTCCTGCAGTGGTTTTTGCCGCCACACTAATTGGCTTGTCGCTGATTTTATTTGTGATCTACATATTCTTCGACATTAAACTCGACAAACAACAAAAGGCAATCAGGGAAGCAGACCTTAAACACCATGAATCAACATCTATGGCAGGTGGGATTGGTAAAAAAGCAGAAGTTGCCGATGAAGATTTCCGTTTCTCAGATCTGGTTAAACTGGCAACAAATAAATCCTTTATTTATATTGCCCTTCTTTGTGTTGCATTTTATTCAGCCGTATTCCCCTTTATACAGTATGCACCTGACCTGCTTGTAAACAAATTTGGGTTCAGTTATGTGCTGCCTGAATCGGCAACAGTTGTAGCATTTGGAAGCGAAGCTATAGGCAGTGCTATTGTTTTTGTAATCATTTTTCTTTTTGCTCTTTCAGTGACGCTGATTCCCAACAATCTTAAAAGTAAAAATGCCAAGCGTCTTTCTGTTGCTGTTATTATTGGAATTTTTGCATTATTGGTATTCCTTGTTCGCGATACGCTGGCAGAATGGCTTGTAAACGGGCCAAAGACCGCCTCCCTGATTCCGCTTGGAACCATTATATTTACACCTATATTCGGAAGTTACGTCGACCGCAAAGGAAAGGCAGCCTCGCTGATGATTCTTGGATCTCTGCTGCTGATTTTTGCCCACCTTTCATTGTCGGTTTTTCATTCACCGTTGCTTGCATACTTTGGATTACTAAGTCTTGGTATAGCCTTTTCCCTTGTTCCTGCAGCCATGTGGCCTTCAGTTGCGAAAATTGTTCCTGAAAACCGGCTTGGAACGGCCTATGCTTCCATGTTCACCGTTCAGAACTGGGGTCTTGGTGCATTTTTCTGGGGAATCGGTGCCTTGCTTTATAAAGTGAATCCGGCTGTTGTCAGTGCCATAGCTGAAGTGAGGGAATCATTACTTGCCAAAGGATTGTCCGGAGGTGAGGTAGCCGATCAGATTAAAATACTGCAGCTCGAAGGTCAGGTACCTTATTACGATTATACATGGCCAATCCTTATGCTTGTAGCTTGCGGTGTCATTTCTATCTTCCTTGCGTATAAACTGAAGCAGGCAGACAGGGAGCAAGGTTACGGGCTGGAACTACCATCGGGACAAAAGCCTGCATAATATGGGATTGGATCATCTGAAATATTGTACCTTAAGATATTCACGAAATTCAAAATTTGAAAACGATATGGAAAAAATAAAAGATATCAGGCCTGTTGAGGTCTGGCAGATTTTCGAACAGATGCTGCAGATTCCGCGGCCATCAAAGCATGAGGAGAAAATACAGGAATGGGCTGTAAGTTTTGGTAAAAACCTTGGTCTGGAAACCATCCGCGACCGGGCAGGTAATGTTATCATACGTAAACCTGCAACACCGGGTATGGAGAACCGTAAGGGAGTTATTCTTCAGGGTCATCTGGATATGGTGCCGCAGAAAAACAGCGACAAGGCACATGATTTTACTGCCGATCCCATTGAAGCCGTCATCGATGGTGAATGGGTGACTGCCAATGGTACAACATTGGGTGCTGATAATGGCATTGGTGTTTCGGCAGCTATGGCTGTTCTTGCATCCAAAAACCTCAGGCACGGTCCGCTGGAAGTTTTACTTACTTCCACTGAAGAAACAGGCATGGACGGGGCAAATGGACTGGAAGCCGGAGTGCTGCAGGGTGATATCCTTATAAATACGGATTCAGAAGATGAAGGTGAACTGTACGTAGGATGTGCAGGAGGTGAAGATGTAAATGTCGTATTTAATTATTCAGAAGAAAAAGTACCCGGAGGGCATGTGGGAGTAAAACTGAATGTGACAGGTTTAAAAGGTGGTCACTCGGGAATTGATATATCACTTCAACGTGGGAATGCCATTAAGGTTTTCTTCAGGATTTTACTTGCAGCACAGCAACAACTGGGGGCCAGATTGGTATCAATTGATGGGGGCAGCTTACGGAATGCCATTCCACGTGAGGCTTTTGGCGTCATTGCTGTAAATGATTCATCTGTTACTGATTTTAAGGCTTTGGTTGATGATATTGCGGGAATCATTGCAAAAGAGCTTTCTGCAACCGAGCCTGATATGAAGATTTCAGTAGCAGAGACGCAACTGCCGGATACCATTATGGATGAAATAACGCAAAAAATGCTGACCATGGCGGTAGTGGCATGTCCCAATGGTGTCATAAGATGGAGCGACAGCATGGAGGGTCTGGTGGAAACTTCTTCTAATCTTGCCATTGTAAAATCGGATGGCGCAGGTAAAACAATAAAAGCTTCCTGCCTGATGCGTAGTTCGGTTGATTCTGCAAAAGAGGAACTGGGGTCCAGAATAAAGGCAGTTTTTGAACTGGCAGGAGCAAAAGTAACTTTGACTGGTGGTTACCCTGGTTGGAAACCAAATATGGATTCACCTGTCTTGAAAACAATGCAGGATGTCTACAATAAAAAGTTTGGCAGGATACCTGAAATCAAAGCCATCCATGCAGGTCTTGAATGCGGAATCCTTGGAGGAAAATATCCCCACTGGGATATGATCTCATTTGGTCCAACCATCCGTTTCCCTCATTCTCCCGATGAAAAGGTGAATGTGGAGACAGTTCAGAAGTTTTGGGATTTTCTGGTGGCTACATTGGAAAGTATTCCGGAAAAGTAACATAATATTTTGTCCCGGATAGGATGAGGCATAAAAATGCACTGCTTCATCCTCATCCTGGACAGAAAGGTATTGTCACAAATTAAAATGATTTAACCGCATCAGAATTCTGATGGTGGCAAACGCTCAATTACTGGCTTTACAGTAAAAATGTTTATCCGGTTAAACTACCCTGATCGTCGTATTTCCAGAAAGGAGCCCATGCTATTTCCCATGCGTACCCATCGAGATCGGCAAAATAGGCATCGTATCCTCCCCAAAATGTTTCACGGGGTTTTACAAGTACTGCTGCCCCATTCTTAACCACCCGGCTGAACAATTCATCCACCTCTTCCTTCGACTGCTGGTTTATTGCGAGTGTAATTCCAGGGAAGGTTGGTTTTTCTGTAGGCATTCCTGCATCCTCAGCAAGCTTATCAAAGGGGTACAGGCTTAGAACAATGCCTCCATGATGAAAGAAAGCAATATGCTCACTGCTTCCGGCAGCTGGCTCCCAGCCCAATGCTTTCCTGTAGAATTCTAAGGATTTTTGCAGGCTGGTTACGCCAAGAGTTACGATGTTTAAGCGTGGTTTCATAGTTTGATTTAATTTTCAATGAAAATTGGAAGCTTAAAAGTACAAAAGATTTTTACCAGTATGAGTTCAAATGGATGTAAATGAATGACTTTTTGCTGAAAAATCTTCATAAAAATAAACATGCTGTGTTTCAATGAAAATTTTAATTTTGTACGGACCAATTAAAATTATGAAGATGAACAAATCAGCACTTTTTTTGATCATATCGGTATTATTCCTGGCTTCATGCTCAAGTGGCAAGAAGGCATTGCAGAAAGGTGATTATTTTTCTGCTATTTCTAAATCGGTGGATCGTCTGAAATCTGCGCCTGATAATAAAAAAGCAGGGAATGTACTAAGAGAAGGCTATCAGCTTGTTCTTGAATGGTCGCAGGAAGAAATCGATCTGGCTCTTTCCTCCAATTCTCCCTATAAATGGGAACAGGTAACCGGGGTAATGCAACAGATGAATAACCTATCCAACCAGATCAGAAGTACTCCTGCCGCACGTAAAATTGTTCCCAATCCGAAAAATTATACCTCAGAGCTGACTATGGCTTATGAAAAAGCAGCAGAGGAGCGATACAACGCAGGGTTGACAGAACTTGAAATGAATACAAGGGAATCGGCCAGGATTGCATTCGATCACTTTTATGCGGCAGGGCAGTATGTCGAGGGATATAAAAATGTGAGGGAACTGATGGAAACTTCAAAGGAAATGGCAACTGTAAAAGTTGTTCTTGATGCCATACCCGTACATACTCAAAGATACAGGTTATCGTCAGAATTCTTTTACAACCAGGTTTTTGAGTATCTGAATAACCGCTTTGGCCCCAGGAGTTTTGTGAATATTTATACTCCTTATCAGGCAAAGAATGTGGGTCTAGAAGTTCCTGATTTTATTGTCAACCTTGAGTTTTTTGATTTCTCCATTGGAAATCTTACCCACTCGGAAAAAGAGGAGAAAGTTGAAAAACAGGTAAAGGTTGAAACAAAAGATACCACCAAAGTAGAATATAAGAACTATGTGGCAAAGTTAAAAACGTTTAGTGATAAAGTCGAGTCAGGAGGCAGTCTGAGGGTTCAGATCGTGGAACCCTCCACAGATAAGATTTATTACGATGATATTGTTCCAGGTTCTTTTACATGGATTAACGAATATGCCATGTTTGTTGGCGACCAGGAAGCACTCACTAAAAATCAGCTTGATCTGACTAAAAAGAAGACAGTGCCACTTCCACCTGAACAGGATTTATTTATTGAATTTACACGTCCGATATACAATCAGTTGACATCCAGATTAAATGGTTTTTTCGAGCGATACAATTAATTTTATCTGGAAATAGTATTTATAAATATTGAAATAATTAGATAAGTTGTTAAGATATTGTAAACGATGAATATGAGTTTCCTGTTTTAATTGAATTTTACTTTCTTTAGCTTCTCAATTATCAGGTACTATATGGGCCAAAAATCATGTGTGATTTTCTGCCGGTGCGGAGCAAATGTAATTTCTGAAGACAATGTCAAAAATATTTCAGCAGGGTTAGGTAATCTGGATATTCATGTATATGAGTTGCATGATTTATGTTCTTTTACAATAAACGGACATGATGTACTAAACCAGATTGGAGCTGAATTTGATCATATAATTATACTGGCTTGTTATCCGCGGGCAGTGGAAAACATGCTGAAACAGGCAGGTCTGGACTTGGGAAGTGTCGCTGTTTTAAATTTCAGGGAACTTTCGTCTGAGGCCATCATTTTACAGCTTAAAACACAGTTTCATATTGCTGAAGGAAGAGCATTATATCAGGTGCAGGTTACTGATCTTGATGTGCCTGCCTGGTTTCCGGTCATAGATGAATCCCGTTGTACACTTTGCGGGAAATGTGCACGGTTTTGTTTATTTGGAGTATATACTTATGATAAAAAAAGCCTGAAAGTTATAAATCCCCTGGCTTGCAAAAACAATTGCCCTGCATGTGGCCGTACGTGTCCGGCTTCTGCCATAATTTTTCCCCGTCTGGCTGAAAACTCATCCTTGTCGGGTGCAATTCCCTTTCCAGAGAAAAAAGTTAATGGAGGGAGTGGATTATATGTCATGCTGAATGACCGCAATCGCGACCGCAAACAGATCTTCAAACAGGGTGTAATTCAGCAGGCTGAAGAAGAGCGACGTGCTGCACTGGAAGAATTAAAGGCTTCATTATTTAATAAGAATGGGAATGATTAAGCGGATTATTCAAAATACTGACAAACGTTGTCTCTGGAAGATGACATATAACCTGGGCATAAAAGGTGCGGTTAGCTTCTACCGGTACCAGCAAAGGTTAAAAAAAGGAGATTTTTTTCCTGCCTTTCATTTTATTTCGGTTACCGATGATTGCAATCTGAATTGTCAGGGCTGCTGGGTTACAGGAAAGAAAAAGAATGACAGGCTAAGTCCTGAACATCTTGACCGGATCATTTCAGAAACCAAGGCAATGGGATCATATTTTTTCGGCATCCTTGGAGGTGAACCATTGTTGTACAAGCCGCTGTTTGATGTATTCAGAAAGCATTCCGATTGTTACTTTCAACTGTTTACCAATGGAACCTTACTATCACCTGCAGTAGCTGAACAACTCCGGCAGGTTGCCAACGTTACGCCGCTCATCAGTTTTGAAGGCGATGAAAATATTGCTGATGTCCGCCGTGGAGGTAAAGAAGTTTACAGACGAACATGGGATGCCATCTCTAATGCCACAGGTGCCGGTTTATTCACCGGTGTTGCAATGAGTGTTTGCAAATCAAACATTGACCTGGCACTGTCGCCCGGGTTTATCCATTCATTGATTGCGAAAAATGTTGCCTACCTCTGGTATTATATTTACCGGCCTGTAGGAGAAAATCCTTCTCCTGAACTGGCTCTCAATCTGGATGAAATTCAAAGGTTGCGTCAGTTCATTGTCAAAGCAAGAACAGAATTCGAAATTGCTATAATAGATGCATACTGGGATGAGAATGGCAACGGCCTGTGTCCGGCTGCTTCCGGACTGAGTCATCATATAAATGCTTCCGGTTACATTGAGCCCTGCCCGGTTATCCAGTTTTCTGCAGATCACACAGGCACAACGAACCTATCGCAATTATATCGTTCTTCTGCATTTTTAAAAGAAATCAGGAAAGAAATTCCGGGTAAAACTTCAGGGTGCGTTATAATGGAAGATCCCCAATGGATTGTGAATCTTGCAGAAAAACATGCAGCAATTGATACTTCAGGAAGAGGCAATGAAGCTGTACGTTTAGGGAAAATGGAACCGGTTCCAAGTCATGGATCAGGTGAGCCTGTTCCTGAAATGAGCCGGATATACAGGTTTGCAAAAAAAAGAGCTTTCTTTGGATTAGGTGCATACGGATAAAAAATGTTTGAAGTAAACCATATATTAAAGGTTCCAATAGATCCGGTAGTCAGATATGATATACGGCTCCGGGTGAAACAATTGATGGCCGAAAGAAAGGTTTTACCCCCTTCGGATCTTGAATTTCTGCATAGCCTTGCACGGGAAATACTGGAGCAGAATGAATTGCACCATGATTACATGAATTTCATTATGGTATTGCTGGGAAATGAATTGTGGAGGGATATTGTAAGGGCAACACCATTTGACAGGCGACTGCTGCTTTTGCCTCAGTGCCTGAGAAATGACAGCAGTTGTAAAGGAGTTTTCGATGAACTGGGACTTATCTGTTCAGGTTGCCAGGGATGCAAAATTGATTCCATTTTAAGTAAAGCTGAGAAGCTGGGATATACAACACTTGTTGCAGAAGGTACAACTGTAGCCATCGGGCTTATTGAAGAAGGTGCCATCGATGCCGTAATCGGTGTAAGTTGCATGTCTGTTCTCAGGCGCTCATTTGAACCTGTTACCCGCGCTGCTGTTCCTGCAATAGGCATCCCTCTTCTGTGCGATGGCTGTTCAAGTACAACGGTTGATTACAATTGGCTTTTTGATGAGATGAATGAATTTAGCGGTACGAATTCCCTGACACCACTTTCAGTTTCCCTGTTGAAGAATAAAGTTGCTGATTATTTTCAGCCGCCGGTTCTGAACCAATATTTCTCATCGGATAATCTGAGCGAGAAATTATCGCTCAGGATGATGCAGACAGGCGGACAGAGAATCCGCCCTCTTCTGGCTGTCATGGCTTATCAGGCTTATGCAGAAGATATGTCTGAAGAAACCAGGCAGAAGATTGCCATCATCATTGAATGTTTTCACAAGGCCTCCCTCATACATGATGATATTGAAGACGATGAGGAAAACCGCTATGGTCAGCCGGTTTTACACCGGACCGACGGAATCCCGGTGGCAGTCAATACAGGAGACTACCTGATTGGCAAAGGCTATTTAATGCTTTCACAGCTGAATCTTAAACCTGAAATTTTAGCTACCTGTCTTTCTGTAGTTGCTGAATCACATGTTAAACTAGCAGAAGGACAGGGTGCTGATATTCTTCTTGAAAAACAAATTGAAGGCAAGAATGTAGCCGATATGCTTCAGATATTCAGTTTAAAGGCTGGTGAAGCAATTAAGGTTGCCCTTCTTCTTGGTGCCATTACCGGAGAAGCGCCTGCTTCTGAAATAGAAATACTTAAAAGATTTTCAGAATATTTCGGCATAGCTTACCAGATAAGGGATGATCTGAATGAGTACAGGGAGGCTGGCCTTGCTGGAGACATTTTTAATTTTCCTTTTCTGATTGTATTATTGCAGGATGTTATGAAAGAAGCCGACAATGATCCTCTTCTTAAATGGCAGGATATTGATCTGTCTGCTTTCAGGAAGTACATTGATCAGTTTGATCTGGAGAATAAAACGGAAGCCTTTATCCGTGATTTTACCGGCAGGTGCCATACAGAGCTTGATCTCTTGAAAAATCAGCAGCTTAGGCTGGGATTGTATAGTATGATGGGGAAAGTTTTTAAAGAAAAAAATAGTGGTCAGTAAAGCTCCGGCCCAATCTTTTTCCGGTCAGTTCATTCATTATATCAATGAAGGTTATAATGCACTGGCTCCGGAGTGGCAGGCTGAAATAAAAACTTTCATCAGGAATAGCCAGCATCCGGAGGGTGGTTTTGTAAACCGCGCCGGTAAACCTGACTTCTATTATTCTCTTTTCGGAGTCTGGATATCACAAGCATTAGGATTAGAGGATGTTTTGGAGAATCATAGAAAGTTTATTACTAACAGTAAAACCAGACAGAAAAATACTATTGATATATTTGCATTTCTCCTCATTCAGATGCTTCTGTTGAATCAAAACACAGGAAATCCTTCATTGGTGAAGTTGTTGCGTCTGGCATTTTTCGAAAGCAGGCAAACCAGTTTTCATTACCGTCTTTTCCTTTTTATGCTGGTACTGGATGCCCGCTATGGAAACCCATTGATATTTTACCCTGCCCGCCCGGTTTTATGGTTATATAAGTTGCCTGCAGAATCCCCCTGTAGCATTCATGCAGCCTTGCTGGTTACTAAAAAGAAAGTGAAGCTTAAAACACAATACGAAACAAAACAGATTTTTTCTTTTTATGAAGAAGGAAAGGGCTTTAAAGCATTCCGGGATCTAAAAGAAGGTGATTTGTTATCAACTGCTGTAGCCCTTTTTGCATTAAAAACAACAGGGGCCGACCTGCGGCTTCTGGCCCCCGGCTGTTTTGATTTTATCGGGCAGTGTTATTGTGAAGGGGCTTTCCTTGCAGGGAATGGCGACAGCTTTAGTGATCTGGAATATACTTTTTATGGCTTGCTGGCTTTGGGAACATTGATATGAATAATAGAAAAGAACTGGAAATCCGGCTTCATGAACTGGGGCAGCTGCTTGTGTCTGATTTAAAAGCTGAAGGATACTGGGAAGGCCGGCTGTCATCCAGTGCGCTTGGTGTGGCTGTTGCCGTGGCTGCACTTTATTTTCATCATCCTACTGAACATGCAGATCAGATACAAAAAGGGCTCGATTGGCTTCGCCGGCATATCAATGAAGATGGCAGTTTTGGTGATACTCCCGAAAGCAAGGGAAATGTAAGTACGAGTCTCCTTGTTTATGCATCTGTCAATCTTTTCAAAAATAAAAAGGATTGGGTCAGGCCGTTTCAGCAACGGATATCATCATACCTTGCAGCGCAGGGCATAGATGTTCATTCAGCCCAGGTGTCGCAGTCCATACTGAACCATTATCAAAACGATTATACTTTTTCTGTCCCTATACTGGCTATGAGTGGTCTGTGTGGAGTTCCCGGCAAGGATGCCTTTCATTATATTCCGCAACTGCCTTTTGAATTATCGCTCTTACCCAAAAAATTTTACCGGCTTCTGAACCTGAGTGTTGTAAGCTATGCTATTCCTGCATTAGTTGCAGTTGGAATTGTAATATTCAAAAAAAAGAGATCAGGTTTTTTCTGGAAGACAGTAAGGCGTTTCTCAATTCCCAAAGCTATGAAGATCCTTACACGGATGCTTCCCGAAAGCGGAGGCTTCCTTGAGGCAGTCCCCCTGACTGCTTTTGTTGTACTCAGCCTGATCAACGCAGGCTATCATAATGAAGTTGTTGGCAAGGGTATTGATTTTCTTAAAAATACTCAGCGGGAAGACGGAGGGTGGCCCATTGATGTTGATTTATCGACCTGGGTGACTACCCTTTCGGTAAAATCTCTCCGGTCAAAATTAGGTAATTTTCTGCCTGCAGAGAAACAAAGGGATATTGCTGTCCATTTAAAGCGGATTCAAAATAAGCAGGTACATCCGTTTAACGGTACAAGTCCGGGAGGGTGGGGATGGACCCACTATCCGGGATCTGTTCCTGATGGTGATGATACGCCAGGGGTTTTGCTTGCTCTTTTGAAGCTTCAGCCTAAAGATCAGGTAAAGGATGTGGTTCTTGCCGGATGTAGCTGGCTTTTTAAACTTCAGAATGGTGATGGTGGTTTTCCTACATTTTCAAAGGGGTGGGGAAAGCTTCCTTTCGATCAAAGCTGTTCTGACCTTACGGGTCATAATCTGCTGGCATTGTCTTCAGTGATGGAAAATTACAGCGATGATCTTAATAAACAATTTAAGCGGCAACTTCAGAAATCTTTTAAAAAAGCATTAGGTTATCTAGAAAAACACCAGCAGGATGATGGAAGCTGGCTGCCCCTGTGGTTTGGGAACCAGCTTGCCCCAGGCCACAAAAATCCGGTATATGGAACAGCACGGGTGCTGACATATATAAAGGATGCCCTTGCACATCAATGGCTGCCCGCCAGGTTCAGAAAACGATTGATGATATTAGTAGAAAGGGGAAATAAGTATCTTATACATGCACAGAACCACAATGGCAGTTGGGGCGGAGACATACAGATACCCGGAACGATTGAAGAGACCGCTCTTGTTGTTTCGGCCCTGGCTTCACCGGATAATTGGTCAAAATGTTTATCAGGACTGAAATGGATTGAAGATTATCGCATCATAAATGGCCTGAAGCCGGCCCCCATAGGATTATATTTTGCATCGCTGTGGTACGATGAAAAGTTGTATCCTGTCACTGCTTATCTTGAAGCTGTATCAAGGCTATTGGAATTAGAAGAAAAATCAGCTTCAGGAATTTATCGTTGAAATTTCATCTCCTTCAGAAGTAATAAATTTCCTTGAAAGGTTGGCCGTAAGACATGAATGTACAGGAATGATTTCTACAAGGTCGCCAATATTAAAAGAATCGATGTTTTTTTGTGAAATCTTCAGGATACCATGCTCCTGGGAAAGACGTGCCACATAATTCCGTTCACTTAAAAGTTTTTTATCCCCGTTTTTGGTAATGACTATTCTTCCATAGGAGCTTTTACCGTCGATATTCTGAAGTGACTCCTTCGACAGGTGAATGGCACCGCCATATATTACAACTTCATTTCGTGAAGGGTGCCTGGCTACTACAGGACAGATTAACCGGGCCGCAATGTCATCGAAACTGCAAACGCCAAGGTTCATTTGCATCAGGTCGTAGAATACAAAGTTACCTGGCCTGATCTCATCTACTCCGGTGAAGTTTGTGGCTATTGAACAAGAAGGTGTATCGCCTATGGTAACCTGCACTTCCGGGAATACAGGTTTATAATGTTGCTTAAGAGTTTTGAGTTTCAGCAAGGCTTCATAATGGGCGCTGAAAATTTCATTGGTTGACAAAGAGGTATAGGTCTGCCCGTTGTGTGTGAGGAACCCTTTGAAGCGAAGATTTTTATTGTCAGCAATCACATCCAGTATGGCATCAATTTTACTTGTTTTTGAAACACCGATACCGGTTCTGTTATATCCGGTGTCAACTTTTATATATATACCGGCGGGTGCCTGCATGTGTTTTGTCAGGAGTTCTGCTGTTTCTTTATTTTCAATTGTCAGGTTCAGCCTGATATTTGCAGCCAGCCTCTTTATATTCTCAAATTCCAGTATATTCATCGGAAAAGCTACAGTAATGTCTTTCCATCCGGCCACCGTAAAATATTCGGCCATACTCACAGATGAAACAGTAATAGACTGAACCCCGAATTCGCGGAACCATTCACCAATTTCAGCCGACTGATGTGTTTTAAAGTGGGGCCTGAAAAGTAAATGATGTTCCTTTGCCCTTAGTGCCATCCTTTCAATATTGCGAAGGCATATCTCTTTGTCAATAACCAATGTAGGACGATTGATTTCTTTCATTTCAGATTATGAAGATTAATGTTGCAATTGACTCTTCAGTGTATTTCTTAAATGCATGAGCTTTTCGGAAATTCCGGTTTTATATATGTGTGGGCTGATGAAACGGAAATGTTCTTTGGGAAGCAAGGCTGCCCTTTTTAGCAGATATCTGTGAATTTCATTAAGACTCTTTTTTTCCATGATGACCTTTCCGTTCATGACCACAGGCTTCAGAAGCGGTTCTTTTTGCAGGGATTTTATAATTGTATTCTTTTCCGGATGAACAGGATCATAAATGATTTCAGCTTCTTCAGGGTCTTCATCTGAAAGCAGTATGGCATCGCGATAGAACATCCCTTCCTGATCATAACATCTGTATAATTGTTTTTTGCCTGGCAGGGTTGTTTTTTCAATATTTTCTGATAGTTTCATTTTAGGAAGTCCGTTTACCTCAACCAGTTTATAAACCCCATCGAGTGCTGCATTTTTTTTGCCGGTAATCAGTTCTGTCCCTACCCCAAACGCATCGATGGCAGCATGCTGGTCTTGTAAAAGACTTTTGATTACATGTTCATCGAGCTGGTTGGAAGCTACGATTTGAACATACTGCAATCCTGCATCATCAAGCATCCTGCGTGCTTTTTTACTTAGATAAGCCAGGTCGCCGCTGTCGAGCCTGATGGCCTTTAAACGGTGGCCATCTTTCTCCATTTCGCGGGCAACCGTAATGGCATTGGGGACACCCGATTTAAGGGTATTTATTGTATCAACCAGCAGAACAGAATTATCAGGATTGGTTTTTGCAAACATGCGGAAAGCCTCCAGTTCATTATCAAAACTTTGAATCCATGAATGAGCCTGTGTTCCAGATACAGGTATGTTAAAAAGCTTTCCTGCCAGAACATTGGAGGTTGATGAAGCCCCTCCTATTATGGCAGCCCGGCTTGCATGTATGGAACCTAACCCCTGTGCCCGACGAAGACCAAAGTCGAAAAAGGTTTTGGGGCCTGCAACCTGCTTGATCCTGAATGCTTTTGTGGCAATCAGTGACCCGAAGTTCAGGAAGTTCAGCAGCAAGCTTTCAATGAGCTGACATTCTATAATGTTTCCTTCAACCTGTAAGATTGGTTCATTCGGAAAAATAATTTCTCCTTCACTGACACTATCAATAGAACCGGAGAATTTGAAGTCAGACAGATATTCAAGAAATTGTTTATGCATTCCCTGTCCTGCAAGATACCTGATGTCTTCCTCACTGAAAGTAAATTCAGTTAGTGCAGTTAATACATCCTGTAATCCGGCAAAAACAGCGAATCCGCCATGATATGGATTGGTACGAAAGAAATAATTGAAAGCAGATGTTTCATCTTTTCTTCCACATAAATAATATCCCTGGGCCATAGCCAATTCATAGAAATCGGTATATAACCCCCAATGTTGAATTACAATTGGCATTTTTTAATACAACTTTAATCAGGTTATATAAATATAACCATGTTACAGGCAATTACAAAACAGGAATGTGATTTTTATGTGGCTCTGCCTAATCTTTATCCAGAAGGATTGTTTGTTCCCGGTTCGGTCCTACTGAAGCAATTGAAACAGGTATACCCATTTCCTCTTCAATAAAATTGATGTAGTTGTTCAGTTCTTCCGGAAATTCATTCTGACTTCTGATCTTTGTCAGATCGGTTTTCCATCCCGGCAATTCAACATATACAGGTTTAACATCATCATTTAGTTCGAAAGGAAAATTCTCTGTTTCCTGCCCGTCAATTTCATAGGCTACGCAGATTCTGATGGAATCGAACCCATCAAGTACATCTGCTTTCATCATGATGAGCTCAGTGGCACCATTCAGCATCACCGAATATTTAAGCGCCACGAGGTCGAGCCATCCGCAGCGGCGTGGCCTGCCTGTGGTTGATCCATACTCATTGCCTGCTTTGCGCAATTCATCGCCCGTTTCATCGAGCAGTTCAGTAGGGAATGGGCCCATGCCAACCCGGGTACAGTATGCTTTGAAAATACCGAATACCTTACCAATCTTTTGGGGAGCAAGCCCAAGGCCGGTACAAGCTCCTGCGCAAATAGTATTTGAACTGGTAACAAACGGGTAAGATCCAAAATCTATATCAAGCATAGTTCCCTGGGCTCCTTCAGCCAAAACAGATTTGTTCCTGCTAAGCAGGTCATTCAGGAAGTGTTCTGTATCGATAATCTTAAATGACTTTAAAACCTCAACACCCTCAAACCACTCCTTTTCACAGTTTTCAAGGGTTACCCTGTAATCGAACCTGAAAAATTCCGACAGCATTGCCTGATGGTTTTCAAGTCTCTCGTTGTATTTTTTGGAAAAATCCTGGAACAGGTCACCCACACGCAATCCTTCCCGACCAATCTTGTCCTTGTAGGTAGGGCCTATGCCTTTCAATGTCGACCCAATTTTTGTTGCCCCTTTTTTCTGTTCTGATGCAGCATCCAGTATCCGGTGGGTAGGTAAAATCATGTGAGCTTTTTTTGAAATATACAGGTTTTCAGAAAGCTCAATCCCGATCTTTTTTAAAGATTCAATTTCCTTTTTAAAAACAATCGGATCAATTACAACTCCGTTTCCAATAATGTTGATTTTATTTTCTCTGAAAATGCCGGAGGGAATGGTATGTAATACATGTTTAATATTATTGAACTCAAGTGTATGGCCTGCATTCGGGCCTCCCTGGAAACGGGCAATTACATCATAATCAGGAGTTAAAACATCAACAATTTTTCCTTTTCCTTCATCGCCCCATTGCAGGCCCAATAGTACATCTGCTTTCATTACAATATTATTAAAGTTTGAAACATTTTCATACTGAACCCCGACAACAGGAAGCATCGTTCAGGCTTTCATGCGGTCAATCAGGTTTTACTTCACAAACGAAACCGTGAAAATATATTCCTGTGGAATTTATTTCACGGCATCCGATTTCAAAGTTTTAAAAGTACAAATATTTTTGTTTGACTAAACAAAAAGCCTGATGACCTATGTCAATTTTATAAAATGTTGATATGGGAATAAAATTAATCCTTGTTAAGTGGCTGACCGTAAATATACAAGGTGTGGTGTGAAAGTTTAAAATTGTTTTTCATGCATGCATCTTCAATAATCTCACGGATGCGCGGATCATAAAATTCCATCACTTCTCCTGATGTGGTGTCAATCAGGTGATCATGCTGCATGGTTGCAAAAGCCTTTTCAAACTGTGCTATGTTTTTTCCAAACTGATGCTTTACAACAAGTTTGCATTCAAGCAGCAGATCGATCGTATTGTACAGTGTGGCCCTGCTTACCCTGTACTTTTTATTTTTCATGGATATATACAGCGATTCTATATCGAAATGGCCTTCCCTTGAATAAATTTCATCGAGAATGGCAAAACGTTCGGGTGTCTTTCTATGACCATTTTTCTCCAGGTACTCCGTAAACATATTCCTGACTGTCTCCCTGGTCTTGTGGTTATTCATATTTAAACCAATTTAAAACAGAAGTCAAAAATAGGAATATTTTTTTGATTATTTAGATTAATTAAAAATTAATCATTAAGGTTTTCATCCCTCGACACACGGTCTATACCCTTGATTTTCTCAAGGCTTCCTATCAGATGGTGAAGGTCGTCGGCATTATGGATGTAAATAAAAAGGTCGCCTTCGAATATACCTTCATGGGTATCGAACTTAACCGACCGCATATTAATGCTGTGCTGCTTCGAAATAATGTTGGTTACTTCATTCACGATGCCCAGCCTGTCGAACCCTTCCAGCCGGAGGCGTGTGAGGTACGACTGTTTTTTAAATTTGGTCCACTCTGCAGCAATAATCCTGTTGCCATGGCTCGAAAGAAACTTTTCAACCTCCCTGCACCCGGTTTTGTGGATGATAATATGATCGTTTGTACTCAGGTACCCGATCACCTGGTCGCCGGGAATGGGGTGGCAGCATTTTGCCAGTGTATAGGTAACATCATCCTGTGTTTCCTTCAGGAGAAAAGGCTTTTTTTTGTCAATGACATTCGATTCTTCACTGGCCTCGGGTATTTCTTCTTCCTTCTTTTTTCTGCTGAAGGTGATGTTCCAGTATTTGACAAGTTTGTTGGGTGATTTTTTTCCCAGAATTTCTTCCAGGTTTTTAAGTTCCAGGAAACCCATTCCTGTTTCAGAATAAAGTTGTTCCTTATTGTTCAGGTTAAAATGGGCAATAATTTTTTTCAGGTTGTTGGAAGTCATGGGTGCCTTAATATTTTTCATGGCCTCTTCCACAATCTCCCTACCCTTGTCTACATGTTTTTTTTGTTCAAGCTTAAATGCATCCTTAATTTTTGAACGGGCCTTTGCTGTTGTTGCAAATTTTAACCATTCTGGTTTCGGGACCTGTTTCCCTGATGTAAGAATTTCTATCTGGTCACCATTTTCAAGTACATGGTTAATGGGGACAAGCTTAAAATTAATTTTTGCCCCAATGCATTTGTTCCCTAAATCTGTATGGATCTCGTAAGCAAAATCAATCACTGTTGAACCCTGTGGCAGGGAAACCATATCCCCTTTTGGTGTGAACAAATTGATTTCTGTGGCATACAGGTTTAGCTTGAAATCATCGAGGAATTCAAATGCATCCGAGTCAGGTGTTCGAAGATGTTCCCTGATTCTTTCGATCCAGGTTTCAAGTTCATTTTCAAAGGTGCTGATGTCCTTGTACCTGTAATGGGCAGCGAAGCCATGTTCTGCAACTTCATCCATGCGCTCGGTTCTGATCTGCACTTCCACCCACTTCCCCTGGGGCCCCATAACAGTAACATGCAATGATTCATACCCGTTGGCTTTGGGCATGGTTATCCAGTCGCGTATGCGATCAGGCCGCGGCTTATAAATATCTGTAACCAGCGAAAGCACATCGAAACATTGCCGTTTTTCTGATATGCCAGGTTTGGCTTTTATAACGATCCGAACAGCCAGTATATCGTAAATCTCATTGAAGGATATCCCTTTTTTCTGCATTTTTTGCCAGATCGAAAAAGTCGATTTCAACCTGTGACTTACAATGCTGTCGATTTTTTCCGCTTCCAGTTTCTCCTGGATAGGGCGGATAAATTCATTAACCAGGTAATTTCTTTTTTCTTCCTGGTTGTGAAGCAAATACATTGTCTTTTTATACTCTTCGGGGTGCTTATGCTTAAAGCTGAGTTCTTCCAGGTCGCTTTTAATGGCATAAAGCCCCAGCCTGTGTGCCAGGGGAACATAAAGATACAGGGTTTCTCCGGCTATTTTTATTTTTTTATGTGCCGGCATCGACTCCAGCGTTTGCATATTGTGAAGCCGGTCGGCTATTTTTATCAGGATGACACGTACATCATCGGAAAGCGTCATCAGGATTTTTTTCAAGGTAAGAACCTGGCGTGAATCAATGTCACCCGAAAGTTTTGTCAGGCCATCAACAATCCGGGCGACTTTAGGCCCAAACATGTTTTCAATGTCACTGACTGAATATTCAGTATCTTCAACCACATCATGAAGTATGGATGCACAAATGGAGGTAGCACCAAGGCCCATGTCCTTTGCAACAATTCGTGCTACTGCTATGGGATGTATGATATAGGGTTCCCCTGATTTTCTTTTGATTCCGTCATGGGCAGCATTGGCAAACCGGAAGGCTTTTTCAATCCTGGCAAGCCGCTCCTCGTCAAATTTATTCTGAATCACCTTCAGAAAATCCTGGTAACGGTCTTCTATATGTCGTATTTCTGCCTGATTAAAATGCTGCACTTTTTTTGTTTTATCGTATCAAAAAATACTTATCATTCTTTATCCAAAGTTTTCAATTTTTTCTATAAAAATGTTCGTTCCTTACGAAAAAAATGATGGTGTTAATTCTATCTTAATCTGCTCATTGGTTTTATTATCCCCCTTTTTGTCTTTTTTGCAAATTATATGCCTAACAGAATTTCCGACACTTCAGACTTTAAAGAATAAAGCTATTTCCTGATCTTTCCTCTCTGAGTCATGGAACATACTGCAATACATCTGCTGACTTTCCTCTTCTGGCAAAAATCCTCATTTTTAAAATAAGTTCAGCTAAAACTGATGTAAATTATTTTTTAGTATACACTAAATTTGAATATTTGTGTAAAATACAATTAAAAAAGAGTATTTTACAACTAAAGATGCTGAACACAGCGTTGATTAGCTGGTTCTTTACAAAAATATACGATCTGTAAACTTTGATTTAAAGGAAAATGAAAATACATCTGGTATCAGGAGGTTGTGGTTTTGTTGGCCGCAACATGGTGAAACGGTTATTGAAAACTACTGGTGACCGCATATTTGTTGTCGACGATTTATCTATTGGAACCCATCCCCTGGAATGGTTACCTGGTTTTTCTGTAAGGCATAATGAAGATCTGGAAATCATAGGAGATGACGAAAGGCTTCTTTTCTGGAAAGGCGATTTTCGTGATTTCCTGTTTTACCTGCGCGAGAATCCCCGGTTCCTTCAGGAAAAATATCAGCTGGAGTTTGAAAAATTCAACGATGTTTATCATTTTGCAGCTATTGTTGGTGGCCGTGCCAAAATTGACGGAGATCCGATGATGGTAGCGCTCGATTTATCTATCGATGCAGAATTCTTCTACTGGGTTACGAGGCACCGCCCCGACAGGGTGCTCTACCCAAGTTCCAGTGCTGCATATCCCGTAAGCCTTCAAACCGATGAGGCAGCAGTATCATTAAAAGAAAGTGATATTGATTTTAAGGGAAATCTTGGTACCCCGGATATGACCTATGGTTGGTCGAAACTGACAGGTGAATTCCTTGCACAGATTGCTGCCCGGCATTATGGCATTTCCATTGTATGTATCAGGCCATTTTCGGGATACGGCGAGGATCAGGACCTGACATATCCTGTGCCTGCTATTGCTGCGCGGGCTGCCAAACGCGAAGATCCTTTCGAGGTGTGGGGAACCGGCCAGCAGGGCCGTGATTTTGTTCATATTGATGATGTCATCGACTTTATCCATATTCTGATGGATAAAGTATCTGATGGTTCAGCATATAATATTGGTTCCGGAAAACTATTGTCATTTATTGATATTATACAGGTATTCTGTGACATTGCCGGATATAAGCCTCAGATCAAACAACTCCTGGATAAACCTGTTGGAGTGCATTCAAGGTATGCCAATATGGACCTTGTTACAGAAACTTTTGGATGGAAGCCAAAAATACCTGTGGAAGAAGGAATGCGACGTGTATTTAATGCAGCCGTTAAACGGCTGGAAAAGGATAATTAAATTATGGAGCGGATTGTCTGTTTTGGTGCAGGTCCTGTTTTTAAGGGTGGTCTTGCCAATTATAATACATCGCTAGCCAAAGCTTTTGATAAAAGGGGGGATGTGGAGGTTCACATCGTTTCCTGGACTCAACAGTACCCTTCCATTATTCCCCGTGACTTCATAGACCGGAAGAGCAAAACAGATTTGATGGAAGGAACAAAAATAAAAGTTCATTACATCACAAATTACAACAATCCTTTAAGCTGGACAAAAACTGCGCGGCTGATCAGGAGTATCAATCCGTCAAAAGTAATATTTCAGTGGAGCATTGCCATACAGGGCCTACCTGTTGGCCGTATTGCCAGAATGTTAAAAAGCAGCCCGGATATTGAATTGTTATTCGATCTTCACTTTGTAATTCAGAAAGAAAACAGCAAAACGGACAGGCTGTTTACGAAGTTTGCATTGTCACAGGCTGATTCCTTTGTTGTACATTCTAAAAAGACCGGACAGGAACTGGAAAGCCTTTTTCCTGAAAAACAATTTATTTACAAGGATAATTACAGCGACATGAACGATGGAGACAAAACACCCATCATAAAGCTTTATCATCCGGTATATAACATGTTCAGCCCTGATCCCCAATTTGATGTTGAGAATCAGAAGAAGGAGTGGGGGATCAGAAAATACGGGTTTCTGTTTTTTGGATTTATCAGGAAATATAAAGGTCTGCATCATGTGATCGAAGCATTTGCCAAAATGGCTGCCAAACGTGATGATGTAACGCTGCTGATCGTAGGGGAATCGTTCTGGCAAACCCTCGATAATAAAAAATTATCCACACGAATCAAGCAGGTCGTTTTTGGAATAGCCAAGGCGGTTATGGTAAAAAAAGAGGATGATGAGAAAAATTACCGGCCCCTGGAACTCATAGAAAAATATAATTTACAGGACAAGGTGTTTGTAATGAATGATTTTGTTCCCAATGAAGATGTCCATAAATATTTTCAGGTAAGCGATGCAATTGTGCTCTACTACTCCTATGCCACCCCTTCAGGAGTGGAATCAATTGCATGCAACTTCAGCCTGCCCATCCTGGCTACACGTGTAGGGCATTTCCCCGAAACAGTGAAAGATGGCTACAACGGGTACCTGGCAGCGCCGGATGATATCGGTTCGATGGCTGCTGCCATGGAGAAAATAATAACCCAGCCTGTTAACAGGGCAAATGTTGCAGAGGCTTCAAGGGAAATGAGCTGGGATAATTACGCCGCTGCCATTCTTGGAAGACCCTGATATTAAAAGTTTTTCAGTTTTTCCAGGACAAGCCTGTCGACAGGAAAAGTTAACATGTCAGGAGCTGCTTCCTTCAGGTTCAGCCATCTGAAGCTTTGACCCCCATCTTTCATTTCCTCAAAATCAAATGGTTGTGTTGAAATATCAAAACATTGTGGCATCTTCAGATCGACAAGGTAATATATGCTCATCAGCTGGTGATTTTCATAAAATAACGCTTTCTGGAAATAATCGGTGGTGTAATAGTGCCTGATATTTTCAATTTCCTGGCCATTACATTCTTCTGCAAATTCCCTTATCAGGCAATCGATGGTGCCTTCTCCGTAGTGTAATCCGCCCCCGGGAAACTTGGTCATCTTCATGTTCATACGGAATTCATCTGACACAAGGACTTCATTTTTCCCGTTCATAACGAGCCCGTAAACCCGTATTACAAAATTGCCGGCTGGATTCATTTTTCGTGAATTACATTTTCAGTATAACCAATTACACCACTGATGTCACCGGGTACAAACCAAGTCATATACGGGTCGTTCCTGAACCAGGTTAGTTGCTTTCGGGCATAACGCCGGGTGTTGCGTTTAATGAGTTCAATAGCCTTATCTTTTGAAATTTCACCTTTGAAATATGAGAAGAATTCCCGGTAACCTACTGTGTTCAGTGATTGCAGGTGACTTAGATGATACACACTGCGTGCTTCTTCTTCAAGGCCTGCTTCAATCATTTGATCCACCCTTGAATTGATTCTATTATGTAAATTTTCCCGGTCACAGTTTAACCCGATTTTTATAACAGAAAACGTTCTTACCTTTTTGGGGGAAGTTCTGAACGAGGAATATGGCTTACCGGTCATCATAAATATTTCAAGGGCATGCATGATCCGGGCAGGATTTTTTAAATCCACCTGCCGGTAATATTCCGGGTCGCAGGTTTTTAAACGGTGACGAAGGCTTTCTAACCCTTCATCCGTTAACTGCTTTTTCAGATCATCCCTTATCTCAGGAAGGATATCAGGCATGATGTCAATTCCGTTGCATACGGCATCGATATATAACATGGAACCACCTGCCATAACAACAACAGAATGTTGTTTGAATAATTTTTCAAGAAGTTCCAGTACTTCCGTTTCATACCGGCTGGCATTATATGAATCAGCCAATGAGTGTGAATGGATGAAGTGGTGTTTTACTGTTGCAAGTTCTGAAGGATCAGGAACAGCAGTTCCAATGGTGAGCTCACGAAATATTTGCCTTGAATCTGCAGAAATAATTTCCGTCTGATAATGAAGTGCAGTTTCAACTGCCACTTTAGTTTTACCTATGGCTGTTGGTCCTGTTATGATTATAAGGAATTTTTGCCTGTTGCTCATTGGCTGCAAAGATAGAAGTCTCACAGTAAAAAGTAATATAGCCCGATGAAAAGTAATTTGTGGGAGGACAAGACACCAGTCTTGATACTCTTATGCAACAGTCATTTGAAAGCAGACTTATTTTGTGTCTATTAGTCTAGAAACTTGTGTCTCTTTGTCTAGAAACTTGTGTCTCTTTGTCTAGATACTTGTGTCTCTTCGTCTTGATACTTTTATGTAATCATCTATCATTTAAAGTCAAAACGACCCCTCCCCGTCTTACGCCAGCAGGCGGAGAAGGATAAGACAAGGCGCTCTGTAGCAGTATTCTACCTGATTTGCACTGTCCCAAAGTCCCCCTTCGGAGGATTTAGGGGGCCGTTTATAATACTATTTTTCATTAGTGTCCGGTTAATATTTGAGATTTCTCCCTACGGTCGAAATGACTGTGTTTTCAGAGCTATTGTTTTGGGAGGGGCAGGTTGGCGGCGAAGCCGTCAACCTACCCCTTTCAAATATATAAATAACTGATTGTCATCTCGAGTTGTGACCCCAAATAAAAATGGGGCACAATGCTGATATGACAGGCAATGAAGATTATATTGTAAATGTATCTTCTTTGTGATTTCTTGGCGCCTTGGAGTCTTGGTGGCAAAAGAAATTTATGCCACAAAGCCACCAAGCCCGCGAAGTTTCACAAAGTTCCCGATGCAGCTTTTTGATTCTGTCTTAATGGCCAGACTAAATGCATGTTAAGTAAATCTGTCATTGGTAACGAAGTGAGAGATCTCAAAATTCATTGCTTTAAAAATTTTACCGGACAACAATGATTATTTTTCATATGGTTATAAAATTCTTTACTGAGGGACTTGTGTTTCTTCGTCCTGATATTTGTGTCTCTTCGTCTTGATACTTGTGTCTCTTAGTCTTGATACTCTTATGTAATCATCTATCATTTAAAGTCAAAACGACCCCTCCCCGCCTTCCGGCAGCTGGCGGAGAGGGGAAAGACAAGACGCTCTGTAGCAGTATTCTACCTGATTTGCACTGTCCCAAAGTCCCCCTTCGGGGGATTTAGGGGGTCGTGTTTTAGCATCTGGTGTTTCATTTATAATATTATTTTTCATACGGCTATAAAACTTTTTACTGAGGGACTTGTGTCCCTTCGTCCTGATACTTGTGTCTCTTCGTCATGATACTTGTGTCGCTTCGTCTTGATACTTGTGTCTGTTAGTCTTGATACTTGTGTCTATTAGTCTAGATACTTGTGTCTGTTAGTCTTGATACTTGTGTCTCTTCGTCTTGATACTTGTGTCTATTAGTCTTGATACTTGTGTCTATTAGTCTTGATACTAATGTCTCTTCGTCTTGATACTCATATAACTAACACTGTTTTAAACGTGACTTATATATCCTGGTACTGGAAAAAAAAATGACTGCCCAAAAGAAATTGAGCAGCCAGGTTGAATAAAATTTTAAAAAAATGAAAATTTAAAAGTCTTCCATTTCTCCGTAAAGTTCTGTGTAATCCTCCAAAATTCCAAAATCCATCAGAATCTCCTCTTCCTGAATCTTTACTGCATCAGGTTCATAATGATCTTCGCCAAAAAATTGCACCGGGGCGTCACCTTTTTTTAAGGTAACAACTGGTTCTCTGAGATTATTTTCCATAACAATTTCTGTTAATTCGATATTCAGTGATCTGTCGTTTATTAAATCATATGTGTAAATTAACTGCTGGTCAGGCTTTTTTATCAATTCTGACAGATGGGTTTTCTGCATAATAAAATAAGCACCTGCATTCATGCCCAGGTCAAGCAAAGAAACTTCATGTTGCTTTTTTCCATGTTGATCCGGTATAAAAAAAGAGGCAAGCTGATAGGGTTCAAATTCTGTAATTGCCTGTATACTTCTGTGAAAATCGTAAAATGTATGGGTGCTGTCGGTCTTTATTTCCAGAAGGAAATTCCTGGATTCGGGTGACGTGATTCTGAACTGATAAATCATAGCATCATACGTTTTTACCACGTCAAATTTATGAACCTTTTCATTCACATGAAATAATTAAATTTTTGTTTGGAAGGAATATATCTATTATACCGTTTCTGTTCAAAATAAAATAAAAATCCATAGGCTTGTCAGACAGGAATTTAAACTGCCTAATGTTATAATCAGGCGGGTTGATTATGACAACAATCCGGAATTTTAAAAAATGTTAAAAAAAATTAAGTTCAAAAAACTATCGAACAGATTCGTCTTGTGTTCTGTAAATTTCATGAAAATGAAAACCAGGTTCGTGTAAATTTAACATCAGGATCCGGTTAAAAATTTGAGATTTCTCCCTAAGGTATAAATGACATTGTTTTCAGAGTTTTTGTTTTATAAGGTACAGGTTGGCCGCGAAGTTGCCAGCCTATCCCTCCCAGGATAGAACTAACTGATTGTCATCTTGAACGAAATGAGAGATCTTAAATTATATTGTTTTAAAAATGTTGGCGGACAACATTGTAATTTTATGAAAAAAGTTTTACATATTTAACAGGGAGTAAAATAATACAACGAAGTATATGCGGACAGTTACATTATTCAGTGAAAATCTAAAGATTGCTTTACGGTCAATCCGGTCGAACCTGTTACGCACTGTTCTCACTGTAATGATCATTGCGGTTGGTATCACTGCACTGATTGGGATACTTACTGCCATCGATTCCATTAAGACTTCAATCACAAAGGAGTTCACATTTATGGGGGCCTATACATTTACAATCACCAGCAGGGGTATGCAGGTGCAGGTTGGTAACCAGCGCTACAGGTCGAAAAATTATTCATATATATCATATTACCAGGCAAAAGCTTTTAAGGAACAATTCAATTATCCTGCTGTTGCAGCGATTTCGGTCAATGCTTCAGGCAGTGCGACTGTAAAATATGGTTCAGAAAAGACAAATCCCAATGTGAATGTAAGGGGAATTGATGAGAACTATCTGCAGACTGCAGGCTTTGAAGTAGAGCAGGGAAGGAGTTTCAGTCAGGCTGAAATTGAGAATGGCAGAAATGTTGTCTTGTTGGGTAAAGATGTGATTAAAAGAATTTTTAAATCGGGTGAAGATCCTATCGATAAAGTCATAAGCATCGGCAGCGGGAAATACAAGGTGGTTGGCATTCTGAAAAGCAAGGGAAGCGGAATGGGCATAAGCAACGACCTCGTATGTTTTATTCCTTTCACCAATGCACGTACCTATTTTTCAAGGCCGATGATGAATTTCGACATTCAGATCATGGCTCAGCGTGCTGAAATGATGGAGGTAGCCATCGGCCAGGCCGAAGCTGTTTTCCGGAACGTCCGCAACCTTGATACTTTTGATGAGACAGATTTTAATATTGAAAAAAGTGATAACCTTGTTAATATCCTCCTGGGCAATATCCGGAACATTACCCTGGTGGCAACCATCATTGGTCTGATAACCCTTTTCGGTGCTGCAGTCGGACTGATGAACATTATGCTGGTTTCAGTAACTGAACGGACCCGGGAGATCGGAATCAGGAAAGCAATCGGAGCAAAAGGAAGAACCGTCAGGCAGCAATTTCTGATGGAAGCTATTTTCATCGGGCAGATCGGGGGTATATTCGGCATCATATTAGGCATACTTGCAGGGAATATGGTAGCCTCTCTGATTGGTTCACCCTTTGTCATTCCATGGGTGTGGGTGATCACAGGTGTTGCACTGTGTTTCATTGTCGGAATTATTTCAGGTTACTATCCTGCACAAAAAGCAGCCCGCCTCGATCCCATTGAATCTTTGAGGTACGAATAAAATTATTACTGGCGATGTGCCATTGCCGGACCAGGAAAGCCTGCACCTTACTTAGAGCAGCTAAAAGCTGAACCTGAAGGGTTCAAATGTATATAACATAAGGTAATCAGGGACTCTCCCGACTCTGACGGAGTCGCATGTTTGTGTATTTTGTAAGAATGGGCAATAAGTGCATTTCACATGTGACCCTTTCAGGGTCAGTCTTTTTTGGTGGTGTCAGCTTTCTTTAAACATGTTATCCTTTCAGGATCTAGAATGGCCAGAGTTTATTGGACAAAAACTTAATTTTCCATCGTTATTCATTTTGAAGTCTGTTTGAATACCGGGGAGGACTTAGTAACATTGCAAACTACCATGAATCAGTTTACCTTATTACCTTATTGCTTTTAAAATGGCAACTGGGAAATTAAATAAGGTAATAAGGTTGGGATGGAACTTTTTGCCTTGGTTACTAAGGATAATAAAAGAAATAAGGTTTTTCGCAAATTACTGAAGAAGGCACCTGCCAATTTAATAGAACAATCAGATGATTCAACTTCCATAAACCTCCTTCTGCACAAGGAAGTGATGTAAAACC
>JAEYNZ010000031.1 GCA_023412195.1 Bacteroidota bacterium
ATAATATTGCGCTTATAAAGAGCGCAAAACTATAAGCCAAATCAAATCAAAAAATCAAAGAACGTATATATATTACTAATTTTTAATAACTTATATTTATATTTTAAAAGTTAACGCATCACTACTATTAATACATAATGATGTAAAGGCTGTAAAAATAGGTTGAGCTGTCATATAATGTTGAATAAATATTTTTTTTAAAAGTAATCATTATTATGTAAGCAACTTCTTTTTCAGAAGAAATTTTATTTTTTGTTATACCGGTGAATGAGTCTTCAGTTTCTAATTTAATTGGAATAATCCCAAATGACATGCATTAATATGACGTCAGCCTGACTTTGTGCAAAACATCATGAGGGTGTAAAATAAAGTCTGTCCAATAATTTTAATTTTGTGACAGATAATTATGAAACCTAAAGAAATCGAACAAATGAAGGCCAAGGCACTGGAGCAGTTCCGTAGCGGCCTCTCCCTGACGGGGAAAGCTCCCAACATCATCAGAATTTATTATTATCCTCTTAAGCCCTAACTAACTTCTAAGTAAATTCAATTTAAATTCAATATCAATTCAATGTCAATTCAATATAAATTCAATTATAATTGACTTTAATATGACTTAACATTGACTTTAAGTTGAGTTTAAGTTGAATTTAATATTTAGCAAATCAGACAAAGGGATTGATTTTTTCATCTTTTATAAGCAAAATCTGCTGTTCCGGTTTTACAACTGAACGTTTAATCAATTTATTAACAGGTAAATCTGATGATGCTGAACTGGTTCATATAACAATTATTCAGAATTTAAGAGATATTTTTTATCCGGGTTTACCACACATTTTTTCAAATTATTAAATTCTTTTTCGGTGAAGCCTGTACAATTGATTAACTTTGCATCTGTTTAATAAAACCGCATAACATAACGCATATGGCATTTGTAACAAAGTTACTTGGAAAAATTTTAGGAAGTAAATCAGAAAGAGACATCAGGGAAACTTCTCCTGTTGTTGAATTAATAAAAAAGGAATATCAGCGGATGGTTTCCATGTCAAACGATGAACTGCGCAATGAAACTGATAAACTCCGGCAGGTCATCAATGAACGGATCAAACCTGAACTGGATCAGATAGCTGAACTTAAGGCCAGGGCTGAGGAAATTGAAATAGAGGAAAGCGAAAAAACTTATGGCCAGATCGACAAACTTGAAGAGGTTGTACTGGAGAAGACAGAAGAGGTATTGAATGAAGTGCTGCCAACTGCTTTTGCCATTGTGAAAGAAACTGCACGGCGGTTTTTTGAAAATGAAATCGTTGAAGTTACTGCCCGGAATTACGACCGCGACCTTGCATCTACACGCTCAAGCATCAGCATCAACGGCGAAAAGGCCCACTGGAAAAACCGGTGGATTGCCGGAGGAAATGAAATCGTATGGGATATGGTGCATTATGATGTCCAGCTCATTGGAGGTGTTGTTCTTCACCAGGGTAAAATAGCTGAAATGGCAACTGGTGAGGGTAAAACACTGGCGGCTACCTTGCCTGTCTTCCTGAATGCACTTGCCGGACGTGGTGTACATATTGTTACTGTAAACGATTACCTGTCGAGACGTGATGCGGAATGGATGGGGCCGATTTTTGAATTTCATGGATTGACGGTTGACTGTATCGACAAGCACCAGCCCAATTCAGAAGCCAGGCGTAAAGCATATAATGCCGATATTACCTATGGTACAAACAATGAGTTCGGATTCGACTACCTGCGTGACAACATGTCGATCAATCCGGAAGACCTGGTGCAGAGGAAGCATCACTATGCAATTGTCGATGAGGTTGACTCTGTACTGGTTGATGATGCCCGTACGCCCCTGATCATATCAGGTCCGGTGCCAAGAGGTGAACATCAGCAATTTGAAGAATTGAAGGGATTTGTTGAAAAGCTGCACAAGGCCCAGCGTGATCTTGTAAACCACATTTTTATTGACGCTAAGCGGTTACTTACTAAAGAGAATCAAACCGATGAGGAGAAAAAGGAGGGTGGATTGTTGCTCCTGCGTGCACATAAAGGATTGCCAAAGAATAAGTCGATCATTAAATTCCTGAGCGAAGAAGGAATGAGGGCAATCATGACAAAGACTGAAAATTTCTACATGCAGGAGAACAACAAAAACATGCATATTGTCACGGATCCTCTTTATTTTGTAATTGAAGAAAAGCAGAATTCGGTCGAACTGACCGACAAGGGGATCGACCTGATTTCGGAAGGTATGGATGATGTTGATTTTTTCGTGTTGCCTGATATGGGTGCCGTTCTTGCAGAACTTGAGAATTCGGGGCTTCCTGCTGAAGAGTTACAGGAGAAAAAAGATAAACTTATGCAGGATTATGCCGTTAAGTCGGAACGGGTCCATACAGTTAATCAGTTACTGAAGGCATATACCATGTTTGAAAAAGATGTGGAGTATGTTGTAATTGACAATAAGGTGAAGATTGTAGATGAACAGACAGGCCGTATTATGGAGGGCAGGCGGTATTCCGATGGATTGCACCAGGCCATTGAAGCCAAGGAACGTGTGAAGGTAGAAGCAGCAACACAGACTTTTGCAACCATCACCCTGCAGAATTATTTTCGTATGTACCACAAGCTGGCAGGGATGACAGGTACTGCCGAAACAGAAGCAGGTGAATTCTGGGATATCTATAAACTGGAAGTTGTAGTTATACCAACAAATAAGCCTATAGTCCGCGACGACAGGGAGGATCTGGTTTATAAAACCAAGCGTGAGAAGTATAATGCTGTTATAGATGAAATTGTTGATTTAAATACGGCCGGGCGCCCGGTGCTGGTAGGTACAACCTCGGTTGAGATATCAGAATTGCTGAGCAGGATGCTAAAACTTCGGGGAATAAAACATAATGTGTTAAATGCCAAACTCCATGCACGTGAAGCCGACATTGTTGCAGAGGCAGGCCGTTCCGGAGCGGTTACAATTGCTACCAACATGGCAGGTCGTGGAACCGACATCAAACTGGCACCTGAAGTCCGGAAAGCAGGCGGTCTGGCTATTCTGGGTACTGAACGGCATGATTCACGTCGTGTGGACAGGCAGTTGCGGGGCCGTGCAGGAAGGCAGGGAGACCCGGGTTCTTCCCAGTTTTATGTATCGCTTGAAGACGATCTGATGAGGCTTTTTGGTTCTGAGCGTATTTCAGGCATCATGGACCGGCTGGGTTTGAAGGAAGGTGAGGTGATTCAGCATTCCATGATCTCAAAATCAATAGAAAGGGCACAGCGCAAAGTTGAGGAAAATAATTTCGGAATTCGTAAGCGGTTGCTGGAGTATGATGATGTAATGAATTCCCAGCGTGAGGTGATTTACAGGAAAAGGAGGCATGCCTTATTCGGAGAGCGCCTTGATGTAGACCTGCTCAACATGATGTATGATTCAGTTGAAGAGCTGGTAAATGAATATTACGGCACAGATCAGTTTGAAGATTTCAATATGGAGCTGATGCGCCTGCTCTCACTGGAATCACCCGTTTCGCAAGAAGACTTTAAAAAACTTTCAGCTGCCGACATTACCGAAACCATTCATGCAAAAATGATCGACAGCTACAAACGAAAGGTTGAAGCCATTTCGAAACAGGCATACCCGGTCATTAAAAATGTATATGAAACCAAATCGCAGGTATACAAGAATATTGTTGTGCCAATCTCAGATGGAAAGCGTGTATTCCAGATCGTATGCAATCTTGAGAACGCATACCTGAACAAAGGCAAGGAACTTGTAAAATCATTCCAGAAACAAAGCATGTTGCTTACTATAGATAATCTTTGGAAAGAGCAGCTGCGTGAGATGGACGACCTGAAACAGTCGGTTCAGAATGCTACCTATGAGCAGAAAGATCCGTTACTGATTTACAAGTTTGAATCATTCAATCTATTCAAGATTATGATTTCCAAGGTGAACAAGGATGTGGTAAGTACACTGATGAAGGGCCATATCCCTATTCAAAGTCCCGACCAGGTGAGGCAGGCTGATGAGAGAAAGCGTACGGATATGAGCAGGTACAAAACGCAGAAATCGGATATGCCAGGGGTGGAAAATCCAATGCAGGGTGCAGTTACACAGGGTGGTGAACGTTCAAAGCCACAGCCTGTACGTGTTGAGAAGAAAGTCGGACGAAATGATCCTTGTCCATGTGGCAGTGGAAAGAAATACAAACAGTGCCACGGCAAAGGAACCGTATAATCACTGTAAGACATTAATTTATAAGGTTACAAGTCATGATTGATCTTCTCAGCTTTATCAGGTGGAATGCAAGTCCTGAAATTTTCAACCTGGGCCCGTTATCAGTTCGCTGGTATGGATTACTGTTCGCTTCCGGTTTTCTTATCGGATATTATATTGGTGAGAAAATGCTCAAATCGGAAAATGTTCCCCAGAAGTGGATTGATTCTTTGTTTTTTTACATCATTATTGCCACTATTTTGGGCGCCCGTTTGGGCCATGTATTTTTCTATGGCTGGGACTACTATTCCCAACACCCAGGGGAAATCCTTCAGGTGTGGCAGGGTGGCCTTGCCAGTCATGGAGGTGCAGCCGGAATTTTTATTGCCTTGCTTATCCATTCCAAACTGATAACCAAAAGAAGTGTATTTTGGGCAATTGACCGTGTAGTTGTACCTACTGCACTGGTTGCAGCATTTATAAGATTGGGCAACCTGATGAATTCAGAAATTTATGGCCACGAAACTTCACTTCCGTGGGGTTTTATTTTTGAAAGAAACGGGGAGGTAGTGCCAAAACATCCCACCCAGATTTATGAGGCCCTGGCTTACTTCTTAACTTTTGCTGTTCTGATGCATCTGTACTGGAAGACAAATTCAAAATACAAGGAAGGTTTGCTTACAGGTGTTTTGTTTGTAATGGTTTTTACAGCGCGGTTTTTTATTGAGTTTATCAAAGAAGACCAGGAAGCATTTGAGGCAACCATGGCCCTGAATATGGGGCAATGGCTGAGCATACCTTTTATTTTGGGCGGAATATTTCTGATTGTAAGAGCACTTAAGCGGCCTGAGGTCAGGTATAAGAATAAGCGCTGATCTTAATCAAATACATCAATCTGTAAAGATCCAATAATTCATACGGATGAAAGATCATTTTGCCTTATGAGGAATTCACAGATTAGGAAACCACCTGTCGGTGGTTGGGAGGAGTTTTAACCTCAGAGGCGGAGAGGCGCAGAGATTTTAAGAGAAGAATTTACCCATTTCCTATAGTTATCGGTCAAGCTTCAGGCTATAAGAGGAGGTTGCCTCAGATTCACAGATCAGGAAACCACCTTGCGGTGGTTAGGAGGAGTTTTAACCGCAGAGGCGGAGAGGCGCAGAGATTTTAAGAGAAGAATTTACCCACTATCCCTATAGCTATCGGGACAAATTATACGAATAAAAAGTGGCGACAGAAATAGCAAGTTTCAGGCTAATAGAGGAGGTTTCCACAGATTTATCAGATTAGGTAACCACCTGTCGGTGGTTGGGAGGAGTTTTAACCGCAGAGGCGGAGAGGCGCAGAGATTTTTAAGAGAAGAATTTACCCATTTCCCTATAGCTATCGGTCAAACTTCAGGCTATAAGAGGAGGTTCCCTCAGATTCACAGATCAGGAAACCACCTGTCGGTGGTTAGGAGGAGTTTTAACCGCAGAGGCGGAGAGGCGCAGAGATTTTAAGAGAAGAATTTTATGAAATATCCCAGTAGCTATCGGGACAAATTATACGAATAAAAAGTGGTGACAGAATAGCAAGCTTCAGGCTAAAAGAGGAGGTTGCCATAGATTCACAGATAATGAAACCACCTGTCGGTGGTTAGGAGGAGTTTTAACCGCAGAGGCGGAGAGGTGCAGAGATTTTAAGAGAAGAATTTTGGTGTTCTTTATTGATTACGTAAAGAATTTTATCCACGAATTTCAGCTATCTGCTCTTAGCTCTAATTGAATATTCTTATTCCAATAAAAAACGATCTTGGCCGGGCAGGCCCGTAAACATAATTGCTGTCACGGTATTTACCCTTGTCAAAATCATCCTGGTAATGGTTTAGCAGATTGCTGATCCCACCATAAAGTTCAATGGAAGAATCAAGTCTCCGGGCATTGAAAATATAAGCTGTTTTAAGTGTAATTTCCATGAATTCAGGAGATTTGGCAAGTAAATCCTGTTCGGGTGTACCAGGATCTCCTGCCACTCCATAATGGGGGATGATCATGGCCCCGGTGTAAATTCCGGATACAGATGTGCTAAACCTGTTGCCGGGTGTAAATGTGAGGGTATAATAACCATATGATTCCGGTGTACGCAAGTATTCCCTGGTCCCGGGAATTTGTTCCGACCAAGCAACCGGTTCACCGTACATGCTTTTTTGAATTGTCATACCTCCTTCAATCTGCAGCCTCCGGTTATAATTTGCCCTTAGTTCAACAGTGGCCCCATATACTTCACTTAAACCCCCATTTCTTTTTTCCATGAGTGAATTGCCATCAGGATCCTTTCCTGTTTCCTCCAGAACGAATGCATCCTGAAGGCGTGTGTAGAATCCTTCCAGAGTAAATCCATAGATGTGATTAATGGTGGGTTTATCCCAGTTTAATGAGGTGCTCAGACTCTGTGACCGTTCTTCCTTTAAATCATCAGCCAGCTTTACGGTTTGTATTCCTCCGCCTGCAAATGCAATGTGCATATCGGAATCGAATGCCTGGGGAGCACGGAAGCCGGTTGACCACGACATACGGAATTGTGTGTTCTGGTTTGGTTTCAGCAGGAGGGAAACACGTGGGTTAAAAATGATGTTGTCGACAAAATTATGTTTATCGGCTCTGATGCCTGCCAGCAGGTTTACACTTCTGAATACATCCCAGTCGCTCTGGAAAAAGAAACCCGCATTTCTTGTATTTTGATCAATCATATAATTATATGTTCCGATTTCATCAAAAACATCATCAACAAGATATTCTGCACCCGAAGTAATGGTGTTTTTACCAGTTAGAAAATTTTCAATGGTGTGATTGAGCTGAGCTCCAACCTGTATGGTGTAGGTTTTTGAATGGCCGTAGGGAGGATTGTTGTTGTAAATGATTCGTTCATCTGGATTATCAGGAGAAATACCTGTAAAGTGCTTTCTTTTGGTATGTTGTCCTGCAGAATAAAGCACGAATTCAGTAAGATTGTTTTCACTGGTTATTTCATAATCCACGCCACCCATTAAAACATCATGAGTTCGCTCTTCAGATTGTTCTGCCAGATAAGCAGGCCCTTCGATCATTTCACCACCGTACCTGTATTCGTGCATGCTCGAGAAATTTGCCTGCAGCATCTGGTTTTCGCTCATTTTAAAAAATGAATTCAGTCCGAAGGAGTTATTGGAAAGAGCAGGCAATTCCGAAAAATTATCATTGTTATGGTCGTAGACATCTCTTTGCCTGTGGGAGGTGTAAAGTGCCATACCTGCATTTCTCCGCTGTGACAGGGCTGTTAATGTTCCATTCAGATTGAGATCTGAGGCTCCATTTCCAATGGCTGAGTAATTTGATGTAATTTCATATGAATTGCGCTGGGGCATCCGGGTAATAATATTTACAGTTCCTCCGATGGCACTGGATCCGTATAAAGCGGAGGCTCCTCCACGTACAATTTCTATCCGTTCCACCATTTCCGATGGCAGTTGCTCAAGACCATATAATCCTGTAAGAGGACTGAACACAGAACGTCCGTTAATCAGGATCTGGCTGTAAGCTCCGCCAAGGCCGTTCATTCTTAGCTGGGAATAGTTGCAGGTCTGGCAATCGACTTCCATTCTAAGCCCCGGTTGGAAATTTAAAGTTTCAGAAACAGTCTGGGCTGCCACATTCCGGATGGTGCGTGAATCGAGAATGCCTACTATGACGGCACTTTCTGTCTGGCGTTTGAATGTTTTGGTGCCGGTTATTACAACTTCATTCAAGCGCATATGCTCTTCCTCAAGATCGAAATTTACCTCTAAACTTGTTCCTGATTTTATTGTGATGTTTTTTTTCTGAATTTCAAATCCAACCATTCTTGCTACAATGGTATATTCCCCCAGGGGCAGGTCCACCATCATATAATGTCCGGTAACATCGGTAGTAGTTCCAAAATTGGTACCTTCCAGATATATATTTACAAAAGGAATATGTTCCCCCCGTGATACAACATGACCGAATACAACGGCATCCGTTTCATCCCGGGCATATAAATTATTTAAAGCATAGAAGCTGAAGACAGTAAGAAAAATTACCCTTATTTTCATTGATGATAATTACACATTTTTAAATTCTAAAAGTTTTATTTGGAAACATTCTATATATGTTTTTGTTCCAGGATTGCTATTTTTGCAGTGAAAATGGTTTACAACAAATAGGGAATCCGGTGTGAAACCGGAGCTGTACCCGCAGCTGTAAGCCTTTCATGTTGGGGGCAACCTTTGCCACTGTTGCATACCGGCAAAATCCGGGATTGTGACGGGAAGGCCGCCTTCAATTGGGGTAAGCCAGAAGACCTGCCATTTTCAAAAAAGCTTTCGGGAATAAAAGCGACGGTTTCATTACCTGACTTTTTATTTCCCCGTGTTCAACTAAACAAAGGGGAATGAAAAAAAACATTTTACTGATTATTTTTATAATGAGCATGGCGAAAGTTTTTTCGCAACATGCCACTTTCCGTCTTATAGAATATGTTCCCGCTCCGGGGCAGCATATCAATATTGAGAATCTCGGTACGCCTCAGGCTGCAGAAAAAATAAGGGAAAATGTTTCCTCTGCAGTTTCATTGGGTAGCTTTGGCGGTTATGTTGTCCTTGGATTTGAAGAAGGATGTATAAATCACGAGGATAACCCTTATGGCATTGATTTTACTGTTTTTGGAAATGCATTTTCAGGATCCTCAGAGCCGGGAATAATCTGGGTAATGAAGGATATAAACAAGAATGGCATACCTGATGATACATGGTACGAAATCGCAGGCAGCAATTATTTTAATTCCGGTACCCGGTTTAATTATGAAGTGACTTACTATAAAACCGGAACCCGTGATGTTATATGGAAGGACAACGATGGAAAAACAGGAATGCTTCAGGCAAACAATTTCAATTTGCAGGAGTATTACCCTAAATATGAATTTTTCCCGCAATATCCTGCCGACTCAGTTTCTTTCTCCGGAACTTTGTTGAGTGATGTGATCGATGATGTTACTGCAGGTGAAATCAGAATCCTTCCTCCTGTATTTGGTTATGCTGATACGCATCCATGGAAACAGGGAATTGACCTGTCACTTGCAGATAATCCATATACAAGTCAGGTGGAAGGGGCCGGTGGCAGCCCAATTGATATATCATGGGCAGTTGATGCTGAAGGAAAGTATTTGGAGCTTGATACCATTCATTTTATTAAAATCGTATCTGCAAGCCTTGCAACAGCAGGCTGGCTCGGTGAAATTTCAACAGATGTGGCCTGGGTGCAAAAAACCGGTCCGGACAGAACCATTACCGGCAAGGAGACCAGGCTGGTCGTATACGATCCTCCAAAAAAAATACTTGCAGACAGTTTTCATCAGATAGAGGCACATTTCTTTCTGAAAGGACGAAAACAGGAGGTTGAAATGGAGTATAAATCTTCCAGTGAAGAAACAGCAATTATAGATTCGGAAGGAAAACTGACTGCACTGAAACAGGGAACAGCAAGGGTGTCAATAACAGCAGGAGGGGAAACAGAATATTTTGATATACATGTTGTGACTGCTGATTCCATCCTGTTTTTATCATCCTTTTCACCGGTGTATCCGGGAGATTCTGTTCAACTTATGGTTAAAGTTCTGGATAATGAAGGAGGAGTACTGGATGTTCCGGTTAAGTTTGATTCTTCTGATTCAATGGTGGGAGGTATAATTGAAAAGGGAGAGGAGCATTTTTTTACTGCCTTACAGCCCGGAGAAACATGGCTTTCTGCATCTGTTCCTGGATTTGAGGCAAAAACAATGGTACTGATGAAAGTGCTTTCACCAGAAGATAAGATCCGGGTAATATTTTCTGTGAAGAAGGAAGATGAAAATATTTTTCCGCTTCAATGGATTGAAGTGGGCCCGGCAAATATCAATTCCATGGTTGAAAACAGGCAAAAGGACTATTCAGTCTATAACAGGGTATCAGTTGCACATGTGATTGCTGCAGGACTGGCAAAGGCGGGAGCAGATTTTGACTTCAGGGATGATGAGGCAGGAGGAGGAACGCTGTATCTGCATAAATTGGAAAAGGATGGGATATTTACCTATGGCTGGGGCGGAAAAACACAACCAGCAGCATATGCGCGGGGGTGGGTGATCAGTCGCAACACAGGTCATTTTATAAATGATTTTGATAATCTGGAGGTTGCAGAAGGAGATACCATCGTATTGTATCATGAAGGCAACATTCAGGATCAATGGGTATTTACAAGGCTGGTCCCTGATGCATTTAATGCTGGGCCTGGAGATGTTATACAGGTTTTGATGGAAGAAACGGTATGTAATTTACTGGATGGTAATATCATCGCCGGTATTTCAACACCGGTTGCTGATGCTGAAGTTTTTGCCGGAGAAACTTATTTCACAGGTGCAAATGGAAAGACGGAGGTGTATGCAGGAAATTCCTTTCCTTTCACCATTTCTTCCGGTTCAGATGCGGTAGTCATTTCAGCAGGTGTTCAAACTGCAGCTGATTCTCATAAGAACCCGTTATGGCAGGTATATCCCAATCCGGCTGATGGTGAAATTTTTATCAGTGCCGGTGGAACCCTTATTAACCAGGAATCCAGGGTACCGGGCAGGTTTGCAGATTCAGGCATAAGCCTGATAGTTTTTGATATCCGTGGAAATATAATTCTTGAAAAAGCGCATTTGGATTTTCCTCATAAGCTTATGGTCTGCATGTTGCCCGTAGGAATATATCATCTGGTCTTATATACAAAAAATCATGTGGAAACACATAAAGTGATAAAAAGATGATCCGAAGCAGCCTTCTGACATTGATGTTATTGCTGATAATCATTCATGTATCAGGGCAGTTTATTACTGACACGGTACGAATTGGTGAAGTAAATGTTCTTGCTAAAAGAAGAGTCCAGGAAGCTGGATTAAAAATCACAAGGCCGGATTCGATGCAGCGTGTTTCAATGCTTACAACTGACCTGTCAGAACTTATTTCTGAATATTCACCAGTCTTTGTAAAATCATATGGACGGGGTTCAGAAGCTACAGCCAGTTTTCGCGGTGCTGCTGCTTCTCATACTCAGGTGTTGTGGAACGGAATGAACCTGAATTCTCCTATGCGGGGAATCACTGATTTATCGTTACTGCCTGTTTTTTTTACTGATGATGTTTACCTGCTTCATGGCGGCAGCTCCATGACGAGGGGCAGCGGTTCACTTGGAGGAAGCATACATCTTGAAAATGTTCCTGACTGGGAAGCAAAACTTAAACTGGAAGCTCTTGCAGAGAAGGGCTCATTTAATTCAGATAAAACTTTTTTCAGTATAAATGTGGGAAGCAAAAGCTTTCAAAGTTCAACCCGGATTTTTCATGAATCATCTGAGAATAACTTCCCTTATTACAATGTTGGGGTGCTTCCTAAAAGAGCTGACACCCTTACGAATGCAAATTACCGGAAGCAAGGCATACTGCAGGAATTCTATTTGAGAAACTATAAAAACAGTATTTCAGGAATCCGCATCTGGTATCAGAATAACCGCAGGAACCTTCCGCAACTGATGTCGTACGAAGGAAGTAAACGGGAAGAGTATCAGTACGACCGGCAGTTCAGGGTGCAGTACGATTGGAAAAAATATTCCGATGGTGTGAACTATCATTTTTTTTCGGGATACAATAACTCAAGGCTGGAGTATTTCCGTGCCACCCCTGCATTTGATTTTATAAGTGAAGATTCAAGAAGCAGGGAGGATGCATTTTTGAATCATCTGAGAATATTCAGGACTTTCGATGAAAAGACTTATATCACATTCAGTGTTGATGTAAATTATCTTACTGTACAAGCCAGTGATCTCATTCGTGAAAGTGGTTATTCCAAAGACCGGCTTGAAACGAGCATCATGGCGAATCTGCACCTGAAGCCTTCAGAAAGGCTTGCATTTTTCATCCTGGTGCGATCGGAGAATTATGAAGGGAAACTGGTTCCGCTGATTCCTTCTGCAGGCCTTGAGTGGCAGTTCAACAGGAATCTTCCTTTAGTTGTTCGTTCCAATGCAGCACGAAATTATCATAAACCCACTTTGAATGACCTGTACTGGGTACCCGGAGGGAATCCAGACCTTCTTCCTGAAAATGGATTTACCGGAGATGTTTCACTTGCAGGCGACTTCATCATGGGTAAAATGAACCTGAAAAATGAAATTACAGCTTTCGCATCGCTTATTGACAACTGGATTTTATGGCAGCCATCAGCCAGTGGTGCTTATTACTGGGAAGCAAATAACGTAAAAGAGGTTTTTTCCAAAGGCATCGAATATCAGTATACTGCTGTGGCCCCTATCAACAATCTTATACTGCGTTCAGGAGGAAATTATTCATTCACTGCTGCCTCGAATGTTCATGCTGTTAAATCTGCAGATGAGTCACGTGGGAAACAACTGATATATATTCCCAAACACCAGGGAGGGTTTTATGTCAGCCTGGGTTGGCAAAAGTTTACACTAAAGTACGACATGAATGGGGTGGGGAAACGATATACTACTTCCAATAACAGTGAAGCCGGTTTTGAGCATGTTTTAAATCCATATATTCTGAGTCGTATTTCACTTGAAAAAGAGTTTATATTGAAAGATGTATCCCTGAGCCTGAAGTCCCGAATCGAAAATCTTTTTGACCAGGATTATCAAAGTATCTTATGGAGGCCCATGCCCGGGAGATCGTACCATTTTACTGCAGCCATTAAATTCCGGAAAGAATGAAATATATATTAATATTCATATTCTTTGTCATTATCACAACTTCATGTAGTGATGAACTTGTAGAAACTGTTTATGCATTTCCTCTGGCAGATAAAGGTGTATTCATAGCCTGTGAAGGAAACTTTCTTTATGGCAATGGTTCCCTGTCTTTTTATGACCCGGTAAAGAAACAGGTTGTAAACAACCTTTTTTATGCAAGGAACAGTGCTCCTCTGGGTGATGTGGTACAATCGCTTTCAATACATAATAACCAGCTGTTTATTGTTGTCAACAATTCGGGCAAAATAGTAGTTGCCGATGCAGCCAACCTTAGATTTAAGAATGTTATTACAGGGTTGGTTTCTCCCCGTTATATTCATTTCATTAACAATGAAAAAGCATATGTATCTGATTTATATGCCAGCCACCTGACTATATTTAATCCGCTGACCCTTGAAGTTACAGGGTCAGTAGATATTGGCAGTCATACTGCAGAACAAATGGTGCAGATAGGCCGGTATGTTTTTGCTTCACACTGGTCGTATGGCGAAACCTTGCTGGTGATTGATACAGAAAGTGATTCGCTGGTGGAGAAAATAAACGTGCCCTCTCAGCCTCGTGACCTTGTGGTGGATAAAAACAACAAAATATGGGTCCTGTCGGAAGGAAGACTTGAAGGTTCTGCTACAGGAAAACAACCGGCGGCCATTTCACGTATTGATCCGGAAACTTTAACCATTGAGCAGATCTACCGGTTTGAAGATGGTGACCTTCCTTCAAGTCTGAAATTAAATAACACAGGTGATACTGTTTATTACCTGAACAGGGATGTTTTTAAAATGGCAATAACAAGCAGACAGCTCCCTGACTATGCCTTTATAAAAGGGAAAAATCAACTTTTCTACAGCCTTGCAACAGATCCAGCGCAAGGTGATATATATATTACCGATGCAGTTGATTATACGCAGAATGCATTGATTTACCGTTGTGCTCATACCGGAATATTAATAGATTCATTTAAAGTAGGGATAAATCCTTCCGACTTTTTATTCCGGTGAAAAAATAGTTTAATTTTACAACTGAAATGGTTTATTAGGGAATCCGGTGCCCTGTTTGCCTGCAGACAGGAATTCCGGAGCTGTACCCGCAGCTGTAATCCTTTCATGTTGGCAGCAACCACAGCCACTGTTCCGGCAACAATACCCGGAACGGGAAGGCCGCCGCCAATCGGGGTAAGCCAGAAGACCTGCCATTTCTGATTAAAAAACAATATCGTAAGCTTTCGGGGACAAAAGCTGAGGGTACTTTACCTTATTTTTTCCCATAGTTTCTGGTATTGTAAAATGAATTGTTTAACTACAAAAAATTTTACAATGAGAAAATTTTACCTTCTGGCAGTTATGACTGCAGCCTTTCTTTCTTTAAACGCACAACGTATTGCAACTTTTGAAGATGTGGAACTTCCGGACAGTTCCTATTACAACGGATCTGACGGGGCAGGTGGTTTTAGCAGTGGCGATTTTTGGTTTCCGCTCGATTACAACTCATCATGGGATAGCTGGAGCGGATTTTCCTTGTCCAACATGAAAGATACAATCACGCCGGGTTACGAGAATCAATACAGCGCAATTGCAGGTGGTGGTGCAGGAGGATCTGAAAAATATGTCACTGCTTACGTTGCCGGAGCATTGAATCTTACTATGACAACTCCCATGGAAGTAAGTGGCTTTTTCATTACAAATACAACCTATGCATATCTTGCCATTAGGGATGGAAGTGACTGGACAAAGAAATTTGGCGGAACTGATGGTTCGGATCCTGATTATTTCAGACTTCTTGTGTGGGGGACTGATCGGGATGGGCTTTTTACAGATACCATTGATTTCTATCTCGCCGACTTCAGAAGCGAAGACCCTGAAGCCGATTTTATTATAAAGAAGTGGGAATGGCTTGACCTAAAAAGCCTTGGGCTCGTAAGAGCTTTAAACTTTTCCCTTGAATCGTCGGATATTGGAGAATATGGAATGAATACACCTGCCTATTTTTGTTTTGATGATTTTACAGCGGACCTGCCTTCCTTTTCATCTCCAGTTGAAAGAAAGCAGTCTGATCTCAATGTATATCCTAATCCGGTAAGTAATGAATTATTTGTTGATATTCCGGAAGATTCAAGGATGTTAGAAATTACAGATATGACCGGGAAAATTTGTTATACCTATAAAAATCCTGCACAGGGCATTATGCATGTTCATGAAGTGCACAGCTTTCCGGCAGGTATTTATATTGTAAAACTGATGATGGGTGAAGAAAGGCTGTTCAGAAAATTTGTTAAACAGTAATTTTTTTCTAAAATAAATTCATCAGGATTAAATTTTATGACTAATTAGCATCAACGCTTATTTTCTGATCTACAATGTTTTTTGGTTTAATATTTGTTTTCTGTACATCGGACTCAACACTATAAAACATTAATTTGTTAAATTTAGCATTTAAAGACAAATTGGTATTTTGTTCTGTCCATTTAATTAAGTTACTTTGCATATTAAAATAGAAAGATTATGCTTGAAATTTCAAAAAATTCGATGGTTACTCTGATATATGATTTGCACCTTGAAGATGAGAAGGGGGAAGTCATTGAGAAGACGACGGAAGATCAGCCACTGCAGTTCATTTTTGGTGCAGGTATGATGTTGCCCAAATTTGAATCGCACCTGGCAGGTTTAAAGGAAGGTGAACAGTTCACAATCAGGTTATCGAAAAATGATGCATATGGCGAAATAAATGATGATGCAATCGTTGAATTGCCAAAACATGTTTTTCTGGTAGAAGGACAATTTGATGATGAACTGATAT
>JAEYNZ010000037.1 GCA_023412195.1 Bacteroidota bacterium
AATGATTGAACACGGAGGAGGTATAAATGGCTTTTTGTCTGCCTCCCTGTGGTTACCTGAGGAAAAGGTGTTTGTAGCCGTATTTTCAAACTGCACAGGTAATCCTCCTGAAAGCACTGCTTTTAAACTGGCCGCTGCTGCAATAGGTAAACCATTCAACTATCAGGAACTTAAACTTGAAAAAGAAAATCTCAAAGAATATATTGGCGTTTACGAATCGGATGAAAAGGAGACGAGAACAATTGTAGTTGATAAAGACAGCCTGTATTATGTTTATCCTGCCGGAAACAGATTAAAACTTCTTCCATTCGGTAAAGACCGCTTTTTCATTAAGGATCGCTTTTCCGAATATACCTTTAACAGAAACCCAAAAGGCAAAGTAGTGTCTCTCACTGCAAAAGGCACAGGTTTATTACCATTGGAACTGCATAAAACCGACAAACAGGTTGATGTTAAAAAAGAAGTAGAACTGCCTGATGAATTGCTGGATAAATACCTTGGAAAATATGAATTGATGCCGGAATTTATCCTTACCATTACCCGGGAAGGTAAGCGCGTTTTTGTGCAAGCCACAGGGCAAATGCGGGGTGAGATTTTTGCTTCAGAGCCTCATCGGTTTTTTTCAAAAGATGTTAATGCAGAATTTATCTTTCACATGGACCTGTTTGACCAGGTTACAAGTCTTACACTCTTACAGAATGGGGAACATAAAGCAAAGAAAATTAATTGAGTTTAACTTTAATGAGAACAGTTTTTATCATAATTAAAAAATAAATCCGGTTCATCCTTGCCTTCTGGCTGGAGATTAAAGGCCTTTCAGTTGATCAGTAATTCATAATAAAAACCTTCGGCGTTACCATATTTCTATTTAGAACCTAATTGCCAGCTGGTTTTAAATCCTTCATCCAAAAATGTACAAAAGCTATAATGATCCCTGCTGTCATAAACATGATCAGACTGTATATAGCCGGAGAAATGGTCATGGTAGGATTTTTTAGCAAGGTGGCAGCGATGGCAATGCCCAATGTACCATTCTGGATACCTGACTCAATCGAAATGGTTATGCTTTGGGAAGTCCGGAGTTTAGCTATTTTTGATGAATAGTAACCCAACGCTAGCATGGCTATATTTAAAGCCAGTGCAACCGGCCCTGCCTGTGCAAAAAAGTCAACGAAGTTTTCCCTGTCGTTTAATATGGCAGCTAAAATGATAACAACAAGCAGGATTCCTGACATCATTTTTACAGGCTTATGCATCCGTTGTGAAAAATGAACAGCCTTAGCCCGGGTAACCATTCCAATGGCAACAGGAATAAGCGTAATGATAATTACCTTAATGATCGTGTCAAAAACAGGCAGGGGTACATATTCATGATGCTGCATGAAATATCGCAGGGAAAAATTAACTATCATGGGAATAGTTATAACTACAATCATACTTGAAATTGCGGTCAGAGTTATAGACAAGGCCGTGTCGCCCTTGGAGATGTGAGTGATTAGATTAGAAGTAGGTCCTCCCGGGCAGGCAGCAAGGATCATAATGCCGACAGCAAGTTCGGGAGTTCTTACCGGGATCAGCATGAGCAGGATAAAACCAACCACGGGCAATAGGATTATCTGGTTAAAAATTCCAAGTGCAGCAGCTTTGGGATAAACTGCAATCCGCTTAAAATCAGCAGGTGTTAGTGACAATCCCATTCCAAACATAATGAGAGCCAGCGATATGGGTAGAAGCAGATCGGTTAGAAAATTTGTTTCCATGTATCAGAAGTATATTTTAAACCATTATACCCAAATATACTTCCTACAATTATATAATTACCTCATTAATGGATTCTCCTGCTTATGAAGCAACCAACTTATGACTTACATTATTTATCTGATCATCAGATATCTTCTCCCCTTTTTGACAGGAAAATAAAATTACAAATGATTCACAATAATTCAAAATTTGAATATTTTCCATCAAATATTCAAATTAAACCATGCTCAGGAACTATATGACCCGTTAACGGATTACCAGATTATCCCTTTGTGATACGTGCTTTCTTATTTTTCCTGAAAGCTCCTCCACCAACTTCTCATTCTCCTTCTTATCCGCAATGTTGACAGTCTCCTCCGGGTCATTTGACAGATTGTACATCATTCTTGCTGTCATCTCTCTGGTCTGGTCACTGAACCATTCTGTATAAGTATGGGATTGTGTCACTATTGTTTCTCCTCTGATCCAACGGCAGTAGATTTCTGTCTTCCATGGCTGCCCCGGATTTTCTGCAAGAGGCACAAAACTTCTGCCTTGCAGGTGAAACGGAATTTCCAGGCTGGCCAGTTCACATAACGAAGGATAAATGTCGATAAACTCCACCAGTGCATCCGTATGGATATTCTCCTTTTTACCTGGCACCCTCAGGATAAGCGGGGTATGCAACACCTTTTCAAAGTTGCAGTGCTTGCACCACAGATTATGCTCTCCCAGGTGCCATCCATGATCACCCCATAGTACCACTATCGTATTTTCAGACAGGCCAAGCCGTTCCAGTTCATCCAGTACCTTACCAATCTGGGCATCGGTATAGCTTACGCAGGCATAGTACCCCTGAATCAACCTGCGCATGAACTCTTCCTCCAGCGGCCCCTGATCCGGCACATCAGTATAATTGCGTAGTTCACCAAAGTTATGCATGCTCTCAATGGGGGCACCCTCAGGCTTTATCATGTTGTCAGGAAGCTGAATCTGGTTAAAGTCGTATAAATCCCAGTACTTTTTAGGTGCATTAAATGGCAGATGGGGTTTTAGGAAACCAACTGCAAGAAAAAAAGGCCCGCCGGAGTTTCCGTATTCCCTTAGCTTGCGAACGGCTTCCACTGCAATCATTCCATCCGGATAGACATGATCGGGTGCATCGGGCCATTCAAATGAAGGGCCGCTTAACCCATTTCCGTCAGGCCTGTGATCGACCTGTTCTATTGATTCCTGAACCACATATGCCTGCCATCCTTCCCAGTCACCTTGTGGAAACCAGGATGAATCTGACCAACTCCCCTTTCCATCGTTCTGGTGGTGAAATATTTTACCCAGTGAGGCAGTTTGATAGCCATTATTCCTGAAGTGCATAGGTAAACTTACCACTCCCGGCACTTCATCATCCAGCCTGCAGGCGTAATCAACAAAGCGGGTGCGGCTGGGTCTTATCCCCGACAAAAGACTGGCGCGTGATGCCCCGCAAACGGGAATATTGCAATAAGCACGGTTAAAAGTCAGTCCCCCTTCAGCAAGCTTGTCGATATTGGGCGAATGGATATGAGTCTGTCCATAGCAACCCAGTTCCGGACGTAAGTCATCAACTGCAATAAACAATACATTCGGCTGAGTTTGTTCCTGAGCAAGAGCCGGAATGGATACAACCATGCTAAATACAGCAGCGTGAATATATGGCTTCATGAAGAACTGTTTTACCTGTGAAAAGTCTGTGAAATAAATTTTAATCCGTCAAAAAGGCCAGTACGCCAGTAGCTCCATACATGTCCACCTTCCCTTACGCGGTATTCATGAGGTATTTCAAGGTTGCGCATTTTTACATGAAGGGCTGAATTGCCTTTATACAAAAAGTCGTCGTCACCGCAATCAATATAATACCTGATTGATTTTAATTTTTCCTTATCCACACTGTCGAGCAGGTGAAGCGGACTGTTTGCCTTGAAATGGTCACTTATTTCCTTATCAGTTTTAGGCCCGTATATATTTCCAAAATAGCGGTCGAACTGGTCATTGGCCAGCAGTTCTTCATCGGTGAATGTACCCGCGCTCATGGCCACACAAGATGAAAACATGTCAGGGTTTCTCATGGAAAGCAGCAAGGCACCGTTCCCTCCCATTGAAAGCCCGGCAATAGCCCTGAACTCTTTTTTACTGCGGATACGGTATTCCTTTTCAATAAAGGGAATAAACTCCTGGATGAACATATCCTCCCAGGGATCATTCCCATCATAACTATTGATGTACCATGAAACTTTTCCATCGGGCATAACAATTATACAGGGCGGAAAATCTCCGTTTTCAATTCCCCTGTCGGCAATGATGTTGGCTTCTCCAAACTGAATCCAGCCCGTTTCATCATCGGAATACCCATGGAGCAGGTAAAGAACAGGATAGTTACGTTGTGATGTATCATAATCGGGTGGAAGATAGATGGAATATTCCACCGGATAGTTAACCTTATTGCTTTTAAATTTTAATGATTCCTGAACCTTGCCATGATGCTGGGCATTCACAACCGCAACATAAAATAGAACAGAAATAAGTAATATCAGTTTTTTCATATCCATGGGTTATAAGTTTATAAATTTTACAATCGGAATATACAACTAATTATAATGAATTTCTCCTGGTAAACCGGAAGGGGCTCTTGATCCGCCTGAAATTTTTTGTAAGGATCATTTCTGCTGCAACCCTTCCAATCTCATCATGATTTGTAGAAATGGTCGTAATTCCATCTTCAAGGATTTCCTTAACCGGATTCTCGTTATATGCCACTACTCCCACATCGGAACCCAATTTCCATTTCCTTGACCTGCATATCCCTATTAACCTGTACAGGTCATCATCAGCAATGATAACATAAGCTTCTCCTTTTCTCACACCCTCTGGCGACAACTGATCTATGACCGAAAAATTCAATCCGTGCACCTGGCAGAATATTCTGAAGCCTCTCATGATAAACCCTGAATAATATTGATCTGCAGGGAATACCAGGTTTAGCTTAATATACTTCTTGATCAGGTCAATTCCTTCTGCCAGTGCCGACTGGATATCTTTTTCATATTCCTGGTAAACGATGGGATAGCTTTTCAAGGTATCAAGATTTCTGTCTATAAGCAGAACCTTTTCGCGCGGCAACATTTTTATTGCACCTGCCACATCATCGCTTTCATTCTTAAAATGAGGCAGTATTACATAAAAATCATATTGGGCAGCATGATTTTCAATAATGCTTTTAAATTGCTGAACATCGTAATTGTAAATAAATACATCAACAACAGCCTTACTGCCAAGGGTTTCAATAAAGGAATAATACAGGTTCCTCTTGTAATTGCTCAGTTTATTAAAAATCAGGGCAATCTTTATGTTCTTTTGAATGTTGCTCCGGCTTACATAGTATCCCTTGCCCCTGACGGGAGAGAGAATACCCTTCTCACGCAAAAAAACATAAGCTTTCTCAACTGTATCACGCGACAAAAGTAATTCTTCACTGGTTTCATTTATAGAAGGAATCTTCTGTCCCTGTTTGAAAATACCCGATTCGATATCTGAAATAATCAGGTCCACCACCTGCATGTATTTTGGCACTTCCGACTGATGATTTATCGTAGTATACCTTTCCATATTCATTTTCATTAGAGACAAAAGTAAAAAGTGTTTCCCATAAAAAGCAGAACGTATCAACATTTAATAAAAGACTTGAACATTTATTCTTGCAGGACGTTGATTTTGCTGGGGAAAAAAAGAATCATCATGAAAAAACTATCTTATGTAATGTTGGCAGCCATTTTATTTGCCTGCCAGCCAAATGGCAAAACTTCGTCAGAAGGATTAACCGCTGATGCCGACAATGGAGGACTGACCCTGCCTGAAGGTTTTTCAGCCCTGGTAGTTGCTGAAGAAACAGGTCGTGGACGCCACATCACGGTAAATGAAAATGGAGACATCTATGTATCGCTTGCGGAACGAAATGACAATAAAGGAATTGCCTGCCTGCGCGATACCACCGGAGATGGGCGGGCTGATATAATTGAATATACCGGCCAGCATACGGGCACAGGAATCAAAATCCATAAAAATTACCTGTACTTCGGAGCAGATACCGCAGTCGTGCGATACCCACTCACCCAGGGAGAGTTGCTCCCGGGCGACAGCTGGGAAATGATTGCTCGTGGTTTCCCTCAGGAACGCCAGCATGAGGCAAAACCTATGGAATTCGACGGTCAGGGTAATATGTATGTTACCGTGGGAGCACCTGCCAACGCCTGTATGGAACAGATGCGTACTAAGGGTTCTCCGGGCATGGATCCCTGCCCTATCCTGGAATATGCAGGAGGCATTTGGAAATTTAAAGATGATGCCCTGAACCAGGATCAGATGACAGATGGCACCAGGTATGCTACCGGCATCAGGCATGCTGTGGCCAACAGCTGGAACAGCAATGTGAACGAACTCTATGTGGTGCAGCATGGCCGCGACCAGTTACACCAGTTCTTCCCTGAACTTTTCGATACCAAACAAAGTGCAGAGCTTCCTGCCGAAGAATTTTTCCTTGTAACTGAAGGTTCTGATTTTGGATGGCCTTACTGTTATTTTGACCAAATACAGGATAAAAAAGTACTTGCTCCTGAGTATGGAGGCGACGGTAATGTCCAGGACCGTTGTGAAAACAAACAGGATCCCATTATGGCTTTTCCCGGCCATATTGGCCCGAACGACCTTCTGTTTTACACAGGTGATATGTTTCCTGAAGAATACCGAAACGGTGCATTCATTGCCTTCCACGGCTCGTGGAACCGTGCACCTGAACCACAATCCGGATTCTTCGTAGTGTTTGTGCCCTTTGATGGCCGCAAACCTTCAGGAGACTGGCAGATCTTTGCCGATGGATTTGCAGGAAAATCTGTTATCAACAGCACCAGCGATGCTGTTTTCCGTCCGTGTGGACTGGCACAGGGACCTGATGGTTCGCTTTATGTAGTTGACAGCAACCAGGGAAAAATCTGGAGAATTATCTATTCCTAAAAATAGTATGATGTTTAAAAAATTCAACCTTTATCTTTTACCTGCCGTCATGTTTATGATGGTTTCCTGCGGTGGAGGGAACCAGGACCGGAACCGGCAGCGAGAACAGCAGAATCCTTCACAGACTCAAATAGAACCCGCAACTCCGCGCTCTGCCACTTCAACCGTGCATCCGGGCCGAAAAGTTTATGAATCGATTTGCCTTGCCTGTCATATGGCCGATGGCTCCGGAGTACCGGGCATGCATCCTCCCCTTGCAAAAACTGATTGGGTAACGGGTGACAAAGAAAGACTGATCAGGATTACCATACAGGGATTAAGCGGTAAAATTGAAGTAAACGGACGTGTATACAACAGTGTAATGCCTCCCAACGGGCACCTCAGCAACAGGGAAATCGCCGATGTTCTGACCTACATCAGGCAGAGTTTTGGAAATGAAGCAAGTGAAGTAACGGAAGATGAAGTACAGAAAGTAAGAGAAAGTTTGTAACTAATACTTATCCTGCAGTATTTTGATTGTAGTGCGACGGTTCTGACGGCGCCCTTCTTCGGAATCATTGGCAGCTACAGGTTTGCTTTCGCCAAAGCCTGCCCATTCAAGCCGCGACCGTAAGATTCCTTTTGTTGCAAGGTAATCTACCACCGATTGGGCCCTCTTTTCCGATAGTGCCTGGTTGCCTGCTGTGGTACCGGTATTATCCGTATGGCCCTGTACTTCAACCTGAAGCCGGTTGTTATTTTGCAAAAAATCAACCAGTTTCAGTAACTCTGGTTCTGATTCCGGCAAAATGGAAAAAGAATCCGTTTCAAAATAAATATTGTAAAGGTTCATTTCAGCTCCCACCTTCACAGGTGTAAGTGCGATATCAAGCAGGTAGGGGTCATATACACTCCGTGATTCCTGAAGATTAAACGAATTGGAATAAAAAAGATATCCATTACGCGAAACGGAAAAAGCATAGTCAGCACCTGCAGGAATGGTTATCAGCATTACTCCGTCTGTACCGGTCGTTTCCTGTCTTGCCGGCTGCTCCTTAACAGAAAGGTTCACCAGGTCAATCTCAGCCTGAACAGGAAGTCCGGTTTCCGAATCGGAAACAAATGCCTTCACATACGTTGCAGGCTGAGGCCTTATGGATTCATCAAGGGCAAACGAATAAATATCCAGCCCCATAATGCTGTCGCGCGAAGAGGAAAAGAATGCTGTCAATCCGTCGGCACTGATATATAAACCCTGTTCATCATTGTTTGTATTGACCGGATAACCCAGATTGCGCGGTGCAGAATAAACTGAATCATGGGTAATCTGTGAAACAAACAGATCATAACCCCCCATTCCTGTATGATAATCAGACGAAAAATAGAAATCACGGTTCCCTGCATGGATGAATGGTGAGGTTTCATTTCCGGGAGTATTGATACTATCGCCAAGGTTTACCGGCTTACTCCATTTCAGGTGGCCATTGCTGCCTGTGCCCAGGAATTCAGCTTTCCATAGGTCTCTACCCCCCTTTCCCCCGGGCCGGTTGCTGGCAAAATATAAAAACCGTCCGTCGGATGACAATGAAGGTTGCGCCTCCCAATAAGCAGTATTTAATCCAGAACCTGCATTTAAAGGAGTACTCCACATTTCACCATTATGAAAGGAATAGTAAATATCGCAGCTGCCGGCCCCTCCTCTCCGGTTACAAGCTGTGAAAAACAAGATTCTTCCATCAGCCGAGAGCGTCTGTGCTCCTTCATTTTCATGGGTATTTATTTCTGTAATAGCCCGGGCATGCTGCCATTCATTGTCCACAAATTCTGACGAATAAAAATCTTCCTGAGGTTGCTGTCCCCTGATCTTTATCAGCCTTGTAAAAATAAGCTGATGCTGATCGATACTCAGACTGGGCCAGTATTCATCTGCTTCCGTGTTGATGGTAGCGGGAAGTGGAACAGGATCAAAATCAACCGGATTCTGAACCGCTTCTATTGCAAACAGGCTGTTTTGTATTTTTCTTTCAGCATCTTCTTTTGATTTTCCCTTCACCTTTTCATGATCAGCATAAAGACGGTAAACCCTCAGCGCATTGCTGTAACTGCCCAAGGAGAAATAAGCATCCCCCAGCCTGCTTAATATCAATGGTTCTGATGAAAAGTCCGTTGCTTTTTCAAGGTGAAAAGCTTCTTTAACCCGGTTTTTCATATCGAAATAAACATCCGCAAGCAACAGGTGCGCCTGTACAAATGAAGGGTCCACTTCAAGAATCCGTTCACCTGCTTCAATGGCCGATTTAAAATCATTCATCGCATGAAACTGCCTCGCCTCATCAAACATTCGCTGAGTCCGGCGTGAAGGTTGCGCATGTGCGGCAAAGGTCACTACCACAACGATTAATAATGCTGTTAATTTTTTTATTGTCACTAAAACATCTTCACTGATCATCCGTTTTTATCCTTATCTGGTATTTTTTAACCAATATCAAAAAAACAATCTTAAAATGAGAGTTAATTTATTCTTTTGTAAATATATTTTTTATAATTTGGCTTTAAATAACGCTAAAAATTCGGATTAAATTTTTTTTGAATGTATGTTTTAAAATGAAACGGAAAGTAAACAAGAAAAATTTCGGCGAAGTAGACAACTTCGAAGGAAAACCTAAAAAACAAATGCCCCAAAGGGACAAGAGTTCCAAAAGAAGGCTTTCTATTTATGACGAATTCGATGATGAAGATCTCGATGATTACTCAAGCGATTTTGATGATCCCGATGATGAAGATGATGATTATTAATATACTTCCATATAGGTAAAATTCCAGAATAACATATTGAACCCCTTACCTAAACCTAAAAGGTTGGATGGGAATGATGCTTTTTACTCTTCAAAAAACGCTTCAATTCCAGGGTAGTTGTACTTTGCCCTGGCAATATGTTCCGGGTAGCAAAAGCAGGATACTCTTGCTTCCGTGCAGACTTCCCCTTCAGCATTCAGAAGGTTACAATCGATGTGCAGTATTCGTTTTTCTTCCGACTGCAATCTGGCCCGTACCGTTAACTTTCCCTTTGATATAAATACAGGCCGGAGATATTTTACATGCATGGAAGAAGTAACGCTGGCTGTATTTTTCGTGGTCATGATCAGCCATGCAGCTGCTTCATCAAGTAAAGTGGCCTGAATACCGCCATGTAAGACACCTGTCCATCCTTCATATGATTTTTGTGGCTGCCATTCTGCAACAAGTTCTTCACCATCGAGCCAAAAATCAAGGTGAAGCCCGATTTTATTTGCAGGTGAACATCCAAAACAATTATAAGATTCATTGCCAGCCATTACGGCAAAAGGATTTCTTACTTTTTTCATCCTGGTATTTTTTGTTTTGACAGTTAGGAAGAAATATGCATCATGAATTTCATCCTTGATTTTTCTAACGAATTATGTATAATTTATTGAATCAGCCAAAGAAAAGGCCGGCATAACTGCCGGCCCTATGATTAAACACTAATTGTTTCCCAATATCAGAGGCAGTCCGTCTTTCCCGCTGCCTATCACCACAACCTTTGAGTTGGGTGAAGTAGCCAGTTCAATGGTGGCTTCTATCCCACGCTGCTGGATAATCTTATCGGTAAGACTGGCATTGATGATCCGATTAAAGTTTGCAATCCCTTCGGCCTCAATTCTCCGGCGTTCAGCTTCCGATTCCTCCCGCTGTAACCTGTATTGATAGGCCAATGCCTCCTGTTCCTGTTTCAGTTTACTTTCAATGGCACCCCTGATCTGATCAGGAAGGTTTATTGATCTGATGAGAAGGGCACGCATGTCAATATAGTTTTCACCCAGTACTTTACGGGTTTCTTCTTTAATTGTCATTTCAACTTCCGACCTTTTTGTAGAATAGATTTCCTCAGCAGAAAAACGGCCTGCTACCTGGCGCACAGTTGATCGCACCTCCGGAATTACAAGAACATTGATGAAGTTAACACCAAACTGCTGGTGCAGGTTACCGATCCTGTTATAGGTAGGATTAAACCTGACAGTTATGTCCATATTGATGGAAAGTCCGTTCTTGTCGAGTACATCCATCGGTTCATCACGTTGCTGTTCCCTTACATTATAGATATACAACCTGTTCCATGGAGCAATTACATGAAAACCCTCTCCATAAATATTTTCAGTATCAAGCCCCGTTGTGTAAGGCCTGAATATCACTCCCCTTTCTCCTGCATCGATAATAAAGAACATGCGGCCGCCAAAAAGTACCAGAACAAGTACAATAGCTACAATCGCAATCAGATAAGATGTTTTTAAATTGAATTTCATGGATTTTAATTTAAGTATCCGACAAAAATAAAAAGAATAAGGATTGAAAAACATTCGGTTGGTTAAATACTATATTTGTTCATATTAAACAATGTTTTCCGGTAACTTTTTTAGAATAATATAGTTTGAGATCTTTCACTTCGTTCAAGATGACGATCAGTTACGTACTTAGCACAACAAAAGCTTTGAAAATATCGTCTTTTCAACCAAAGGGAGAAATCTCAGATATTTAACCGGACACTAATGATATAAAAATGAAAAAATTACTATTAGCAATTCTCCTGTTACCTGCAATACACCTGCATGGCCAGGATTTCTTCCGCGATAAACCCGATAAGGAGAAAAATTATATTCTTTTAGCCAATCCCACGGCTGTAAATATTGAAACGATAAACTTCCTGGTCCAAAAGAACCTTTTGAAAGTCAACCTGAAAAAGACAGAGTTTGTAGGTGTCTACCATCAGAACCAGCGTTATGATTTCAATGAGGCAGCAGAATACATCCGTTCCAATCAACTGAATGGATTTCACCTCCATGAAGTTAAGGGAAACCTTCATGAAGATAAACTTTTTGAAAACAACCACATAACCGGTGAACTTAAACTTCTGTTTGACAATTCAGCAGGCATCTTTTTCTTTGGCGGCCCCGACATTCAGCCTTCGGTGTATGGTGAAGAAAACCTCTATTCTGATGTCACCGATCCGGGAAGGCATCTTTTTGAAGTAACCTTCCTGTTTCACCTGCTGGGAGGATATGTCAATGAAAGTTTCGAGCCTTTCCTGGAGGAAAAGCCTGAATATTTTATCACGGGCTTCTGCCTTGGAATGCAAACCATGAATGTGGCCACAGGCGGAACCCTCATCCAGGACATACCTGCCCAGGTTTATGGAGCAACTTCACCAGAAGCCACCATAGAAACCGGCAGGGAAAACATGCACCGCAATTACTGGCAGCTGATTTCAGATGACCGCCAGCTTGCAGGGATCAATTTCCACACTATACGTTATACACAACATCCTTTCTTCGGTAAAAAAGTGAAAGTAAAGAAAGACAGCCGTCCGCTTGTATACAGCAGTCACCACCAGGCCGCCGGAAAAACAGGTAAAGGACTGGAGGTAACTGCTCTTTCAGCCGATGGACAGATTGTGGAAGGCATGGCGCACAACCTTTATCCAAACGTATTTGCCGTACAGTTCCACCCCGAGGTACCGGCCCTTTATGAGAACCGCGAACCACGAAAAATATTTCCCACCGACCAGCCACTGCCTTATCACCAGATCATAGGCAAGGAAGGGGTAAGGTTTCATAATAGTTACTGGAAGTATATTTCGAAGGCGGTGAGGAAGGCGGGGAAGAAACAGATGGACAGGCAACAATAAATAAATTCCAGGGGATACACATAACAATTGGAAATGTTTAGACGTAAGATTCTGGTGCAGCTGCCACAGAGTTCCTCCCCCTTTGGCTGCTGCACTCCAACATAGCCTGAATTCTGTGCCAAAGGGGGCCAGGGGGATTGATGCAGGAAGACTGTTGAATGCCAGTTTTTTATATCAACCATATAGGAAGAAGTAACATAGGTAAATGATTTTGAAACATTTAGTGACGCTACTATTAACGTCAAAACCTCATCTCTTTACAACACCGTGCACCAGTTCTTTAAAAAAAATGGTAATTCTGATTTATGAGAACATTACAGGAAATAAAAGATGATTTAAGGAGGCACAAGCACAGGTTATTTCTTGATTACCCGTTTAAATCCATGGCAATCTTTGGTTCTTATGCGAGAAAGGAGCAAAAGAATACAAGTGATTTAGATATTATGGTTGAATTCACTGGCAAAATTGGAATCCGCTTTATTGATCTGGCTGATGAACTGGAAAACATAACAGGCCTTAAAGTTGATTTGGTATCAAAAAATGGCGTAAAGGAAAAATATTTAAAATCCATTGATTCTGATATGGTATATGTCTGAACGAGAAATCATATTGTTGCTGGATGATATGTATCAGGCAGCTCAAGTCGCGCTTGCCTGCTACAAAATTGAAAAGTAAATATAAAGTACAGCGACCGGGAGTCGGACTTTCCAAGTCCGACATTTAAAATCTTTATCAGGCTATACCACATGATTCCTAAAAAAAACCTACCTTTTATAAAAAATCCTTCATGACACCCAAAAAAGAACATTACCGAAATAAGCTTCCACACTTTCAACAATCCGGGCAATGGTATTTTATAACTTGTGTTCTATTTGGGACTATGCCAAAAGGAGCAATGGATAAATATTTAATTGCCCTGGAAACTGCTAAAAAAAAATACCAGTTCCTATTAAAAATGAATAATGAAAATACAAAAATGGATCATTTATCCTCTGGAATGAATAAACTCATAGTATCAACTTCAGAGTCAGATCAATAAGAAAATATATTACTAGCAAAAAATGAATATTATATAGCCCTGAAAAAATACCGTTTGGCATATGATAAAATCCTCCATAATTACAAACCTTCAACTATTAATTTACCCAGTGATAAGAACAAGAATATTATTGAAAATGCTCTACAATATTGAGTAGGAAAACGCATTGAAAATCATGCTTTCTGTATTATGCCAAATCACATTCATTGGGTTTTAACCATTAAGAAAATGAACAACGAGATAAAGCAGAATTATCTCCAAGACATTCTTCAATCAATAAAGCTTTACACTGCAAATCGTATAAATAAAATCGAACATCAAAATGGACAATTTTGGGAACATGAAAGTTTTGATACCACCCTCAGAAGCATTGAACATTTTTATAATGCTATGAACTATACCCTTCAAAATCCAGTTTCCGCAGGGTTAGTGAAAAACTGGAAAGATTGGACAGGAACCTGGATATCAAAAAATTGGGAATCAGAATTTCCAGTAGAAGAATATTAATCTTTGACTTGGAAAGTCAAAGTCCCGTTAGCCTGCTGCAAAATCAGAAAGTGAATCCAAAGTACCGTGACCGGGAGTCGGATATTCCAAGTCCGGTATATACAACAGCAAGATTTCTTCTACACGAATCCTTTGCACAGAAAAACTTAGAATCATTGGCCTGTAAAGCCAAAATACCAAACTGTTTTATCTTTACCCCATCTCCATACCCTCCCTATACCAACTCTAGACCAAATTCAATTAAACATAGCCTTCATATAGATTTGACAAGGGTTTGAGACACGGGTAAAAAGTGCAGCTTTTGCCGGCAAATCTGAAGTGGAATTCATAAATCATGAATCTTTAATCTTTTACCTCATTACTATTAACTTCTTTGCTATTTTTGCAGCCGCAAAAACAACAGTATTCAATGACATTCGAAAAAGAGATAAACCGCCGGCGCACATTTGGAATTGTAAGCCATCCTGATGCGGGAAAAACAACCCTTACCGAAAAGCTTTTGCTGTTCGGTGGGGCCATCCGTGTGGCAGGTGCGGTTAAAAGCAATAAAATAAAAAAGGCTGCCACCTCCGACTTCATGGAAATTGAACGGCAGCGCGGTATTTCAGTAGCCACATCGGTTATGGGGTTTGAATACGACGGGTACAAGGTCAATATACTGGATACACCCGGCCACCAGGATTTTCAGGAAGATACTTTCCGGACACTGACTGCTGTCGACAGTGTTATCATTGTGATCGATGCAGCCAAGGGGGTGGAGCCACAGACCGAAAAGCTGATGAACGTATGCCGCATGCGCAAGACGCCGGTGATTGTGTTTATCAACAAGATGGACCGCCCGGCACAGGATTCCTTCTCGCTGCTCGATGAAGTGGAGAACCAGCTTAAAATTACCGTAAGCCCGTTAAGCTGGCCTATCAACAGTGGACCGGGATTCAAGGGTGTTTACAGCATCTACAGCCGCAGCCTGAATCTTTTCAATCCCAGCATACAGGAAATTGAGGAAGGCATTGCTTTCGAAGACATTGAAAGCCCGGAACTGGAGAAGCTAATCGGACAGGATGCAGTTACCCTGCGTGAAGAACTGGAACTTGTGGAGGGAGTCTATCCGGAATTCAGTCGTGATGAATACCTGGCAGGAAACCAGGCACCGGTATTTTTCGGCAGTGCCCTTTATAATTTTGGTGTACAGGAACTGTTGCATGCATTTCTTAAAATCGCTCCCCCGCCCCAGCCATCGTTTACTGAAGAACGGGAAGTAAAGCCGGATGAGTATAAATTCTCAGGTTTTGTATTTAAAATACATGCCAACATCGATCCCAATCACCGCAGCCGCATAGCCTTTGTTAAAATCTGTTCGGGCATGTTTGTCAGGAATAATGCATATAAGCATATCCGTACAGGGAAAACCATCAGGATTTCAAGTCCTACAGCCTTTATGGCCGAACAAAAGGAAATCATTGAAGAAGCTTTTCCGGGCGACATTGTAGGGTTTCCTGATAACGGCACCTTCATTATAGGGGATACCATTACCGATGGGGAGGATATCCATTTCAAGGGACTGCCCAGCTTTTCACCCGAACTCTTCAGGTACATTGAAAATGCAGACCCCATGAAATCGAAACAGCTGATGAAAGGCATCGACCACCTGAC
>JAEYNZ010000088.1 GCA_023412195.1 Bacteroidota bacterium
ACCCCCAGCTCCCATGGTTTGACGGGCGGTGTGTACAAGGCCCGGGAACGTATTCACCGCGCCATGGCTGATGCGCGATTACTAGCGAATCCAACTTCATGGAGTCGGGTTGCAGACTCCAATCCGAACTGAGACCGGCTTTTAAGATTAGCATCTTCTCGCGAAGTAGCTGCCCTCTGTACCGGCCATTGTAACACGTGTGTAGCCCTGGACATAAGGGCCGTGCTGATTTGACGTCATCCCCACCTTCCTCTCACCTTACGGTGGCAGTCCCGCTAGAGTCCCCAGCTTGACCTGTTGGCAACTAACGGTAAGGGTTGCGCTCGTTATGGGACTTAACCCGACACCTCACGGCACGAGCTGACGACAACCATGCAGCACCTTGCAGAGAGCCCCGAAGGGAAGGGTGTTTCCACCGCATGCACTCTACATTTAAGCCCAGGTAAGGTTCCTCGCGTATCATCGAATTAAACCACATGTTCCTCCGCTTGTGCGGGCCCCCGTCAATTCCTTTGAGTTTCAACCTTGCGATCGTACTCCCCAGGTGGTTCACTTAATGCTTTCGCTAAGCCGCTTACTGTATATCGCAAACAGCGAGTGAACATCGTTTACGGCGTGGACTACCAGGGTATCTAATCCTGTTTGCTCCCCACGCTTTCGTGCCTCAGCGTCAGTCGTAGATTAGTAAGCTGCCTTCGCAATCGGAGTTCTGTGCAATCTCTATGCATTTCACCGCTACACTGCACATTCCGCCTACCTCATCTAAACTCAAGACCCGCAGTATCAATGGCAATCCTACCGTTAAGCGGCAGTATTTCACCACTGACTTACAAGCCCACCTGCGCACCCTTTAAACCCAATGAATCCGGATAACGCTTGCATCCTCCGTATTACCGCGGCTGCTGGCACGGAGTTAGCCGATGCTTATTCCTACGCTACCGTCAATCCCCGACACGTCGGGGCCGTTCTTGGCGTAGAAAAGCAGTTTACAACCCATAGGGCCGTCATCCTGCACGCGGGATGGCTGGTTCAGGCTCTCGCCCATTGACCAATATTCCTCACTGCTGCCTCCCGTAGGAGTCTGGTCCGTGTCTCAGTACCAGTGTGGGGGGTAACCCTCTCAGGACCCCTACTGATCGTCGCCTTGGTGAGCCGTTACCTCACCAACAAGCTAATCAGACGCATGCCCATCTTATACCACCGTAGTTTTAATCAGTCTAACATGCGAAAAACTGATGTTATGGGGTGTTAATCCACGTTTCCATGGGCTATCCCCCTGTATAAGGCAGGTTGCATACGCGTTACGCACCCGTGCGCCGCTCGCCACCAGGCCGAAGCCCGTGCTGCCGCTCGACTTGCATGTGTTAAGCCTCCCGCTAGCGTTCATCCTGAGCCAGGATCAAACTCTCCGTTGTAATTATAAAAGTTTAATAATCTCTTTCGCCCAGGTAAATCCTCTTCAGAAATTAACAAAGTTGGTACACCTTGCTTTTTTTTATGCTTTTGTCAAAATTTTAAAGAACTCTTTTTTCACTAAAAATCAGCACCGATTCCAATGCTGACCTTCCATTATGTTTCCGGAACTTCTCTCGATCGGTTCGCCTCTCTCGATCCATCCCGCAACTGTTTCCCTTATTCGGGGCGGCAAAGGTAATAATCGTTTTTATTCTGCCAAAACTTTTTGCCACTTTTTTTTGTTGCTTTTTTTTCGCCCCAAAATCCGTGGCCTTCCGTATTTCCAAAACCGGCCAACTTGCCTTGCGGCGGTTGTCCGACTCTTATTGCCTCCCATCCTTTCAATGAACACAGTTCTGATTTGCGGCTGCAAAAGTAATCGGCTTTTTCAATCCCCCAAAACTTTTCATGCCTTTTTTTTCGTTTTTTTTATCCAGTATCCGGGGCCTCTTAATCCGCCACCCTAAACCGGCTGTAAATCACTCTACTGCCCGCCCGGCGCCTTTTTTAATCATCCCCTTCAATGAACTTCGCTCTCAAAGCGGCTGCAAATGTATGGGGAGTTTTGATTCCGCCAAAAGTTTCACTTCTAAATTTTCATACAATTTACATAAAATTTCGTTACCTGCTGAAAAACAGGAAAGAAGAATGATACCTCAATGTTAAGAAACCTCAGGGATCAGAATAAATTACTGTAACAAACCTTTCTTTTTGACTGCAACAAGTCTGTCAGGGGGATTCATAATAGTATATATTGTATAATTCTATTCTGTTCTATAAAAGGTTTATCAGGATCACTTATGAAATGATTCATTTATGTTCCCCGATACACCTTATCCGGTACAAATTCAATGTAAACTCAACTTAAATTCAATATTAACTCAATGTAAACTCAATTATAATTGAATTTACATTGAGTTTAAAATGAGTTTAATCTGAATTTATAGTAGAGTTGGTATATTCCGAATAGGAACAACACTGCTGAAGCCACCTCTGTTCAGCACAGGAAACAGGGTATAGGGCAGAGGTGAGGATAAGTGGCAATATACTTTTTTAGCCAGACAGAAGATCTGGGGTTAGAGAAGATCGCTTTTTTGCAGAAGAGTCTCAGGATCTTAAGAACCTTAACGACTATAATTACAATAAAGCGGTTGCTCATGGCTGCGATGAGAGCGAACACCGTTCCCAGGCTTAAGCACTGGGGTTAGTTCAGAATGCTTCGAGGTTACTGATCCGCCTGATACCGTAATTTGACAGCTGCAAGTTCAGGCTACCTGGCCAAATGAGCAAAATAAAGAGGCTGCGCTTCCGGCAACCTCTTTTCATCATTATCTTTAATCCTGATTTTCTTAAAGCCAGAAGCTGGGAACCAGCATCTTATGAATTAATTCAAGCTGGCAGCAAGGAGCTGGCAGCTCCATGAATTACCTTTTGTATTGCGCTCCCTGCTCTCTGCACTGTGCTCTCTTCCCTGTGTCTTGTTCTTCTACATTTATTTCAGAAAAACCTCGATTACCGGTATCTCAACGTTTGGTTTTACAACAGGCAGCGACAGGTTCACATCATTTGCATGGAGTTCCTGCTGCACCCAGTGACCTGATGGTTTTGACATCCTGATTTCAGAAGCATCATGAAGGAACTGTGCGTATTTAATTTTATCCTTGAAGCCGGGCAGGGTGAAGTTCTGCAGCGGATAATCGAGCAGATGGATATACAGCCTGTTTGTTTCAGGATTGTAAGTCAGCAGCGAATGGTCAGGAGCAGTGAAGCCTTCAGGTGCCTGAGTGCATCCGTAAATGGAACGGCTGTTGACCTTCATCCACTCTCCCATTTCAGCCAGGGCCTGATCGGCGCGATGGTCAAATGTACCCCTTGCTGTAGGACCGGCATTCAGCAAGAGGTTCCCACCCTTGCTAACTGATTCGATCAGCAGAACCAGTAGTTGTTTATTATCCTTCCATGTATGCTCATCCCGGTAATAGCCCCATGATCCGGAAAATGTCTGGCAGGTTTCCCACGGGATTTTCACTCCATTTTCAGTAGGCCATTCAGGAACCTTGAACTGTTCGGGAGTTGTGAAATCCCATCCACCCTGATAATCTTTCAGATCAGCCCTGTCGTTGATAATGATTTCAGGCTGCAGTTCCCGAACCATCTTTAACAATTCTACCGAACCCCAATCCCCATGGCCTTTGCCAAATTCTCCGGGAAAAGAATAATCCAGCCACAGAATATCGATTTTACCATAATTTGTAAGGATTTCCCGCACCTGGTTCTTTAAATATTCCCGGTATTCGGCCATATCCCTTCCTGCATTCAACTTGTCATACTCCTGTTGAGTTCCCGCACTTTGAGGATGCACGCGGTCGATTGTATACTGGGGATGGTGCCAGTCGATGAGAGAATAATAAAACCCAATTCCAAGACCTTCTGCACGGAATGCATCGACCCACTGTTTGATGATATCCTTTCCGTAGGGTGTATTCATTACATCATAATCTGTGTATTTAGAATCAAACATACAGAAACCTTCATGATGCTTGCTTGTAATTACTGCATATTTCATTCCCGCTGCCTTTGCTTTCTTTGCCCAATCAGCAGGATCAAAAAGATCCGGATTAAAGATTTCGAAGTACTTCTGATAATCAGCATCAGAAATCCGCTCATGCTTTTTCACCCACTCATGCCTTGCTGCCTGTGCATACAGCCCCCAGTGGATGAACATGCCAAAGCGGGCATCTGTCCACCAGGAGAGTCGTTCCTTCTTTTCATTTTCAGTCTCATTCCAGATCATTTTCTGCGCATATAAACTTTGAAAGGTAAAAACCATCAATAACAGGAACAGACTCATCTTTTTCATAGCAGCTATATTAGATTATTGTATTAGTCATACTTCAGTTGGTAATTAATCCCAGTTCGGCAATTCCCATCCTGCCATTTTCTTCTGCAGGAGAAAGCGCTCTAAATTTAATAAAGTTTCCTGAGACAGGGGTAAATTTTTTCTCTTGCAGCACAGGGCTGTTTTTGATATTTGAAAACTCCCCTGCCGAAACAACTTTCCAGTTTTTTCCATCGGTACCTACTGAAAATTCATATTGAAAAATAATTCCGGGATTCCCTCTTCCCTGATCGGGAAGATACGTAAATCCTGCGATATCCAGATGCTCCCCAAGATCAATGATCACATCGACAGGTGCTTTTTCACCGGTGACCCATGCTGTATTTGGATTATCATCGATCATTCGGTCTCCATTATTCCCATAATCCTTTTGTAACTGCCATTTTTCTTTCACGACATCAAACCGCTGCTCAGCGAACGGACTGGATTTACCAGATGCCGGATCAAAGGCCACTGCTTTAAGCATTCCTTTTTGTTTCCACTCAAAGGCACTTTCATACCGAATCGAATTTTCATCAGGCATGGAACCATCGGTTGTATAATATATATGTAACCCTTCATCAAATGCCTTTAATTCAACCATTCCATTCTTTGTTCTAGTTATGGCAGGCTCGACCAAAACCCTGGGAGCATGATACACTTCAATGTTGGATATAACCGGAGAAGCTTTGGCATCTTCAATAGTGAGTTTAAGTTTTTCAGCAGTGACATCAGGAAATCTTAGAATTCTTTTTCTGCCAATGGTCGTCTGATTGTCAATCAACTGCCATTCACCATTAACAAGGGCTTCGAGTATGAACTTTTTCACCCGCTGTCCATAACGTATGTCTTCCTGTACAAGAAACCTGTTAAGTGTTACAGGCTTTTTAAAATCAATTTCAAGTGAAGCATTTGTGATACCATCATCAGTAATCCAGCTTGTCTGACTATCGCCGTCAATTACGTTTCCTGCCTTAAACTTACTGGAGTTGCCTCTTACATTGGAAGCAGTTACTTTTTGTCCTTTAGCCAGGTTATTGGCAAAATCAGCCTCAATGGTTTCTGCCAGTTTAAGAACCTGCATTTCATCATTTTCATGAATCAGTCCCCTGGTATCGACAGGAAAATTTAATAAAAAGGATGCATTGCGGCCAATTGAATTATAATAGATATCAAGCAGGTGCGGAAGAGACTTTACTTTATGGTCTTCCGCCGGGTGGTAGTACCACCCAGGCCTGATGGATACATCGACTTCGGCAGGTAGCCAGTGCGTACCATCCTCATGTCCCGACTGCAGTTCAACATACCTTGGGGAGCCGGGATAAAATTCATCGCGGCGCAAGGGAGCCCAGTTTGTTTCCTTTGCCCATCCTTCCTCATTGCCCACCCATCTGATATCGGGACCGGCATCACTGAACAGGCATGCCATTGGCTGAAGTTCACGAACGATTGCATAGGTGTTCTCCCAATCGTAATAGGTTTCCCTGTCGATACGTCTTTCTTCGTCGGCACCACCGTACCAGCCTGTTCCCCCGTTGGCGCCGTCGAACCAAACTTCGAACACTTCTCCATAATTGGTAAGGAGTTCCCTTAACTGAT
>JAEYNZ010000167.1 GCA_023412195.1 Bacteroidota bacterium
CTTCAATTAAAATGGATTTGAAAATAGAGGGGGTCTAAAAATTAATGGCTAAATGAATTGCCCATAAATTGGGCTCTACAGATAATAAAATTTAATAATCCCGACTTTAGTCGGTTAACAGTGATAAAAATTAAAAATGGAAAGATTTCATCCTTTCCAATGAAAGGAACCAAACCAGCCGACACAGACAATTCGGGTGATACTTTGCTGGCAGATTCAAAAGAACTTGCAGAGCATCATACCATAGTTGATTTGATCCGGAACGACCTGAGCCTTGTTGCAGAAAATGTAAAGGTTGAGAAATTCAGATATCTTGAACGCATACAAACGAATCAAAAAGACCTTTGGCAGGTAAGCTCCAAAATTACAGGAGACCTTCCGGCAGATTACCCGGCAAGAATAGGTGAGATCCTGTGCAAAATGCTTCCTGCGGGTTCCGTAACCGGTGCACCTAAGAAAAAAACAGTGGAAATAATCAAGAATGCAGAACAATACGAAAGAGGTTATTATACCGGCGTGTTTGGCTATTTTGATGGAAAAAATCTTGACAGTTGTGTGCTCATAAGGTATATAGAGAACCAAAATGGAAAACTGATCTATAAGAGCGGGGGCGGTATCACATTTATGAGCCAGCCTGAAACGGAGTATAATGAAATGTTGAATAAAGTGTATGTCCCTGTTGTTTGAAACCATAAAATGCCATAACGGAGTTCTTTATAACCTCCGGTACCACCATGCCCGTATGAACCTGGCAAGAAAGATTGTATTTCGTTCCATGGAACAAATAAATCTGGAGGGTTCAATAGTAGTACCTGCGGAATTCAGGATCGGCCTCTTCCGGTGCAGGGTTTCATACGGACAAGCTATTGAAAAAGTTGAATTTATAAAGCATCAATACAGGCCTGTCACCAGCCTCAGGCTGGTTGAAGGCGATGGAATTGATTATCATCTGAAATATTCCAACAGGGAAAATTTAAATAATTTATTCAAAAAAAGGGGCAGTTGTGATGACATCCTGATTGTAAAGAATGGCTATATCACAGACAGCCTAACAGCCAATGTAATCTTCTTCGACGGAAAGCGCTGGTGGACACCAGACACACCCCTTTTGCCCGGTACCCAGAGAGCTAAACTCATTGTAGAAAAAAAAATATATGTTACTTCCATTACCCCGGCAGACATCAAAAAATATGATAAAGCAGGTTTGATCAACGCCATGCAGGATATGGATCGGATGCCTGTTATTCCTCCTGAAAATATAATTACTTTTTAACCAATAACCAGGTTTTAAAAATAGCAAAGACTGGTTTATTGTTAAAATTCCATATAAAATTACCAATTTTCACCAAGTAAAACTTCCTTTTTCTGATTAAATTTGGGTAATACCTAAATGGTTAGGATAACATTAAGATCCACATTAATTTATATAATACCTTTTTCAGAGAATAACAGAACCATGGCAAAACAGCGTTGGCTTCATCATACCGGATCTGAATGATTTAAAATAATTTTTTAAGAAGGTACAAATGGCAAAGATTTATTACGTTGGTGACTGGGCAGTTTTAATGGGTCCGATATTCGCAGAATCACCTTTCAATTATGAATATAAGGGAATCGATATTTTCAATTATGGTGAATGGCTGATGAATGCCTTTCAATCATCGGGGGAACATGTTGTTAAATCAGTGCCCGCATGGGATTTCTACAAAATGGGGCCCGGTGAATATGAAAAGGTTCTGGAAGAGTATGACGTGGTTGTATTTAGTGATATTGAAGCCAAAAACTTCCATCTGGCGCCCCATTTTTTTGATCGTGACAAGATGGGAAAAGGTATTCTTACACTTCCCGACCGAACAAGGCTGACAGTCGACTGGGTAAAAAGTGGCAAAAGTGTAATGTTCATGGGAGGCTGGCTTTCCTTTTCAGGGGAAATAGGCAAAGGCGGCTGGGGAAGAACCAAACTGAAAGAGATCATTCCTGTTGAATGCCTGGAATCAGACGACCTGGTGGAAAGCACGGAGGGATTTTATCCAGTAGCCACATCAAAAAGAAAAGATTTCTTTGGAAACATTGATCTTGATAATATGCCCCCAATCCTGGGCTATAACCAAACCAGGGAACGTGAAGGATTTGAAACCATCCTCCGGATAAAGGAAACAAATGATCCGCTGCTTGTATATGGGAAAATCGGCAACGGCAAAGTGCTGGCTTATATGTCTGACCCTGCTCCGCACTGGGGCCTCAATATCGTTTACTGGGAACATTACAATGAGTTCTGGCTGAAATGCCTTGAGTTAATCCGATAATTACCCGCAGGACCTTTAAAAAGCTATGAAACCTATGAATAAAACTTTAACACTTTCAGGAATAATCCTAACCTTTCTTGTACTGTTTGTTTCTTGTACTCCAGATAAAGAAGTTACTCCAGAAACAGCTTTGCAGGCTTATCTGCAAAATGAAGATTCATCCTTCGAATGGCAACTGCATCAAACTTCAGAGTCGGGTGACCTGAAACTATACAACCTTCTGGTTACCTCCCAAACATGGAGGGAATATATCTGGAGGCACCAGGTAACAGTTATAGTTCCTGAAGAAGTATTGTACAATGGAGCTTTGCTTTTTATCACCGGAGGAAGCAATACGGATGAAATGCCGAACTGGAAAAAAGCTGATGACGGAAATATCCGGATGATGCAAATGATCGCACAAGAAAATAAAGCCATAACTGCAGTAGTGTTTCAGGTGCCAAACCAACCTCTTTTTGGAAATCTCACTGAAGATGAGCTGATCTCATTAACATTTCACAACTACAGGAAAGATAAGGATTTTACCTGGCCATTGTTATTCCCTATGGTTAAAAGCACTGTACGGGCAATGGATGCTGTGCAGGCTTTTGCCCAGGAGAACCTGGATCTCCGGATTAATACTTTTCTCGTTTCCGGAGGCTCCAAACGGGGATGGACTACATGGCTTACAGGGGCCACCGATTCACGGGTTGAAGCAATTGCCCCGATGGTTATTGATATGCTAAACATGCCCAGGAGTATAAGTTATCACCTTGAAGCCTGGGGCAACTACAGCATCCAGATCCAGGACTATGTAAATCTGGGTATTGCACAGGATGTAGATACACCTGATGGTCAGGAATTAACTGCAATGGTTGATCCTTACTCTTACCGCAACAATCTGACAATGCCAAAATTCATATTCAACGGCACTAATGACGAATACTGGCCTGTAGATGCAATAAAACATTATTTAGATGAAATTCCCGGAGAAAACTACCTCCATTATGTACCTAATGCAGGTCACGATCTGGGTGACAAGAAACAGGCCGTACAGGCCCTGAGTGCGTTTTTCGGGGAAACATTGCAAAACACAGAACATCCTGCCTGCTCATGGGAGATGGAAGAAACCGGACAAGAAATGATTTTAAGAATCGACGCCTCTGAAGATAAACTGAAAGGCATAGTACTCTGGACCTCCGAATCGGAAGACAGAGATTTTAGAGACAATGTGTTTTCAGCCAAAACAGTTGAAGGTGAAAACAATGAACAGATTATGATCAGTCTGAATTACCCTGAAACAGGGTATCTGGCATTTTATGTTGACCTGCTGTATCCTGATTTGAATGGTGAACTGTATTCAAAAAGCACAAGGGTATTTGTTGCAGGTCAAAACAAAGTTCTGTAAAAAAATAAATACTTGTGCTGTACCACTGAAGGTGCTGTGTCAGAAAATATTTTTTAAGACCTCTTTATAATGCTTTTATAGATAAATCAATAATTTAAAACTATGAAACGAAAGCTGTTTATTCTAATTCTTACTTTTTCATGGATTATGGTACTTATGCTGCCATCATGCCAGGAAGAAGAAACGCGACCTGTATTTCCGCTTTCAGCAGAAATCTTTCACAGTGCAACTGGCAGACAGGTTGCCTTCACCGCATTAACCCATAGTGCAGTGAGCTGGGAATGGGATTTCGGGGACGGAAAAACCAGTACAGAGAAAAATCCGGTACATGTTTATGATGAGGGAGGCTATTATGTCGCTAAATTGACGGCAAAGGATAAAGAAGGTTCTACTGCCACAAAAGAAGTAAATCTCGCAATTGAGCTGACACCTTATTCCTTGCTTACCGGGGATCATACTGCCGCCAACTATAAAGGAAAAACCTGGAAACTAACTGCCGATCATGGCACTGAAGGTGATTACCTGGCCACTGCCGATGCAAATTTAACGGTAGTTGAAGATACACCCAAACCTCTTCCTGCAGGAATTTTCAGTACCGAATTTGGTATGGGGGCTATATACGATGACGAATACACTTTTTATAATGATGGTAGTTATGGCATTGATGTCAAGGATGACGGGGGTGTTCTTGGAGGTCTTGTATACCAGATGGTGCTCAACGGTGGAAAAGACATAATTAATGCCAACGGGAAAGACTACGGCCTATGCATCGCAAAAAATACACCTGACCCGGGTGGTACCTTTACATATACTGAAAAGGAAAATTTTACAGTTCCGTCAGTTTATGGACCAGGGGGGGCAGCGACTTTTAATGATGTAAGCACACTTAACTTTTCAGGTACCGGATTTATTGGATTCAGGGATTTTCAAAATAAGGTTATCCTGAACAAAATTTCTGATACCCGTATGCAACTCATCATGTTCATGGCTGCATCACCCGATCATCTACCCATGAACACACATGCTCTGATACTTAGTTTTGAAGTAGTTAAATAACCTTTCAAATTAAACCGGTATGAAATCAATAAAAAAATATATAAGCTACATGCTTACCTTTCTCATAACAATCCTGATGATCACCTTTTCCACTGCGGGCTCGAACCTTCAGGCTGCAAATCAGGGGGATATCCAGGTATCGGGGACTGTTACTTCTGTAACCGATGGAACAGCTTTGCCTGGATTAAGCGTTGTGATACAGGGAACCTCCCTTGGAACAGTCACAAATTCCGAAGGAAGGTATTCTATAAATGTTCCTGACAATGCTGTTCTTATTTTTTCATTCGTAGGCTTTGAAACCCGGGAGATCCCAGTTGAGGGAAGAAACCTTATTAATGTTGAAATGACAGAAAGCATCGAATCGCTGGATGAAGTAGTAGTCACTGCACTTGGAATAAAACGCGAAGAAAAATCACTTGGATTTTCTGTAGGTAAAGTTACAGGGGAAGAATTAACCCGGGTAGTCCAGGAAAATGTTCTGAATTCAATGGCAGGAAAAGTATCAGGGGTAACCATCAATTCAACCGGAGGAGCTGGATCCTCAGTAAGCATGGTTATAAGGGGAGCCACTTCAATGAGCACCGACAATCAGCCCCTTTTTGTTATTGATGGAGTTCCTATGTCAAATACAATCAACAATGTGGGAGGTTTCGGTGTAGACAACCGGGTAGACTACGGAAATGCCATTGCGGACCTTGATCCTGAAAGCATCGAAAGTGTTTCAATACTAAAAGGCCCCAGTGCAGCAGCATTATACGGAACACGTGCAGGCAACGGCGTTGTACTTATAACAACAAAGAAAGCAGCAGGTGTAACAGGAATGAAGGTTTCTGTTACATCAAATACAGTTTTTGATATGCCTGTTCGGTTTCTGGATGTACAGACACAATTTTCTACAGGGTTGTTCTCCTTCAGGCCTGAAAACGTAGGTGGGGGCATATTGCCAACAATCAGTCCGGGTGATGGTACAGGAGCAGGCCCTGAAAATGACAAAGGATACTGGGCAGTACAATGGCATTCTCCACTTGATGCAAATGGAGTTCCTGTTCCTGTGGAAGTAATTTCCCATCCCAACAATATCAGGAATTTTATTAATGACTATGGTTTTACCACGACCAATGGCGCCTCCATTTTTGGAAGCAATGCATCACTGAATTACAGGCTGGGGTTCAATAATATGACGCACACAGGATTAATCCCCAATTCAGATCTGAACAGGAACAACCTTTCGCTTTCGGCGAGTTCCAGGGTTCGGGAGCACCTTACAATCAGTACCGACCTGAATTTTACAAACACCTGGGCAGAAAACAGGCCTGCATCAAATCGCGGAACCAATCCGATGCAGTGGGCTTATAACCATCCCACCAATATAGACATCAGGCTGCTGCAGGATTATGGCACAGGCAACAATATCAAAAGAGTATCCAACAACCATGAGAATCCATATTACCTTGCCTATGATGTAAATAACAGTTTCAACCGTTACCGGGTATATGGCAATATGGCAGCAACGTGGGAAATCTCTCCAAATTTCAGTGTAATGGGCCGCTTTACAATGAACAAAAGCGATGAAGTAAGGGAAACAAAAATTGCTCCGGGGTATAGTAAGGAGCCAAACAACGGAGCATATGGTATTGTAAGCAGTAACGGGCTGGAACGTAACATGGATGCACTGGCAACATATAAACATGATGGAGAAGTTTTCTCTATTACCGCTTCAGCAGGAGGCAATATCCTTTATTCAAAGGCTTCCAGCATTACAAATGCATCAAAAGCAGGTTCTGGACTCATTGTTCCGAATGTTTTTACAATTCAAAACATCAGTGCAGGAACTTTGGAATATAGCAACTACAGAAGCCAAAAAGGCATTAACAGTGCTTACGCCATGGCTAACCTGGGCTTAAAAAACATGATTTACCTTGACCTTACAGCACGTAACGACTGGTCGAGCACCCTGCCTCCTGAAAACCGCTCCTATTTTTACCCTTCGGCATCATTAAGCCTCATGATAAATGAAATGCTCAGCATGGGTGACCAGGTGGAAATGGTAAAAATCAGAAGCGGCTGGGCACGCGTGGGAAATGATACATCACCATACCGGCTTTTTGCTACATACCAGGATGCAGGCCAGTGGGGCGATGCCATCCGGCTTGCAAAGCAAAGCGGACTGTTAAGTCCGAACCTGTTACCAGAAGAAGCGACTTCTTTCGAAATAGGTGCAGACATCCGGCTTTTCTCCAATCGGTTGAGATTTGACGGGACCTACTATACAGTTGATAACCGCAACCAGATTTTGGGAGTTCCTCTGGCATCTTCCACAGGATCAAGCGGTATCCAGATCAATGCAGGATTGCTCCAGAGCAAAGGCTGGGAATTCTTACTGGGGGTCACCCCTGTCCAGACAAGAAATCTGAGGTGGGACCTTGACCTGAATTTCACCCAAAGCGACACCTGGATACTGGAACTTACTGATGGAGTTGGTTTTATTGAGTTCTGGGATCAGGCACGGGTAAAAAATATCGGATATGTAAAAAATGATGAACTGGGGCACGATGGGCGGGTTGGAAATCTCTATTCCCGCAGGGTAAAAAGGGTTAATGATCCCTCATCTGAGTATTACGGGTTCCCCATATTGGGTAGCGGTCTGGATGCAGAATGGGAAGGTGAAGAAGAATACTCTCTTGTAGGCAACTATAACCCCGATTTTATCATGGGTCTGCAATCCTCTTTTACTTATAAAAACTTTTCTGTCAACATGACCTTTGACTGGCGTTCGGGTGGCCAATATGTTTCACAAACTTACAGGTATCTTTCCGAATCGGTACATACACAAACATGGCTTGACCAGCTTGTACACCCGGGAGATCTGGGAGGAAAACCAAGCCAGGCCCTTCGCGACTGGGTAGTTGCCAACAAAGATCAATTATTGCTCAGCGACAGGTTAAGGCCTGTAGGTGGTCCCACACCCGAGTATGGTGGATTTCCTGAAAGCTTCAGTGGAGTAACAGTTTATGACGGAACCTTTGCACCTGGAGTGACGGGTCATTATGATTCCAATGGAAAATTCGTATTGGAAAGTGAAAACCTGGGCAATGAAGGAACTATTTTTCTGCCTTATGTTGTGAGCTATCCATGGGATATCGGTGAGGCCAACATGTTTGATGCCGATTATATAAAACTACGCGAAATCTCATTAACCTACACATTACCGACCACTGTATCACATAAATGGGGAATGGAAGATGTCAGCTTTTCAGTTTATAGCAGAAATATTATGCTTTGGACTAAAGATGCGGATTTAAAAATTGATCCCGAAAGAGCTTTCCAGGCAGAAGGTGGAGGAAGATTCCTGCAGGGAGTTGAGCGTTACAATGCCGATCCCTGGGTTGTACCTATAGGATTCAAGGTGGGCTTTACTTTTTAAAAATTAAAAAACGAACAATCATGTTAAGCAAGAAAAATAGCTTTATCATCGCATTAACAGCATTTTTTATGCTCGTTAATTCATGTAAGGACCTTGATGAACTAAACATCAATCCCAACGGAGTTGACCCTGAAATAGCCGATCTTAACCTGCTCATGCCAACGATCATCACAGACCTCGGGCAGACTGTGGTCAACCTGGGATTTGGAGATATAGCAGGTGTAATGCAGCACACACAACGCGACGGGTGGTCGGGTGGCCATAACGACTATGACTGGGATAATATGGGACAATCGTGGGCCGGCTATTACGGTATTCTCAGAAACAATGAAGAATTCCTAAAAAAAGCTGTTGACGGTGAATTTGAATTTCACCATGGAGTGGGGTTAATTATGAAGGCATATACCTTTGGACTGATAACCGATCTATGGGGTGATGCACCGTACAGTGAAGCATTGAAAGCCGAACAGGGACCGGAATACTTCAAGCCTGTTTTCGACCAGCAAAAGGATATTTACATGGGCATACTTGAAGATCTCGAAAATGCCAATACCTTGCTTTCAAATGGATCTGGTTCATATGAAAATGTTTCTCCAACTCAAGATGTCCTATATCATGGCGATGTAGCCAAATGGAGGATGTTTGCCAATTCCATCGCACTCAGGTACTACATGAGGCTATCGGCCAAAGAACCGGGAGTTGCAGAACAGGGAATTAAGAAAATAACAGGTGATCCTGAAAAATATCCGCTCATTACACAAGCATCACAGGATGCCACTATCGGCTTCCCGGGATCATCACCTTCTGATTCCTGGCCAAGTTCCATGGCTTTTAATCCCGATCCAAGCGGCAATTACATGCGAACCAAATTAGCCTCAACACTTGTTGAAACCTTACAGGAATTAAATGATCCAAGGCTGGCTGTGTGGGCGAATAAGATAGAAATACCTCTTGTGCTTGTAAGCGGCGAGGGCATCGACAGGGTTGTAGACGGGAAGAGGGAGATTTCACAGGATGTGGCTGACGCATACGAAAATGCATTTAATGTTCCAATAGATTACGACACTGAATATATCGGGATTCCTCCTTCCATCTTTTCAGCCCAGCTATATAATCTGAATCCCAATCTGGATCAGGGAGTATATAACCCGCATGCATCCCAGCTGAATGATATCTATAAGGAAAGCAATGGACCGCTGCTGCTGATGCGGCTGATGTCAGCAGCTGAAGTGCATTTTATACTTGCAGAAGCTGCCCTTTACGGATGGGCGTCCGGAACACCTGAAGCCCATTATGCAGCAGGCATCCGGCAGTCATTCAACGCCTGGGGCATAGGTGATGCATTTGAGTCATACATCGAAGGTGCACCCTATGCAGGACTGGAAAGTATTATTACACAAAAATGGATTGCAAGCTGGACTGCAGCAGCAGAGGCATGGTTCGACTACCGCCGGACCGGGTATCCCCAGCTGCAAACAGGTGAATCTGCAAAAAGGCAGGCACTTCCGCTCCGTTTCTATTACCATTTTGACAATGAAATTTCAAAAAATCCGGTGAATGCTGAAGCTGCCATACAACGTCTTGAACCAACACCATTTAAGGGTACCGATGTAAGCAACAACAGTGCCTGGTCTAAAATGTGGGTCCTCCAGGGCACCGGCAAACCTTATTGATCAACCTTGAAATAATAAACCGGGGCAGGCAGATATTTATTTGCCTGCTCCGGTTGTAATAATTCAGAAACCAGCCACTTCAATGATCTGCAATTATGAAAAGAACCTTTATTATTATATCATCTGTCATATTATTTTTCATCATTCTTTTTTTCATTTTCACCAGGACTGTAGATCATACCCCTTATTTCGAAACCAGGTATTACAACGTGAGCCAGTCAAGAATCGATAGTTTGAAAAATATTGTTTTCAGTAAAGATGAATCACTTCAGGCAGGGTTTTCGAAGGTCAGCATCACTCCCATGCTCAATCAGCAGAAAGAAAATATTTATGAGGGAGAATTTATGGAGGTTCCCCTTGCCGGATATGGTGGTAGAAAAGGAGCCCCTGCCACAGGCATTCACGACAGCATTTTTATAAAAGCAGCAGCCCTGCGTTCCGGAGATTGTCTGGCTATTTTCGTTACCGCCGATTTACTTATTATGCCCCCCGAAATTGTGGATTCAACAATTGTCCTTTTATCTAAGCAGGGCATTGACCGTCATAACCTGATTTTCTCAGCTACGCATACCCACTCAAGTTTGGGTGCATGGGGAGGTGGCATGGTTGGAAAACTATTTGCAGGTGAAGAAAATCACAGCCTGAAAAAGTGGCTGTCTCTGAAAATAGAAGAAGCTGTACTGGCAGCTGTCGATGATCTAAAATCCGCAAGGTTGGGATCAGGAAGCTTTTATGCAGGTGATTACACCCGAAATCGTTTAGCTGGAGAAAAAGGAACCAAAAATGATGAATTTTGTTATTTGGCTATTGAACAAACAGGGTATAAAAAAGCGGTCATCGGCTCATTTGCTGCCCATTCTACAACACTGGGAGAAGAAAACATGGAAATCAGTGCCGATTATCCCGGATACTGGTCACGAAAGATGGAAAATACTTCGGTGGATATTGCCCTTTTCCTTGCAGGATCAATGGGTAGTCAAAGTCCTGTAAGCAAAGGTGAAGGTTTTGACAAGCCAAAGTACCTTGGAGAATCACTTGCCGATAGCCTGAACAAATATCTGGTTTTGACACCTTTCAAAGAACACTCTGAATTGTCGCTCCTGTCGTTTCAGTTGCCACTTCCTGATTTTCGTTTCAGGATAACAACCGGGCGCACCATGTCCTCGTGGATTAGCAGGAAATTGATGCCCTATCCTGGAAATGCGTATCTGCAGGTTGTCAGACTGGATCGCATGATCTGGATCGCCACACCTTCCGATTTCAGTGGCGAATATGCCCTTCAGGTAAAATACATGCTTGCAGCCAAAGGTTTCGAATCCAATGTAACCGGCTTTAATGGCAGTTATTTAGGGTACATTATCCCCGGACGCTATTATTATCTCGATGAGTATGAACCTAAAACCATGGGCTGGTTTGGCCCTTATATGGGTGAATACACCATATATCTTATAACCCAGCTGAGTGATATCATCATTTCGAAATAAACTGACAAAAATGCCTGCCATATATTTGATGAAAATATCGAAATACACCCTCCTTGTAATACTCTTCGTTTTCATTGCAATAATTGTTGTTTTGTTTGTCCCTCCATTTTGGAGAAATCTTGTTGTTTATCCCCGGCTTGACAAGGAGGTTGCTGCATTGAATCAGCTCCGGAAACAACCTGCGGCATCAACGGGGTTAACTACCTACCGTGGAATCATGCATGCACATAGTTATTGGTCGCACGACAGCGAAGGGACCATTCACGACCTTGTTTTTGCAGCCAGAAAAAACAGCATTGAATTTATTTTTCTAACGGATCATCCACGTGGAAACATGGACACCTTTCCCAGGGGATACCACGGAAATTATGACGGAGTTCTCATTGAACCGGGAAGCGAAAGGCAGAAACTGGCCATATGGCCGCTCTCGAAAAATGTTACAGACTGGTCAACAGACAAGGACACCCTGGTGAAAAACATTGTACAAGCAGGAGGAATGGCATTTTATGTACATACTGAGGAACCTCACAACTGGGGCAACCCCTTTTACCAGGGTATGGAAATCTATAATTTTCATACCGATACAAAAGATGAGCGTCTTTTACCTCACATAGCCAACTTTCTCATTAATGGAAAATCATACAGGCACTGGGCTTTGCGTGAAATGTTCGATGATCAGAAAACCATTCTTGCACTTTGGGATTCACTGAATGTGAACAGAAAAATAGTTGGGTTCTCAGCTGTTGACACCCATGAAAACCAAAACATCAGGGCCCGTAAACTTGTAGATGGACGTATCCAGTGGGTTGGCCCAAACGCCAAACCCTTCGACACCGTCAGCGTAAATTTCCGGAACCGGTGGCTGTTTCAGGAACCTGATGCAAACGGGTGGGTTTTTAAACTCATGATTGACACCTACAACGAAGGTTTTAATTATATAACAAATTATGTTCTGGCTGATACCCTTTCAGTTCCCTCTTTAGCTCAACATATACTTCTTGGCCACCACTATTCGGCCTTTAAAAGCCTTGGCGACGCCAATGGGTTCCTGTACTGGGCGGAAAATGCAGGGCATTCCACCAGTGGCATATTAGGTGATTCTATTCCTTTAAGCCAGGCAGAATCATTGCATGCCATATCCCCTTTACCAGGCCGTTTCAGGCTGGTATATAACGGGAAAGATGTGGATAATCCTTCAGAAGAATCGTATGAATATGCATGGAAAGGACCTCTACAAAAAGGAGCGTACCGGCTCGAACTGCATGTCAGGCTGAAAAACAAATTTGTACCATGGATTTACACAAACCCGGTTTATATTTATTGAATCATTTAATTCAATTTATGAAAGCAAAAATATTGTTCATCCTGTTTATTTTCCTTTTTAATGTTTATACCATAAAAGCGCAGGAATTTAAAGCTGGGGCAGCAACAAAGGTAATAACACCGGAAAAATTATTACCCATTTCAGGTGGTATGGGTACACCGGAAATGCCTTTAGGAAAGCAGGGCAACCTGTTCGTAAGGGCCCTTGTTTTCGAAAAAGGCGATACAAAAGTTGCCATTGTGGGAGTTGACAACCTTGGCTGGCCGGCAGTATTGGGCGACAGATCGCGGGAACTTATAAAAAACATCCCTCCTGAAAATATCCTCATTGGAGTAACTCACACTCATAGTGCACCTGATGCCTATGCTTTCCCTGATAAAAATGGGAATACCGGGGCCGACTTCACTTACCTCGACTGGTGTGTTATTCAAATTGCAGAAGCAGTGAATGAGGCATTTGATAATCTGGAACCTGCGGCCCTTAAAACTGCAGTCGGGGAAGCCAAAGGCAAAATCGCCTATAATTATTATGCCCCGCAGCTTTATGATCCAGGATGCGGAGTCATCCAGGCTATAGCTACAACAGGAGAACATAAAGGAAAAACAATTGCCACCCTTATCAATTATGCCACCCATCCTGAAATCCTGGGAACAAAAAGCAAACTCATAAGCCCTGATTTATGCGGACCACTTTATGAACGGATAGAAGCAAAAGCAGGCGGAATTGCCCTGTTCATGAATGGTGCCCAGGGAGGAATGGTAACTGCCGATAACCGCAGGGAAAACGGAGTGGAAGCAAACGACTGGCAAGAATGCATACGTATCGGATATTTAATGGCTGATGAAGCATTGAGAATTATTGAACCGGCACCTGTTGATGAAAATCCCGGCCTCTTCTGCACCTCTAAAATCATTGAATTTCCAATCGAACCGGAAGAAATGCGATGGGTCTTTGAAAATTCTCCTGTTCTCAATTCTGCCAATCAAAATCATTCATTCAATATGATCTCAACCCGGCTAAACCTCATAAACCTTGGAAAAGCCCAAATCCTTACTATCCCGGGAGAAGCACTTCCCAACATTGGCTATTACCTGAAAAGAAACATGAAAACAAAACAACCATTTCTCTTTGGACTAACAAACGATGCTCTCGGATACATTATGGTGAAGGAAGACTTTAACAGCTTCGAGCGCTACAATTACATCTCCCGCACTTCCCTGGGTGAAATGACAGGAGAAATATTTGTATCAGAAGCAATGTCACTCGTTAAGGAAAACCCTGGCCCGGAGGAATGATTGGTTACAAATACAGTATAAAGAACTCCTCCATCCGCTTTTGCGTATACCTGTTAACCCGTAGTGCCATATCCATGGTATGAGGCCAAAGTGGCACACGGCAATATTCACAGGGTACTCCCAGTCTGTCAAGCCGTGATTTTAATGTGTCCGACTGACTGACAGGCACAAGGTTGTCTGATGTGCCATGAAGAATCATTGTGGGAGGAAGACCGGGTTTCAGATAATGAACAGGAGAAGCTTCAACGTATAATTCCGGAGAAGCATCATAACTGTGGCCAAGAAAAGCATTTACAAGCCGTTGTTTTCTTGCATACTCTGTTGTCAGATCTGCCGGGCCATATATATTTACAAGTGCTTTTATCTTTCGTTTTGCCGGTAATCCTTCTGTCACAATTGAATCCCTGGATGTACCTTTCCAACCATAACCTGCTAACATTGCAAGATGTCCACCTGCTGATCCACCCACCAGCGCGATCCGGTCAGGGTTGTAATTGTATGTTTCGCCACTTTCATACAACCAGTCAACAGCATCTGTAACATCTGCCACTGCAGCAGGATATATGCTGTCGCGAAGAAGTCGGTATGAAATGGTGGCTGTCATGTATCCCTTTTGTGCAAAACTTACAAGATAAACCATGTAGTCTGAACGGTTGCCGCTCTTCCAACTACCGCCATGTATAAAGACAATGAGCGGTAAAGGCCCCTGCTTGTTTTTTGGCCTGTAAAAATCGATCTGCAGCGACTTCCCGTTAACATTCTTATACTCCACATCCCTGAATACCTCAATATCATCGGGTATTTCAGGATTTAAATCAGCAAGTTTTTCTAACCCGGTTCCGGCAGCAAGGTATGTAAGGGCATCAAAATGATATCCTACAGGTGGTTTTTCAGGCGAAATCCATCCCAGCAGTCGGGGAGTTACCATCAGTAAAATTGTAAGCAGAAGCAGGAGCAGAAAACCCCTTTTAATCTTTTTCAATATTTTTTTACTCATAGGAAAAATATTTTACTCATATGAAAGGAGTAGGATTTGATAGCTAAATTACGGATGAGATTCATCCTGCGGCTTCCATCCGGCCACTAAAAAACAAATGAATATCGGATGAAATATATTATCAGATTTATCAATGAAATGCACTTATACCTGTTAATGCCGTGCCTCCATCCCGTCAAAACCGTCAGAGTCAGCCAGTATTCCAAGCATCTCCTTCAGGTTTCCGTGTATTATCGGCCCTGTGTCAGGTCCTGCTGAATTTTCCTCACCATAAGGGGAACTTTCCCTTCCATATGTAAAAGGTGCTTTTGAATCCCACTGACTTTTAGGAAGAATATAGCCTATTTCGTCATTTGCCAGTCCCAGCACAAATTTAAACTCGCCGGGCATCATATCCCTGATTGACGGAATCTCCACCGGAACAATATCAAAATCAGCACCTTGCGGATTCTCCACTCCTCCATTAACAATTTCAGGATATATTTCTCCGGGCACAGCAACAAATGTTACAGGCCCTATCTTGAAAACTGCCAGCTCGGTTCTCATCTTCATCCAGCCTGCTGTTCCGCGGCCCAAAACCCCAAAAGCTGTACCCAACTTAAAAAGGTTGTTTTTAATCGGCAGTGTAATAGTACGTACGACCAGTGAAATTGCAGCTGTATCTATATATCCCGAAGGGGTTTCCATGGCATTAAGTGCCAGCATCGCAAGCTGGTTGCCCTGTGCAGTTACTTTCTCATAAGATGGTTCCAGTATCGTTTTCCCGCTAAAAGGATCTGTGATGGGCTGAGTTGGATGGGTACACATCAATCCTCCAACAGCACCTGTGGCAAAAACTGCAACCCCGCCAATTCCTGGCATCACAAGGCTATCACCATTATAAACCCCATTTTCAACACCTTCCCTGAAAAAATGGGGATAATCTGATGATATAAGCAGGTTACCACTCCACAGCGTTTCAGGATGATTGCCCCAGGAAAGCAGGCTTCCCAAAGTGTTTCCTTTTTCCAAACCTACAGCCTTTATAAAACGTAATCCCGAATCAAAAACTTCAGGCTTACGTGTATCTTTTACTTGTGGAACAGCTCCGCTTAAATCCTCTGAAACCTCCAGCCTTGCAGGTACAAGATTATTCACTGCCATGCCCACCGACCGGACAATCTGCTGCTTCACGAACTTACTGTATTCACTGTTCACTCCGCTCTTCAATGGAGATCTTCCCCACATCCCTATCAGATCGGGCCCTTCATGTGTATGCGTCGACGCAATAAGAACATAAGCCAGGCCCCATTCCTCAGGTATCATCTTCCGTGTATCTACCACATCATCGTGCATAAAACCTATGGCATCGAGTATGACAATTGCAATCCTGGTAGTACCGTCGTCAAGCACCATTGTTCTTGCCCATGTATCATCATGAATGCCATTAGCCGGTTTATTGTTGCTGAAGCCGGCAATCCATACGGGATCAAATTTACCATTGCCATTCCCGTCGATATAATAGTCGCCGTCCTTCTTTTTATATTTTCCATCATGGTTATGATCCACCCAGGTATCCGGAACTTCAGGCGTAACAGGCACTGCTGCAAAACCGGCACTCAATATTCCGCGACTGCCATTCAATATTTGTAAATCAGCATGATATCCCGGATGCCTGTCTTTTAAGTTGGAAAAGCCCCAAAAGATGATGCCCGCTCCTAACAGAATAAGAATGATTCCTCCAATTTTAAACGATTGCTTCATTTGGTTTCATCTTTTAACCTTCGGTTTTTATCTGTGTCAACAACAGACCAGCTTATTTCCTTTCAAACTTTTCCATTACTTCCCGCCAGGTAGTAAGGATGATATCCTGATCCCGTAAAAAGTCAATGATCTCCTGGTCAGCAAACATCTCAGCCTCCCATACCCTTTGCTGCCACGAACCTGTAATGGTAGCCAGGTTCTCTGTTTCAAATGAAGGATGAAAAATGATTTCAGTTATTCCTGCATCCAGTGATTTCACCAGCTTCATAAAATTATCTTTCACTTCCTGGTATGTACTGCCTTTGGGCACGCTTCCAAAATTGTCGAGGCGCGGAAGATTGTAATTGCCCAGCATACCAATCACCTCTTCATTTATCGGATATCCCTCGGCTTTATAAAAGGCAGCCACCTTTGGATTTGAAAGATCAATGGCATTTGCAGGAATCTTATATTCTTCGGCAACCTTCAGGAAGACCTTTACAAATTCAGGCGAACCATATAATGTTCCCATATGGGTATCGATATGAGTAGGTTTATAACCCAGTTCAAGCATCTTGTCAATCTGTGCCCTGATTTCTGTTTCAACTTCCTGTGGTGAGGCATTCATCACAACTTCAGGCACACTGCGCCACATTTTCCCCTGCGGATCAAGAAGCCCCGGCACCTTTGCAGGGTCAGTCAATGTACCCCACCGCCAGGTTTTCCACTCACTTGTCAGCGTAAGGTGCACTCCTATATCTGCTTTTGGTACTTTTTTTGCCCACTCCACCATGGGCTCAGCAAACTCACAAGGCATCATCACAGCCCCCGACAGGATATAGTCGTTTTCTATGTAATATTTACCAGCATCATTGGCCTCCCTGCACATCCCAAGGTCGTCCATATGCAGCAGCAGCACTTTCTTTCCTTTGGGGAATCCAAGCTTCTCAGCGTTGCTGAGACCCTCACTTGTTTCTTTAACCCATGCCGGATTAAATGAAACATGTTTTATAGATTTCCCTTCAGTCAGATGAGAAGAGTAGGTAATATGCACCATACCATCTTTGGTTTGTATGGCTGTGGGATAGGAGAAACCGTTTCTGCCTTTTGGCTGGTACTCCAGGTAACGTTTCCACTTCCAGGTAGTGCCTTCGTCATCAGAAAGCGAAACTGCCAGCCTGTGCCTGCCGCTTTCAAGATCATTGTAAACCATCAGCCAATGCCCGTCATGAAGTGCAATGGCTTCAACACTGGAACCCGGATTGGGTATATCTGTCTTTGTGGAAACACTCCAGGTTTCACCCTGATCAGTTGAACTGCTGAAAACAACCCGTTTGGGAGCATCTCCATTATCCCTCATGTAAGCTGCTATTGTTCCATCCTTTTTCTGTAACAGGGCAGGTTGAATATTGCCCCTTCCAACTATAGGCAGGCTGGGCCTCCAGCTGTCACCGTTATCATCTGAAATAGCCACCAGCGAAACATTATATCCATCGGAATAAAGAGGCATCAGCATCCTGCCATTTTTTAAAATGAGCGGCTGGATACGGCCCATCCATCCTACCTCCCTCTTCACCGGATCTTTGGCTGCCTCCACAATCATCCGTTCATACTGTGGTGCATATTCTGCCCATGCCAGACCAGGTGGGTCCATCTTCTTAAATCCTTCTTCCAGAGAAACTGCAAATTCTTCACCCGGCTTTAACAAAATCAAATCCTGCCAGTCCCACTTTGGTGGTCCTTCATTTTGAAAGTCTGTTGAAACCAGCGTTCTGAGCAGGGAAGCTTCCCACCGGTTGGCTACCACTGCTATCCATGTAAGATGCAGCCTGTTTGTTGCATCAAGGTACAGCACCGGATTGCAGTCTGGATTTCCCTCGGTATCGGCAAGCAGAAAAGGTTGGCTCCAATTCGACTCTCCTTTTTTAAGCCTGGCTCCCATTACCTTGACATCATTGGCCGTGCGTTCACCTGAACCCTCAAACCAGCAGGTTAACAAATCACCGTTTGGAAGTTCAACAACCGAACTGCTGTGGACATGCTTTTCCTGCACAGGGAAAATATATTCCGCACGGAAAGACGATCCTGTACTTTGTTGGGCAAAAGCTGTCAGGGTTATTACAATCAAAGTTCCGGTTAAAACAGTAATCCCGGCAACCGGTAATAAACTTCCTGATCCGCGTTTTAATTTCCAATTCATGATGCTCAATTTTAAATATTTTCCGCAAAAAAGCTACTGTAGGGGCCATTTCCCGTTTTCAACAGGCTTCGTAACGAATTTTGATGGGTCTATCACTGCATATTTTATAAGCTTCCTGTTCCATGTGTAGGTTACATGCAACATTCCGTCACGTGATTGAATAACTGCTGGATAAGAATATTCACCATCCGGATCAGGGTCATTTTCAAGTAAAACTGCAGCTTCCCAGTTGATGCCATCATTTGAAACTGCCAGATTAAGCACATTTCTGTTGCCCCATTCCTGGTCAGGATCGATATGATTATATACCAGAACATGCCTGCCATCTTTGAGTGTTACTGCATCGGTGCCGGAATTGGGATTGGGTAATTCAAGTGGTTCAAGTTTGCTCCAGGTCCGTCCGTTGTCCGTCGACCATGCCGAAAGTATCCGCTTATTCTTGCTCCGGCAGAGTATCTGCAATTTGCCACCCGGATGTTTTAAAATACTTGGCTGAATGGCTGCAATCTCAGTTCCGTCGTTGATAGGCGCAGTCCGTTCCCAGGTTTTACCCCGGTCGGAAGTAAATTCCATATGCACCTGCCATCCATCATGCTCGGTACTGGTGGGACAGATCAATACCCCTCCTTCCAGCATTTCAGGTTTATTTTTAATAGGGCCATAAATTTCTTCGGGAAGCCGCAAAGGCCTCGACCATGTTTTGCCAAAATCGGAGGAGATGATCAGCTGCCCCCACCAGTTTTGAGGATCAGGGCCATCCTTATAAAAAAGGAACAATTCATCACCATAATCAAACAGAACAGGATTCCAGGTGGGATACCTCAGGGTAGAATGCTGAATCCCGTTGGCAACTTCCACAGGTTTTGTCCATCCCTTTTTCTCATGCCGGCTGAACCAGATCCCAACACCGGGATGCTTTTCATACTGTCCACCAAACCATGCAGCCACAAGCCCTTTCTTTGTCTGTGCTATTGTTGAGGCATGGCAACTGGGAAATGGCACGTCTTCGGCCTGGTATATGAATCCGGTTTCCACTACAGCATTGAAGCCGGAATGAGGATTTTGCGCAAATAAATTACCAGCTGAAATCATGGCCAACAAAATGATTAAAGTTCTCATATATTATTCTTTATGCTGATTGTTAAATTTGAATACAATTTACATCAACGTTTTCTGTTAAACATCTTCAGGCTGATAAAACCTGTAAGAAAAATGACTGTTGTTCCAAAAACAATGGTCAGGTTGCTGTGGAAGGGACTCCTGAATTCCATAAGGTTTTCACCTGTGAAATACAACGGGCTAAGGCTCATCCAAACAATGACCAGTACTCCGGCAATAACCCCTGCCATGGCATCAACCCTTCGTACTTTCCGTGACAGAAATGCAAGCAGGAACAACCCCAGCATTCCGCCACTAAAAATTGAGGCAAGCGACCACCAGGCATCCAGTACACTTTCAACTCCCACAAGCGTAATGGCAATCAGTATTCCTAAAATACCCATTACAATGGATGAACCATACAATACTGCCATCGCCTGTTTTTCTCCAGCATTTTTATTGATATAACGCTGATAATAATCCGTAAGTATAATCGTAGCGGTGCTGTTCAGACTGGTCGAAACCGTGCTCATGCCTGCAGCAAAAATGGCTGCGATCAAAAGCCCTGTTATACCGGAAGGCAGACCGTTCACTATAAAGTGCGGAAATACCTTGTCGCCATTGCCAGGTTGATGCAATTCTGCAGGAAGCAGTTCAGGCATGGCTGTATAATAAGCATATAAAGCGGTGCCTATATAGAAAAATATCACCGAAACCGGCACATACAGCAATGCACCAAACAATGCCGACGATTTGGCCTTCCTGTCGGAATTTGTGGCCATGTAACGCTGCACAAAATTCTGGTCGATTCCGTAGTTCTGAAGATTGATAAACAACCCATAAACAAGCACAACCCAAAAAGTAGATTGCGACAAACCAGCACCGAAACTTCCCAGGCTGAATTTATTATTTGCAGCAGCAATTTCAAAGATCTGGCCAGGTCCTTCGGGCATGGATAAGGTAAGTACCACAGCTGAAACGATTGCACCAAGTATGAGTACAATACCCTGTATGGCATCAGTCCATACTACGGCACTGATACCCCCCAACATGGAGTAAAAAGTTACGGCTATACCCGTAATGATTATGATGGTTCTGATGTTCCAGCCAAATAAGGCATTTAATGGCAGGGCAAGCAATAACAGTATGGCACCCGTACGCATCAGCTGGGTAAGCAGGTAACATGCCGAAGCATAGATGCGGGCCCAGGCACCAAACCGGATTTCAAGATAATTATATGCCGAAATACTCCCAATCCCACGGTAGAGGGGGACGAAAAATTTTACCGCCATGATGGCTGCTATGGGTATTGAAAAACTGAACACCAATGCATTCCAGTTTGTGGAAAAGGCATTTCCCGGTAAAGCCAGAAAGCTGATGCTGCTGACAAAAGTTGCAAAAATAGACATACCAACCACCCACGCAGGTAAATTGCCTCCCCCCGATGTAAATTGTCCTGATGTTTTATTTTTGAAATAAAAACTGGCTCCAAAAAGTACGTTACCAAGGGTAATTATAAAAAATACAACGAGGTCTAAGGTTGGTAGATGCATAATCAATTCTTAAACTGGTTCAGGTAAAAGCTGCTTTACCCATCAATTCCTTAATTTCTTCCACATACTGTGTAATCTTATCTCTGTCGGGGCCATCAAAAGTCCGCAGCGGATGAGCCACATACTCGTTGCAGATATCCATTGCAGCCAGTGCACATTTGGTCCCCACAGTAAAACGGGATGTAAATGTACCAACATTATATACAGTATTATAAATTTTCATAACAATACGCCTTAAAAATTCAATCCTGCTGAAATCACGCTCTACCGCAGCATTGTAATAATCAACATACAACCTGGGAAACATATTGGCCCCCCCGGCAATGGCACCATGGCCACCCTGCATGATGGTTTCCGGTATAAACAGCTCAACTCCCGTTATCACAGAAAAATCCGGCACATTTCTAAATGCATCGATCAGTGAAAAAAGATAGGCCATTTCGCCTGAACTGTCTTTTACACCAAGAGCTCCCATATTTTTTGCATGTTCAACGGTTTTAACTGTCATATGCAGCTTCGTGTGTGAAGGCATGTTATACAGGAGAAAAGGAAGGGGCAGCCGGGGAACAAGATCATCGAGATACAGCCTCATTTCCTGCTGGGATATGGGAACATAATATGGCGGGGCAACCACTACCATATCGGCACCAGCATCTTTACAAATATGTGCCATTTCTACCGAACCATCGAAAGAAGTATCTGTAATACCTACAAGGACGGGTATTCTTTTATCGATCAGGGCGCATGCCTGCCGCACAAATTTTTCTCTGAGTTTATAACGCAGGCTCGGTGCTTCTCCTGTAGTACCCAATAAAAATATCCCATGCACCCCACCTTCCAATAAATGCCTGATTAACCGTTCAATTCCCTGCTCATCCAGTTCATTGTCACTTAAAAGCGGTGTTACAACCGGGGGAATTATTCCACGCAATGGAAGTTTTAAAGTCTTTTTAGCATTCATATGATTACAACTGTATGTTTACAATGGTATTATTTCGAATTGTTAAGTACCTGCAGGTGCAGGAATGCGGGAATGATTTATTGCTACTGATCATTTCATTGAATTTATTTTGCATAAAATCATATATCAGTTATGCTCAATACAAAAGAAAAACAAAACCAGAAAATCTGCTTCCTGAAATTTGGTAATTTTACATTAAATTTTGACCATTTATACGAAAAAATCTTTTATATTTAATGCATCATGGTTAAAATAAAACAATATGAGATTCGTATATGAAAAAATAGATGTTTCGCATAAACACTCCTTTATAACCAGAAGGCTTAAAATGGATCCCAATTCCGACAAGATCCACTTCCACAAGAATTTTGAGTTGAATTATATAACCACAGGTTCTGGACGACGCATAGTAGGAAACCATATTTCAAGCTACACCAGGGGCGACCTTGTACTTCTGGCACCAAATATCTCCCATTGCTGGGAGGTCCTGGAACCAGGCCCCGACCAACATGGTGAATGTGTGGTTACCCATTTTTATGAAAACATCATCAGTTCCAACTTCTTTAACATTCCCGAACTCGATGAAGTGGTAAATCTCCTGAAGGAAGCAGGCAGCGGAATCCTCTTCAAAGGCCCCAAGACCAAAAAGGTGGGGGAATCACTCAAAAAAATGGTGAATATGGAAGGACTGGAAAGGTACATAGAACTTCTTAAAGTATTCAGCCTGCTGCTCCAGGTAGAAGACCGCGAATACCTGGCTCTCCCCTCTTCGCTTCCCAATACCTACGTCAAAGACCGTGAACAGATCGACAAAATTTATGAATATGTTTTTCAGAATATCCAGAATGGAATCAATTTGAATGAAGCTGCCAAAATCGTATGCATGGAACCCAGTTCCTTTTGCCGGTACTTCAAAAAGAAAACCAACCAAACCTTTATGGACTATGTAAAAAGTGTACGGATAGGGATCGCTGCCAGGATGCTGGCAGAAACAGACAAGCAGATTACCCAGATTTGTTACGAATGCGGGTATAACAACCTGGCCAACTTCAACCACTACTTCAAAATGGTGATGAACAAAACACCATCCCATTACAGAAAAGCCTTTCAGGAATAGTATTGCTTTTAATATTGCCTGGCAACATTGTTAAAACAATGAATTTTGAGATCTCTCACTTCGTTACCAATGACAGATTTATTTAACTTGCACATTATCTTTTAATTACAACTGAAGCAAAATATCCCAACCGGGTGCTTTGTGAACCTTAGTGGGCTTGGTGGCTTTGTGGCATTTTTTTTCTTTTGCCA